>JAZQZJ010000048.1:0-2554 GCA_045633955.1 Agathobacter sp. | reverse complement strand
TAATCATTCCCTTTGGAGAATCTTCAAGCTTAGCTGTTATACTCTCGTTTTGGAACATTTTAATGACTTCTGGGACGATTTTATCTATCAGTAAGGGTGAATCATAGGTATAGTCAAAAAGTGGATGTACATCGTCGTATTCAGCCGTATTGATAGATATACCGGCAGTTCGTTTTCTATTATCAGCACATCTTTGTGCTTCTGAATATGCGAGTTTAAAAAGCTTAGATGCTTCTTCTTTAACTGCCTTCTCAGATGCATCAATAGTTCTAGCTCTTAATAAATCACCCAGATTCATATTTTTCCTTTTTAAGTTTTGCTATTTCATTTTCAAGACGTTCAATTTTTTCTTGATACCATTTTTCAAACCATGGACCATTAACTGCCCAATATCTTTCATCGATACTGCATAAACTTAAAGGACCATATTTTTTGAGCATATAAAGTGTATGCATTTCTGCTTTTCGTTCTGCTGAAACATCTATTTTATTTTCAGCATTAATTTCAAAAATACATGCATTTGGATCTACCTTATGACCATCATGTTTGTATAAAGGAGTAACTCTGACAGCAGAATAGCTTTCTTTACCCCACGTCCCATCAATAGCTATTGATATTTGTGGATTTCCTTCAACTTTTTGTAATTCTTCAATTAATTCATTCTTTGTCATCATAAGTTGAAATCTCCTTCAACTTGTTTAAAAATTGTGCAAAATCATTTACACCAAACGTTTGTGTAAGACCTTGTTTTCGCCAGTCTGGATTTGGGTCAGATGTAATACTAAATGAAACTGCTGGTACAGTTTCACCTCGTTCATACATAACACCATAATCAATCATTGCATCATATTCATGTTTTCCCTGTTTAAATCTAACAGTTACATGATTATCATCTCTACTTACTTCTTGAAAATCTGTCATTAGTCTGCCTTCTCAAGATAAACAAAACATCCAGGAGCATGCGCTGTATATGCTGCAGTGCCAGAAAAGCTAGCAGCAGACATCATCTTCACTTCCCATCCAGCATCAAGCAAAGGTTGAATTACCCTTTCAGATTTACCGCCTTCTACTTCTACCCATTTTCTTTGCATAGTTTCTATTCCTTTATTTCTGTAACTTCTGCTTCATCTGGTTCGAAACCGTCTTCATTGATACGCATCAATGCTATTTCGTATGCATTGTCTTCAGATTCTGCATGAATAGTCATTGTTTTACTGACTTTGACTTTATATTCCATTAGTCTTCTTCCTCTTCATCTTCTCCGCATTCAGCTTCATACATACTTTCGAGTTCGTAGTATTCATCACTGGACATTCTGTCACAGATATATTCATACTTGCCAAAATCGTCTTTCATATAGTTATATTGACGGAGCATATTGCGAATTTCAGACAGTTTTTTAACATCATCACAATCTTCTTTGTGAACTGTTTCCAACTCTTTACAGAATTCTATTGCTTCTTCTACTGTCATTTATTCTTCATCCTCATCTTCGTATTCATCATCATTTGCATCCATAATATCTTCAAAAATATTATGTTCACACTGACCGACTTTATCCATAATGAATTCTGCATCTTCCTCAGAAATACGTTCTGCGTCTCCAAGCATATCAAGAACTTCATCCTTGGTAAGTTCTGTATCTTCGTTGGTTCCAAGATAAACACCTAAGCACCAATCTTCATCTTGTTCCTTAACATACTTGCGAACATTCTTGAATTGTTCTTTGGTCATGATAGTAAAACCATAAACATCCATTTCGTCAGCCCAATTGACTGTCGTATCAATTAAATAATGATCTTTCTTTGCCATTTTATTCCTTTTAGTCAATATCCATTACCCAGCAGACAATATCCCTTGTCTGCTTATCATAAATGATACCAATATAGTGGTTCTCATCGCCAAATGTTTTAAAACCTAAATCGAATGTAGATGGAGGACCAGCTTGTTCATAAGCTGGATTTATCCAACCATCGTAATAGTCAAGATAGCTTTCCCAAGAATCTTCTTCTCGGTTAAACAAAGCATCAATTTCATCTTCATCTGCATCCGGTTCTGTCACTACTTCTTGCCACCTTTCTTCAAGTTCACCAAAACTTTGACCTCGAGAATCTTGCAAGAAATCATGCATAAGTTCTGGAATTTCAGATAATGCTATTGAATCAATTTTCATTATACAGCCTCTACTACTGGTTTTTCACCATTAAAGATAACATCAACTCTGTTTACAACTTTAGAGAAAATAGGCATATCAATAACCTGAATTTCTGAACGTTTAACTAATGTATCACGTTCGACTTTCTGCTTAAATTCTTCCGGAATTTTCTCCCATTCTTCTGCTGTTAAAGCACGTTCAACAACTTTACGTTGTGCATAAGTTCCTCTCTTGAAGAATGCAGGATAATCATTCCAGTTAATACCCTTTTCCATAAGCATGTCCTGTTTTTCAGAACCGTTCTTACCATGAAGTTGTTTATCAGAATAATAAGCCCTTGCAGCCATAGAAATAGAGTTCTTGGTTGCATCGAATTCTCGCCAAAGAATTTCGTTAGTT
>JAZQZJ010000047.1:0-25483 GCA_045633955.1 Agathobacter sp. | reverse complement strand
GTATTTAAAACTAAATCTGTTAAGCATGAGGATTAGATAGGATTATTCTATAATAGGATGGTTGTATTGTAAACCAAAAAAATAGAGGTGTGCTTTCACACACCCCTATAAATTTAAAATAAAATTATTTTGCAAGAGCTTTAGCAACAGCTGTCTGGTAAGCAGCAATTTTCATTGTACAACCACTTCTAAGCATATCATCTGTTGGGTATCCACTATCATCAGTAGAGATACCAGCAACTTCATCAGCTGTTTTGCCTGTGATGAATGACTGGAATACTTCGATCTGCTGGAACCATTCACCTTTTTCAAGGCTAGATGCTACCTGCATACCATAGTCAAACTGTTTTTCATATTTTGTTTTTGGTTCTGTTGTATCTGTTGTAAGAACACCATCAGCGCCCCATGTGCTTGTAGCCTGGATGCTATCGATAAGTACAAATGTGATTTTGCCTTCAGCGTTCTGAGCAACTGCAGCATAGTTTACATATGCCTGAACTTTACCAGCTTCTTCAGCTGTAGCAGCTGCATAGCTTGATAATTCAGCTGTCATACCAAGACCTAATACATCGTTAGCTGTAGCTTCTGTTTCCATAGCTTTTTCACATGCTCTAGATACAGCAGTTACAAATGCAGATGCATGCATTGTACAACCTGTTACAAGTGTATCATCAGCTGGATAGCCGTCTGCGCCAAGACCAGCAACAACTTCGTCAGCTGTTTTGCCAATACACCACTGTTCAAAAACAGCAGCCTGTTCATCCCATTCTTTTCCGATTGGAGAAGCTGAAGCCATGCCATATTCAGGACCTAATTCTTTCTTTGTTTTGAAAGTTGTAGTAGGATCTGTTGTCATTTCGCCGTTGTCAGCGATAGTAGCTTTAACCTGTACAACGTCCATTACACACTGAAGAATTTTTCCTTCAGCATCAAGCATAACAGTTGCAACAGTAATGTCAGCCTGTGCATTGCTATCTGTACGAACGCTTCCGTGATCTTCTTCACCAATGCTCTTAGAAGAAGAGAAAGATGTTGTTGCGCCAAGACCGATTTTAACTTTTGCATCTGAGCTAGCGCCTGCATTGTCACCATTGCCACCACAAGCTGTTAAAGAACCTACAGCAAGAAGAGCAGCGAGTAAGAGTGCAATTCTTTTTTTCATTTTGTTTTCCTCCTATTTAGAAATAATCTTTTCCTAGTACGATTGTTAATTTTGTAACATTCATACCGAATGAATTTTACCACAATATATATATGAATGCAAGCTATATTTGGTAGTAAATGTGAAAAAAATTGTATAAAATTTAAGCTTTTTCGTAAATCATAGTTTGTGTAAAAGTTTTTATGTTTTCTTTGTATTTTTCATGAAGATATGATAAAATGATTTTTACTTATTTTAATAAGGAAAGGAGTGCCTAATTATTTATGAAACGAGTGGTTATAAAAATAGGTTCTTCGTCTTTAACACATGAGAAGACAGGAAGTATAAACTTTTTAAAAATGGAGCGTCTGGTAAGGGTGCTGTGTGATATAAGAAACAGAGGATATGATGTGTGTTTGGTTAGTTCTGGTGCGATTGCAGTTGGTAAAGATGCCATTGCATTAAAAGAGCGTCCTACAGATACATCTGTGAAACAGGCATGTGCTGCAGTGGGACAAGCGCGATTGATGATGACTTATCAGAAGCTGTTTAGTGAATATAATCAGGTAACTGGGCAGGTATTGATGACGAAGTATACCATGGTAAATCCAAAGTCTAGATTTAATGCAAAGAATACATTTGAAGAGTTGTTTAAACTTGGTGTTATTCCGGTCGTAAATGAAAATGACACAGTTAGTACTTACGAAATGCGTTTTGGTGATAACGATACCTTATCAGCATTGGTTGCATCTTTGGTTGGTGCAGATTTGTTGGTGTTATTGTCAGATATTGATGGTTTATACACTGATGATCCTCACAAAAATCCGGATGCACAGATTATTCGTGATGTGCATGAAATTGATGAGAAGATTTTAGGGATGGCAAAAGGCTCTACAGGAAGTGATGTAGGAACTGGTGGTATGGCGACAAAACTTGCAGCTGCAAAGATTGCGACATATTCAGGTGCTGACATGGTGATTACTAATGGAGAAGATGTGTCTATTTTGGAACGCATCATAAATGGGGAACAAGTAGGTACATGTTTCCATGCAAACAAAAATGAAACATTTAATTTAGAAGATTATATTATGGAGAGTATGAATTAATGAACGAAGTAAAAATTACTAGAATTAATGAACTTGCTAGGAAATCAAAAGCAGAAGGGTTAACAGAAGAAGAAAGACAGGAACAGGCACTTCTTCGCCAGGAATTTATTGCAAGTGTTAGAAATAATTTAAAAGCACAGTTAGATAATATTGATGTAGTGAATGCAGATGGCAGCATTGAAAATTTAGGTGAAAAATATGCTGCAAATAAGAAACTTTCATAAGAAGGGTAAAAGTTATGGAATTAGAAGTATTATGCCAAAGCACTTGTGCTTGCAAAGGAATGATAGGAAAACTTTCTGCTGAAGAAAAAAATGCAGTTTTGGAAACTGCTGCAGATTTACTAATTAATAATGAAGAAATAATCCTTGAAGCTAACGCATTAGATATTAAAAATGCGGAAGAAAAAGGTATGGCAAAAGGAATGATTGATCGCTTGGCATTAAATCATGTGCGCATCCTTGATATGGCAGATGGACTTCGACAGGTGGCTACTTTAGCAGATCCAATCGGAGAAGTGCTTAGCAGTACGGTACGTCCAAATGGTATGAATGTAACCAAACGTCGTGTGGCAATGGGGGTAGTTGGTATGATTTATGAATCCAGACCAAACGTAACCTGTGATGCATTTGGGCTTTGCTTTAAAACAGGTAACTGTGTGGTGTTAAAAGGTGGTTCGGATGCAATTCATTCCAATAAGGCAATTGTGATGCTGCTCAAAGAGGCGTTAAAACAGCATGGACTTCCAACAGATGCCTGCAATTTGATTGAAGATACCAGAAGAGAAACCACACTTGCATTTATGAAAATGAAAGATTATGTGGATGTATTAATTCCTAGAGGGGGTTCAGGGCTTATTCAGAATGTAGTAAATAATGCAACAATTCCTGTTATTGAAACAGGTGTTGGAAATTGTCATATTTATGTAGATAAAGCTGCAGATATTGAAATGGCAGTTGATGTAGTAAATAATGCAAAGACGCAACGTATCAGTGTATGTAATGCTTGTGAGTCGTTGTTGGTACATGAAGATATTGCAAAAGACTTTTTACCTAAATTACAGAAAAAGTTATTAGAAAAAAATGTAGAATTACGTGCAGATGCAGTTTGTCTTTCTTATTTAAATAAAGAAGCAGGTGTAGTGGTAGAAGCGACAGAAGAGGATTGGGGAACTGAATATTTGAATTACATTTTATCCATCAAATCTGTTGCGGATGTAGAGGAGGCCATTGCACATATCAACAAATATAATACGGCTCATTCCGAATCCATTATTACTGGAGATGCACAGACAGCAGAAAAATTCTTAAATGAAGTAGATGCATCTTGTGTATATTGGAATGTTTCGACTCGTTTTTCTGACGGAAATGAGTTTGGTTTTGGCGCAGAAATTGGTATCAGCACACAGAAACTTCATGCAAGAGGCCCAATGGGCTTAGAAGCATTGACCAGCTATAAGTATGTCATCTATGGTGATGGTCAGGTACGTGGCTAAATATATAAAAATTATTAATTTTAAGAGGTAATATGAGAGATTTAGAAAATACAACACTTACTAGTAAAGAGGAAGCTGCTCGTCAGTATGATTATATTGAAAAATGTAAATCACTTGTTGCGGAAAAAGAAGCAGAACTTGGTAGAAAGCTTAAGTTTTGTGTACAGACTTTTGGATGTCAGATGAATGCCCGTGACTCTGAAAAGTTAGTAGGTATTTTAGAGCAGGTTGGTTACGAAGAAATCGAAGACGAACATGCTGATTTTGTTATTTACAATACTTGTACAGTGCGTGAAAATGCAAACAATAAGGTGTATGGTCGTTTAGGTTATTTATCAAACTATAAAAAGAAAAATCCACATATGATGATTGCATTATGTGGGTGTATGATGCAGGAACCAACGGTTGTAGAGACAATTCGTAAAAAATATAAATTTGTAAACCTTGTGTTTGGCACACACAACATTTATAAGTTTGCAGAATTACTTTATAATACTTTAGAATCGAATTCTCAGATTATTGATATTTGGGAAGATACGGATAAAATAGTAGAAGATTTACCAATTAAGAGAAAGTTCTCATTTAAATCAGGGGTAAATATTATGTTTGGCTGCAATAATTTCTGTAGTTATTGTATCGTGCCATATGTAAGAGGTCGTGAACGTAGTCGTCAGCCACAAGATATTATTCGTGAAATTGAAAATCTAGTAGCAGATGGTGTATGTGAAGTTATGCTTTTGGGGCAGAATGTAAACTCTTATGGAAAGAATCTAGAACATCCAATGAGTTTTGCGGAACTTCTTCGTGAGATTAATAAAATCGAAGGATTAAAGCGCATTCGTTTTATGACTTCCCATCCAAAGGATTTATCGGACGAACTTATCTATGCGATGAGAGATTGTGAAAAGGTATGTAAACATATGCACTTGCCTTTACAATCAGGTAGCTCTCGTATTTTAAATATTATGAATCGTCATTATGATAAGGAACAGTATTTGACTATCGTGGACAAGCTTCGTAAAGAGATTCCGGATATTGCACTTACTACAGATATTATTGTAGGTTTTCCAGGTGAAACAGAAGAAGATTTCTTAGAAACTCTTGATGTAGTACAGCGTGTAGAATATGATAGTGCATTCACCTTCATTTATTCGAAACGTACAGGTACACCTGCTGCTTCTATGGAAAATCAGGTGCCAGCAGCTGAAGTGAAATGTCATTTTGATAGACTTCTTCATGAAGTACAGGAGATTTCTACAAAGAAAGCAAATGCGTTAGAAGGAAAAACAATGCCTGTTCTTGTAGAAGAGATGAATGAACATGATGCTAGTCTTGTGACAGGACGTTTAGATAATAACTCGGTGGTACATTTCCCTGGTACAGAGGATATGATTGGTAATATCTATCAGGTGAAGTTAGAAGAATGTAAAGGTTTCTATTATATTGGAAAGGTAGTAGAAAATGAATAGACGTTTTGGAAAAAACGATGTAATTTTTATCAGTATCCTAGCTGTTTTTTGTATTGCTGTTTGTGTAGCAGTTTACAAAGGTGGCGGAGTAGAAGGTAGTAATATTCTTATCACAGTAGATGGAAAAGAATATGGAACCTATTCTCTTTTTGAGGAACAGACGATTATTATCGAGCATGAGAATGAAAAAAACATCATTGAAATCAAAAGTGGCAAGGCATATATGTTAGAAGCAAGTTGTCCAGATCAGCTTTGTGTAGACCAGAATGAGATTTCCTTTGATAAGGAATCTATTATTTGTTTACCGAATAAAGTTGTGCTTACAGTTACAAGTGATGTTAAGAGTGATACAGATTTGATTATTCGATAAAGGTAGGAATGTGATGAAGAAAAAAACAGCGTATTTAGGTGTTATGCTGGCGTTGGCTTTAATCTGTAGTTATGTAGAAGTATTAATTCCTTTCTCTATTGGGATACCAGGGATAAAGCTAGGCCTTGCGAATATTGTAATTGTGTTTGCTTTGTATAGTTTAGGAACAAAGGAAGCTTATATTTTGTCGATTGCAAGAGTGTTGATTTCAGGATTTATGTTTGGAAATGTGATGGCAATTGCTTATTCTTTTGCGGGCGGCATGTTGAGTTTGACCGTAATGTATTTATTAAAAAAGACGAAGTTGCTTTCAGTGATTTCAGTTAGTATTGCAGGTGGAATTGCTCATAATATCGGACAGATTATCATTGCAACATTTATTGTTTCGAATTATTCCGTGATGTACTATATTCCTGTGCTTATGGTAGCAGGATTTATTACGGGTACATTGATTGGTATTGTTTCACAGGAAGTGTTCCTAAGGGTAGGACATTTGCTGAGAGTAAGATAGAGGAGGATCTATGTATTCATATATCAGAGGACCGTTGACAGAGGTTGAACTGGATCATATTGTGATTGATGTAAATGGAATTGGATATAACTTATATATTCCAACCAATTGTTTTGAATATTTACCATCATTAGGGGAAGAATGCAAGATTCATACCTATTTATATGTACGTGAAGATGCTATGATGCTCTATGGATTTTTGACAAAAGATGATTTGGCATTGTTTAAGCAGTTGATTTCAGTTAGTGGTATTGGACCAAAGGGAGCACTTGGTATTTTATCTGCGTTATCTGGGGATGATTTACGGTTTGCGATTTTAGCAGGAGATTCTAAAGCAATTTCAAAAGCACCAGGAATTGGCGCAAAGACAGCACAACGTGTGATTTTGGAATTAAAAGATAAGATGTCTTTAGAAGATGCTTTTGAAAAGAAATTAGAACATACACAGGCACCTGTGATGTCATCAAATAATCAGGTGAAAAATGATGCAGTGCTAGCGCTTACTGCTTTGGGATATTCCTCTACAGAAAGTCTAAAAGCAGTATCAAAGGTACAGATTACAGAGGATATGGATGTTGAAGCTGTTTTAAAACAGGCATTAAAACATATGTCATTCTTATAAGGAGAGTTTAGCTATGGAAAGACGTGTGATTTCCACAAAAATGCAGGAAGAAGATATAAAAATTGAATCCAGTTTAAGACCTCAGACCTTAGAGGATTATATTGGACAGGAAAAGATTAAAGATAACCTTCATGTATATATAGAGGCAGCAAGAGGTCGTGGAGAAGCCTTGGATCATGTGTTATTCTTTGGACCTCCAGGACTTGGTAAAACCACTTTGGCAGGCATTATTGCCAATGAAATGGGAACACATTTGAAGATTACTTCTGGACCAGCCATCGCAAAGCCAGGTGAAATGGCAGCTATTTTAAATGGTTTATCCGAAGGTGATATTTTATTCATTGATGAAATTCACCGTTTGAATCGTCAGGTTGAGGAAGTTTTGTATTCTGCAATGGAAGATTATGCCATTGATGTTATGATTGGAAAAGGTGAATCCGCACGTTCTATTCGTATTAATTTACCAAAGTTTACATTGGTAGGTGCAACCACTCGTGCAGGAATGCTGTCTTTACCACTTCGAGATCGTTTTGGTGTTATTAGTCATATGGAATACTATACGGTGGATGAATTAAAGACGATTATTATTCAGTCAGCAAAAAAGCTTGGTGTGAAAATAGATTCTAAAGGTGCTTATGAATTAGCGAGAAGAAGTCGTGGTACACCTCGTTTGGCAAACCGATTGTTAAAACGTGTAAGAGATTTTGCTGAAGTAAAATACGATGGAAACATTACATATGATGTAGCGACATTTGCGTTGGATTTATTAGAAGTGGATAAGCTTGGTTTAGATCAGAATGATAGAAATATTCTACTTACGATTATTGAAAAGTTTGGTGGTGGACCAGTAGGTTTAGAAACATTGGCAGCTTCTGTTGGAGAGGATTCAGGTACAATTGAGGATGTTTATGAACCTTATTTGGTGAAGAATAACTTTATTCACAGAACACCAAAAGGGCGTGTGGTAACAGATTTTGCTTATCAGCATTTTGGTCTAAGTAAATAAAGGGTTGCCATATGAAAGGGCTAAAGGTATAATAACTATATGTAGTATTCTTTAAGCTGTTAGAATACATTTTGGAGAAAGTGGAGGATGCGGTTATGTCTGCGAAAACAAGTGCAGAAGTAATTATAGATGGAAAAGTTTATACATTAAGTGGATATGAAGGACAGGAGTATTTTCAGAAGGTAGCTTCTTATATCAATGAAAAAATTAACGAGTTTGAGTCCTTAGAAAACACTAAACATCTTCCTAGAGATATGAAGAGCACTTTGGTTCAGATTAATATTGCGGATGACTACTTTAAGGCAAAAGCTCAGGTAGAGAAATTAGAACGTGATATGGAGTTAAAAGATAGAGAGCTCTATGATTTGAAACATGATTTGATTTCAAATCAGTTAAAGACAGAAAGTGCAGATGACAGAATCAAAGAATTGGAAGCAGAAAATAGAGAGCTTCTCTTAAATAAAGCAAGACTAGAGGCAACTTTAGAAGATGCTTTATTAGAAGGAATTGGTTCAAGAAACACAAAGAAATAAGGTGAAGTACAAAGGACAGAAGGGGAACTTTTCTGTCCTTATTTACGATTATGAGGGATTTGGGATGAAAAAAGACTTTGAATTGCTTGCACCTGCAGGTTCATTTGAAATTTTAAAGGCTGTTATAGAGGCTGGCGCTGATGCAGTATATGTAGGCGGAAGTCAGTTTGGTGCGAGAGCATATGCAAATAATTTTACAGAAGAAGAATTGTTAGAGGCAATTGATTATGTACATTTACGTGGTCGTAAGCTATTTTTAACAGTAAATACGTTGTTTAAAAATCAGGAAATAAAAGAACAGCTACATGATTATTTAAAACCATATTATGAACGTGGATTGGATGCAGTTATTGTACAAGATTTTGGTGCAATTGCATTTATTAAGGAGTATTTTCCAGATTTGCCAATTCATACAAGCACACAGATGACTATTACAGGAGTAGAGGGGGCTAAATTACTCAAAGAACTAGGCGCGGAACGTGTAGTTTTGGCGAGAGAACTTTCGATTGCTGAGATGAAAAAGATTCGAGAAGAGGCTGATGTGGAATTAGAGGCCTTTATTCATGGTGCACTTTGTTATTCTTTTTCCGGACAGTGTTTATTTAGTAGTGTCTTAGGTGGAAGAAGTGGAAATAGGGGGCGTTGTGCCCAGCCATGTCGTCTTGCCTATGCAGTATTAGATGAGCAGAAAAAAGAATATAAAAAAGAATCCTATGTGCTTAGTTTAAAGGATTTATGTGGAATTGAATATTTACAGCAACTTCGAGATGCTGGAGTATATTCTTTAAAAATAGAAGGTCGTATGAAGCAGGCTTCTTATGCCGCTGGAGTGGTTTCTTTCTATCGTAAATACATTGATTTAGAAAAACAGGTGTCCAAAGAGGATATGAAGCATCTGTATGAATTAGGAAATCGTTGTGGTTTTACAACAGATTATTTTACAAAACATAACGATAAAAATATGATTACCTTCGAAAAGCCTTCTTATGAGAAATCAAATGAAAGTTTACATCAGCAGATTGAAAAGCAGTATGTGGGGGTAAAGCACCAGCTTCCAATTTATGGAACACTACTGATGACAAAAGGACAAGCGTTAGAACTTTATGTAAATTGTGATGATGTTCATGCTTATGTTTCTCTTGGCGAAGTACAAGAGGCAAAGAATAAACCTTTAGAGGAAACAGATGTAAGAGAGCGTATGAAAAAAACCGGGGAATCGCCATTTTATTTTGAAGGATTGGAGATTTCCATGGATAATGATATTTTTGTACCAAATGGTGTTTTGAATCAGATTCGTAGAGATGCATTAGCACAGTTAGAACAGGCGATGTTAGCAGAGTATCGTCGCGAAATTACACCGATAGAGACAGTTGCTTCTGAAAAAGAAGATATAAAAGATACATCAGTTAAGGTGATTTGTACTTGTGAGACAAGATCACAATTCGAAGCAATTTTAAAACGTGAGTTTATTACTTCGATTTATGTAGATACACAGATGTATAACTATGCAACTATCCTTGAGCAATTGGGGATGGATATAGAATCTGCACACAAAATGCGCAAAGAAATTCTTTTAAGAATGCCTGTGATTTTCCGTGGACATACATCCAAAAAGTTCCAGGAAATTAAAAAACAGCTATTTGCACTTGGGTTAGATGGTGTAGTGGTACGAAACTATGAAGAACTTTCTTTTATAAAAGCAGAGTGTCCGGATATGCCAATAGTGATTGACCATAATCTCTATACCTATAATGATTATGCAAAACAGGCATTTGCGGAGTTAGATGTGTTAAGAGATACGATACCATTGGAATTAAATCAAAAAGAAATCCGACGCAGAGATAATGTGCATAGTGAAATGGTGGTATATGGATATTATCCATTGATGAATACGGCAGGTTGTGTTCATAAGAATACTCTAAATTGTGATAAAAAATCAGGTATTACCTATTTAAAGGATCGATATAACGTATTGTTCCCTGTGAAAAATTATTGTCAGGATTGTTATAATGTAATTTACAATTCTGTTCCTGTAATGTTATTTGCAGAAGAGGAGAGACTAGCGTCTTATGGCATTTCACATATTCGATTGGATTTTTCTATCGAAAAGGCCAAAGAGGTTGAAAATATTCTTGATTTGTATGAAGGAAAAGGAACAAAAATAGAGTATACCAATGGACATTATAAAAGAGGAGTTGAGTAGTTTATGGCTTCTATTATGATTCAAGTTTTCAAATATGTGATTATGTTCCTGTTTTTAGGATATGTATTTGAGGCGTTCTCTGTTTTTCGTTATGGAAAACAAGTAGAAAAACAAAAGCATATGTATTCGGTACAAAAATTTTTATTGTTCGCGATTCATGGACTCGGATATTTATGTTTGTATCTGAAGAATCCAAGCACGGAATTAGTAGGCTTTTATCTTATGCAGGTAGTATTATTTGCAACGATATTTATGTTTTATCACTATATGTATAAGCGGTGTTCAGTGTTGCTTTTGAATAATATGGTGATGCTATTGGCAATTAGTATGATTATGTTAACACGCATATCTTTTGATAAAGCGTTTCGACAGTTTGTTTTTCTGGCAGCTGGTTCGGTAGTGATGTTAATTATTCCTCTGTTTTTACAGAAAGGTTCTATTTTCCGTAATTTTAGTGCTCTTTATTTTGTTGTAGGGGTGGCACTTCTTGCAGTAGTTGTAGTTATGGGAGCAACCAGTTATGGAGCAAAATTGACAATTTCCATTGCAGGAATTTCTTTCCAGCCTTCAGAATTTGTAAAGATTATTTTTGTGTTTTTTATAGCATCTATGTTATATAAGGATGCCAGCTTAAAACGAGTGTTTTACACAAGTTGTTTTTCTGCTGTTTATGTGTTACTTTTGGTAGCATCCAAAGATTTAGGCGGTGCCTTGCTGTATTTTATGGCATATCTCATTATGATTTATGTAGCATCAAAACAGAAAAAATATTTAATTGCAGGTGCAGGAGGTATTTCTGCGGCGGCTGTATTAGGATATTTTGTTTTTTCGCATGTTAGAACTCGTGTAGATGTATGGTTAAATCCAACGGCAGATATTGATAATCGTGGTTACCAAATTTGTCAGTCGCTATTTGGAATTGGTACGGGCAGCTGGTTTGGCTTGGGTATAGGTGAAGGCTTACCTACAAAGATACCTGTTGTAGAAAAGGACTTTATTTTTTCTGCAATATCCGAAGAGTTTGGTGCAATTTTTGCAATTACATTGATTCTTCTTTGTATAAGTTGTTTTATTATGATTGTAAATGTAGCGATGCAGATGAAGGACAAGTTCTATAAACTGGTGGCGATTGGTTTAGCGGTGCTTTATGCAATGCAGGTGATTTTAACCATTGGTGGAGCAATTAAATTTATTCCATCTACTGGTGTTACGTTACCATTAGTGAGTTATGGTGGTAGTTCTTTACTATCTACGTTGTTCGTATTTGGCATTGTACAGGGACTTTATATGCGAAAAGCGGCTGCAAAAGAAAAGGCGGATGCTGAAGCGGCGAAGAGACAAGCAGAGAAACAGGCCGAGTTAGAAGGAAAAAGTAAAAGAGAACAGAAGGCGGAATTAAAGAAAGCGAAAGAAGAAAAGAAGCTGGCGAAGAGAGAAGAAAGGAAAAATAACCATGAATTTCAGGTGGTGAATTATATTTTCCTTGCGATATTCTTAGCTATGATTTCGTATATGGTGTATTTCTTAACTTTTAAGAGTGATGATTTTATTAATAATGAATATAACGGTTTACAGACTTTGTTTGAAGAAGATGTAGTTCGTGGTGATATTATAACTTCGGATGGATATGTAATAGCGGAGACTGTGACGGATGATGCTGGCAAGGAAAGTCGTAATTATCCACATGGTCGTATGTTTTCTCATGTGACAGGATATTCCAAGAATGTTCGCACAGGATTAGAAAAACAATTGAATTTTACATTACTACGTTCTCATTCTTTCTTCTTAGAACAATTAATAACAGATTTTACAGGTCAGAAAAAGACTGGAGATAATGTAGTTACAACCATTCGTTATGATTTGCAAGAGGTTGCATATAGGGCTTTGGAAAATTATGATGGAGCAATCATTGTGATGGATCCAGCAACAGGAGAGATACTTGCAATGGTTTCACAGCCAACATTTAATCCAAACAGTATTGATGCAGATTGGGAAGCATTACAAGAAGGATCGGCTTTATATAATCGTGCAACGCAAGGACAATATACACCAGGATCTGTGTTTAAGATACTAACAACTTTAGCGTATATCGAAAGTAATCCTGAAATATATCAGAATTATACTTATGAGTGTACAGGTGAAATTACCATTGGAAATAAGACGATTCATTGTGCATCCAATAAGGCACATGGAGCTGTAACTTTGGAAGACTCTTTTGCAAAATCATGTAATACATCTTATGCAAATATGATGCAGTATATAGATGAAGAAGTATTTGCAAAGGTTTGTAAGGCGAACTTATTTAATCAAGAACTTCCAATTGCATTTGAATCCTCTATTAGTAGTTTTACAATAGCAGAAAGTGATGATAGTTCGTTAAAGATGGAAACAGCTATTGGTCAGGGCAAAACTTTGGTTTCTCCACTCCATATGGTGATGTTAGCGAGTGCTATTGCAAATGATGGTGTGGTAATGCGTCCACAGATGATAGAACGTGTGGAGAATTATAATGGTATCACAGTAGAGGAGCAAAAGTCTAAGGAATACGTAAGATTGTTTACCGATGAACAGGTAGAGCTTTTGTCTGGTTATATGCGAAGTACTGTCGAGTATGGAACTGCATCGAAATTGCAGTCTGATTTGTATACGGCATACGGTAAGACAGGAACAGCGCAGACAACCAGTGACTTAAATCAGACCAACGCATGGTTCGTAGGATATGCTGAAATGAACGGAAAACAGATTGCTATAGCAGTTGTAGTGGAAGATTCTGGAAATGGAAGCACCTATGCGGTTCCTATTGCCAAAAAAGTGTTTGATTTATATTTTAGTAATTAATTTCAGTAATTAACGAGAATTGTTGCATATATGAAAAAAAAGGGGTATACTGTCTTTAGGTTTTGACACACCAACACGTAGGAGGTATTGCAATGATTGAGGCAACGAGTTGTGGCGGTGTAGTAATTTATCGTGGTAAGATTTTGCTCTTGTATAAGAATTACAAGAACAAATATGAAGGTTGGGTTCTTCCTAAAGGAACAGTGGAGCCAGGGGAAGAGTATAAGGATACAGCAATCCGTGAAGTAAAGGAAGAAACCGGAGCTGATGCAACAATTATCCGATACATAGGAAAAAGCCAGTATACCTTTACCGTGCCAGATGATACCGTCGAAAAAGAGGTTCATTGGTATTTGATGATGGGTGACAGCTATTATAGCAAACCACAAAAAGAAGAATACTTCGTTGATTCTGGTTTCTATAAGTATCATGAGGCGATTCATTTATTAAAGTTTGCCAATGAAAAACAGATTTTGGAGAAAGCATATAACGAGTATCTGGATCTGAAAAAGAGTAACCTTTGGGGGACTCACAAGTATTATTAATGTTAGGTGTTGTGAAATGAGTCGCTATAGGTTGAAAAATCTATAACGACTTATTTTATAACGAAAGGTTAGATGCATGAGATTTTTGCAAGCGTTATACTTAGGAGAAAAAGTTGCTCCTAAAGTAGATCAGATTGTAAAAAAAATAAAGAATGACCAAGCGGTTTTAAACCTGTATTTGATTGTTATGGCTAGTTCTCCAGATAATATGTTGGATTTGATTCCGCAAAAGGATATACTACAAAAAGGATATCCGAGAGAACAAATTCGGATTATTGGTTTGGCAGCGAACAAAAAAGAAGCGATACATTTAGTGCAATCAATTCTTGAAGAATCACTTGCAAAGAATGGTTCTGCAGATATACGGACATACTTGGAAGAAAAATGGGAGGGGCAGATATGAGTGTAGTTCTTTCTGTTTTAGCGTTTCTGGGGTGGACGCTGTTGATTGTATTACTTGTTGTGATTATTTTGTTGCTTCTTTTGCTGTTTTGTCGATTGCATTATATTCTTGAGGGCGAATGGGTAGAAGAAAAATGGGTGAAGTTTAAAGCACATTGGTTGTTTCGATTGATTCGTGCCAAGATTTCATATGGAGATGATTTGGTATACGGAGAAGTATATATTTTTTGGAAAAAAATCACGTTCTCTTTTGATATGAGTGCAAAGAAACAAGAGGTTGAAGAGAAATTAGAAGAAAATAGCGAAGAACTTGCAGAAAGCATTTCAGATAATGTTAGAGATGATGAAAAGCGAATCGAAGAAAAAGTGGTTGGTACAGAAACTACTGCAGAGCTTCGAGGAGAAGCAGAACCTTGGTCGGAAACAGATGTTGAAGAAGATTCGGACGAAATTCTAACAGAAGAACAAAAGGAAAGTATCGTTTCAAAAATTAGGGGTATCATAGAACGTATAAAAGAAATATATCCAAAGATAAGAAAGATACTGACAGATGAACAAAATCAGGATGCAGTCAAACATTTAAAAGATGAAGTTGTTTATTTGATAAAGATATTTGTTCCGAAAAAATCAAAAGTGGATGCAATTTTTTCTACTGGATCTCCAGATACCACGGGACAATTGTTTGGTGTATTAGCTTGTTTTCCTGCAATGTATCAAAATGATTGGAAACTCATGCCAGACTTTCAATCGGATGATGCATATTTTAAAGGTACATTCTGGTGTAAAGGTTGGATAGCACTGTATCAATTTGTTGGTATTGTTCTGCGAATTCTATTTGATAAGAATTGCAGAAGATTGTATACTATGATTAAGAAATTTGTGGAATGGATAAAAAAAGACGATAAATCTCAGGAGGAGAAATAAATGGATAAATTAAATACAACCGTAGAATCATTATTTAAAGGAATGGACAGTTTTGTTTCTACAAAAACAGTTGTCGGCGAACCTACACAGATTGGAGATACCATTATTGTTCCTTTAGCAGATGTATCTTTTGGTGTAGCTGCTGGAGCTTCTATGGAAAACAACAAAAATAATGGTATGGGTGGTTTAGGTGGAAAAATCACACCAAGTGCTGTTCTTGTAATTTCAAATGGTTCAACTAGACTTGTAAATGTAAAGAATCAGGACGCAATTACAAAACTTTTGGATATGGTGCCAGATTTATTAGATCGATTCGTACCTGCAAAAAAAGAAGAGGATACTGTAGAAGAAATCTAAGATATAGTATGAGTTTGCTTTAAAGAAAAGGGATGTTGAAAAGACATCCCTTTATTTATATAGTAGATAATGTAAAAAAATAAGACCTGTCGAAAACGACAGGTCTTTGTTTACTCTTAATTAAGCACGTTCTACACGGCCAGATCTTAAGCAGGAAGTACATACATATAATTTCTGTGGTACTCCGTTTACTTTACAGTTAACACGTTTAATGTTTGATTTCCAAATTTTATTAGATCTTCTATGAGAGTGAGATACTGCGATACCGAAATGAACGCCTTTTTCACATACTGCACATTTTGCCATACTAATTGCACCTCCTTGCAAATTCACTAAGCTTAAATCATGATTCAAGCTCACAACATGGATATTCTAACAGAAGAATAAGAAGAATGCAAGAAAAAAATACAAAATTTTGTAAGTTATTTTCAAAAAGGCAATAAATGTTGTATGAATTTAAATACAGGGTTTGCTTTTTGGGAAAAATTAGGTATAATAAGTTATATCTATGTCATAATTATATGGAGGTTACAATTATGAAATGCCAAATGGAAAACCAGTATGGTACTATTTTAGTTGATGAAAATGTAATTGCAACATATGCAGGTTCTGTTGCTGTGGAATGCTTCGGTATTGTGGGGATGGCTGCTGTTAACGTAAAAGACGGACTTGTTAAACTTTTGAAAAAAGAACACATTACACATGGTATCGAGGTTATTGTAGAAGATAACAGAATCACAATTGATTTCCATGTAATTATTGCTTACGGTGTAGGCATTATGACTGTTTCTGATAACTTAATCGAAACTGTAAAATACAAAGTAGAACAGTTTACAGGTATGAAGGTTGATAAGATCAATATCCACGTTGAAGGCGTGCGCGTAATTGACTAAGGAGGATTGTCATGCAGATTACTAGTATTAACTCAAGTATGTTAGCAAAAATGTTCCTTGCTGGTGCAAAGAACCTTGATGCTAAAAAAGAATGGATTAATGAATTAAATGTATTCCCTGTTCCAGACGGTGATACAGGTACAAACATGACTATGACAATTATGTCAGCAGCTCGTGAAGTTAGTGGACTTGGTGAAAATCCAGAAATGAAAGCACTTGCAAAAGCAATTTCTTCTGGTTCACTTCGTGGTGCAAGAGGTAACTCTGGTGTTATTCTTTCCCAGTTGTTCAGAGGTTTCTGTAAAGTAGTAGGTGAATACGAAGAAATCGATGTTTGTGTACTTTCAGATGCTATGCAGAAAGCAGTAGAAACAGCATATAAAGCTGTTATGAAACCAAAGGAAGGTACAATCCTTACTGTTGCAAAAGGTGCTGCAGACAAAGCATTAGAATTAGCAAATGAAACAGATGATTTAGTATATTTCTGTGACGAAGTGATTAAACATGCTGATTATGTTCTTAGTCAGACTCCAGAAATGCTTCCTGTATTAAAGCAGGCTGGTGTAGTTGACTCAGGCGGACAGGGTCTTATGCAGGTATTAAAAGGTGCATATGATGCCTTACTTGGTAAAGAAGTAGATTATACAATTGATGTACCTACAGGTGGTAGCAGTTTTGTAAAAATCTCTGCTGAAACAGAAGCAGAAATCAAATTTGGCTACTGTACAGAGTTTATTATTGTACTTAATAAACCTATGTCTGATAGAGAAGAATTAGAATTTAAGGCATTCCTTGAATCTATCGGTGATTCAATCGTAGTGGTAGCGGACGATGAAGTTACAAAGACTCACGTACATACCAATGATCCAGGTGTTGCAATCCAGAGAGCACTTACTTATGGTTCTCTTAGCAAGATTAAGATTGATAATATGCGTGAAGAACATGAAGAAAAACTTCTCAAAGAAGCAGAACAGCAGGCACTTGCTGCTGCAGAGAAAAAGTCAGAACCACGTAAAGAAATGGGCTTCGTAGCAGTTTCTATTGGTGAAGGTATGAACGATATCTTCCGTGGACTTGGTGTGGACTACATCATTGAAGGTGGTCAGACAATGAATCCAAGTACAGAAGATATGCTCACAGCAATTGATAACGTAAATGCTGATCATGTATTCATCCTTCCAAATAATAGCAATATTATCATGGCTGCAAACCAGGCTGCATCTATTGTAGAAGATAAGGAAATTATCGTTATCCCTACAAAGACAGTTCCACAGGGTATTACAGCTGTAATCAACTACTTACCAGATGTTTCTGCAGAAGAAAACAAAGAGGCTATGGTGGAAGCAATCTCTACTGTAAAAACTGGTCAGGTAACATATGCTGTACGTGATACAGAAATCGATGGTTTCCAGATTAGAGAAAATGATTACATGGGTATCGGTGATAAATCGATCTTAGCAGTAGGTACAGATATGAATACAGTTACTGTACAGATGCTTGAAAAGATGATTGACGAAGATACAGAAATGGTAAGCATTTACTTCGGTAGTGATTCTTCAGAAGATGATGCATCTGTTATCGCAGAAGCAATCGAAGAAAAATATCCAGATGTTGACGTCGAAATCAATGACGGTGGACAGCCAATTTACTACTATGTAATCTCAGTTGAATAATATAGATAAGAATATATCCTCTTTCCCAGCGGGTGCTTGGAAAGGGGATTTTTTGTTGCTTTTTTGTTGTTGGATTAAGACCAAGTTGGTATAATTAGGACTGTGAGTAAAGAATAATAGAGAGGAAATATTATGATTTTATATACAGAGCGTTTAATTCTTCGCTCTTGGAACGTAGCAGACGCAGAAGGATTATATGAATATGCCAAAGACGCAGAGGTAGGACCAATTGCAGGCTGGCCTCCACACCAAAGTGTTGAGGAGAGTCGAAATGTTATTACGAATGTTCTTGCAGGAAAAGAATGTTATGCTATCTGTGAGAAAGAAAACGGTAAGACAATTGGCTCTATTGAATTAAAGTTGAATGGGCATACCGATATGACAGAACGTGATGACGAATGTGAATTAGGATATTGGCTAGGTAAGCCATTCTGGGGCAAAGGATATATGCCAGAAGCTGTAAGAGAAATTATTCGTCATGGTTTTGAAGATTTAGGGATGACTACGATTTGGTGCGGTTATTATGATGGTAATAGCAAATCTAAGAGAGTGCAGGAAAAAGTGGGGTTCATTTATCATCACACATGTGACGAAGTTCCAGTACCACTTATGAACGAAATAAGAGTAGGACATACCAATTATATGACCAAAGAACTTTGGATGAAAGCAAAGGAGTAAGTGTATGAATAAGATTAAAATTGTCTTTTTTGACATAGATGGAACACTTTTAAAATTTGAGACAAAGGAATTATCTGAGAAAACTTTAGAGACCTTACAAAGATTACAGGCAAAAGGAATTAAAATTTGTATTGCAACAGGACGTACACCAGTAACATTACCAAAATTTGAAGGGATTGAGTTTGATGCTTTTTTGACCTTCAATGGTTCTTATTGCTATACAAAAGAAGGTGATGTGATATTTAGTAATCCGATTCCAAGAGAAGATGTAAAGATACTTCTTCGCAATGCTGATGCTATGGGGAAACCAGTTTCTATTGCTGTGCAATCAAGACTTGCAGCAAATGGCAGAAGTGCAGATTTGGAAGAGTATTATTCCTTTGCAAGCTTAAAATTAGAGGTAACAGACGATTTTGATGAAGTCGTGGCAAATGATGAAGTATATCAAGTGATGTTGGCCTGCCGTGAAGAGGAATATGCAGATATGTTAACAGATGTTAAAGGTGCAAAAATCACTGGATGGTGGGAAAAGGCCATAGATATTATCCCAGCAGATGGTGGAAAAGGCCGTGGTATTGAAAAAATGTTGGAACACTATGGATATGATAAATCAGAATCTTTGGCTTTTGGTGATGGCGGTAATGATATTGAAATGTTACAAGCCGTGGGAATTGGAGTTGCAATGGGAAATGCGACAGATAAGGTAAAAGCGATTGCAGATGATGTTTGCGGTGATGTTGCAGAGGATGGTATTTACCATTATTGTATAGAACATGCCTTAATCTAATGAGTATAGAATAGAAAGTGAGATAGGAAGTTATGAATTTAGGTTCTTCTATTGTTAAGGTGAAAGGTGTCGGTGATAAAACAGCTAAAACCTTTGAAAAACTGAATATTTTTACGGTAGAGGATGTGCTGTTTCATTTTCCTAGAAACTATTTTCGATATCCAGAGGCAATACAGATAGAGGCTGTTGAGAATTTGCAGGAGAGTATGATTGCGATACATGCTGTTGCAAAGAAAAGTCCTGCTAGTCGCCAAGGTAAAAGTATGAATATCACGACATTAACTATTGGTGAGGCGCCAAAGAAATTGGAATTGGTATGGTTTCGTTCTCCATATATTAAGAATCAGATCCAGCTGGGAAAAGAGTATGTGTTTTTTGGGCGTATGGTGGTGAAAAATAAGCGATGGACAATGGAACAGCCTGTGATTTATACACCAGAGAAGTATGATGAAATTGCAGGATTGTTACAACCGGTGTATGCGTTAACAGCCGGTGTGACCAATAATTTACTAATTAAAACAATAAAAACGGTGCTAAGTGATGTTGATTTAATTGCAGATTATATTCCGGCAGAGGTACGAAAAAAATATAGTTTATGTGAATATAATTATGCTTTAAAACAGATTCATTTTCCAGATAATATGGACAACCTAATAGAGGCGAGACGTTGTCTTGTGTTTCATGAATTTTTCCTTTTTATCATGGGGATTCAGTATCAAAAAGAAAAACAGGTAAAAGATGTAAATGGTTTTACATTTTTAAAGGATACCTTTGTAGAAAATTGTATCAAGCAGTTGCCATATCCGCTTACGAATGCACAGAAAAAGGCATTGCAGGATATTCAGAACGATATGGATAGTCCATATGTGATGCAGCGTCTGGTGCAAGGTGACGTAGGTTCGGGAAAAACAGTTGTGGCATTTTTGGCAATGGCGAGATGTGCCTACAATGGTTATCAGTCTGCGATTATGGCTCCGACAGAAGTATTAGCAAGACAGCATTATGAGACTTATACAAAGATGTGTGAGGATTTTGGTTTGAATTTTCCAGTTATATTGCTAACAGGTTCTATGAAAGCAAAAGAGAAGAGAGAGGCTTATGCGAAGTTAGAAGCTTGCCCAAATGCATTGGTAGTTGGAACACATGCACTGATACAAGAGAAGGCAGTGTATTCGAATTTAGCTTTGGTTATCACAGATGAACAACATCGTTTTGGTGTAAAACAGCGTGATACTTTTATGGAAAAAGGAAAAATTCCGCATGTACTTGTAATGAGTGCAACACCGATTCCTCGTACGCTTGCGATTATTATCTATGGTGATATGGATATTTCTGTAATCGACGAAGTTCCAGCAAAACGTCTGCCTATCAAAAACTGTGTGGTGGATATCGGATACAGACCAAAGGCTTATGATTTTATTGTAAATCAGGTGAATGCAGGACATCAGGCTTATGTGATTTGTCCGCTAGTAGAGGAAACAGAAAACACAGAAGGCAAAAATGCCACGGATTATGCAAAAGAATTAGAAGAGATTTTACCAGAACATGTAAAAGTAGGACTTTTACATGGTAAGATGAAAAACGACAAGAAGAATGACGTTATGGAAGCTTTTGCTCGAAATGAAATTCAGGTACTTGTTTCTACAACGGTAGTTGAAGTTGGTGTAAACGTACCAAATGCAACGGTTATGATGATTGAAAATGCAGAACGATTTGGTTTGGCACAGCTTCATCAGCTTCGAGGTCGTGTCGGTCGTGGAGATGCACAGTCTTACTGTATTATGATTAATACTTCGAATACGAAGAATGCTAAGAAACGATTGGAGATTTTGAATAAATCTAATGATGGTTTTTATATTGCAAGCGAGGATTTAAAACTTCGTGGACCAGGGGATTTCTTCGGAATCCGTCAGAGTGGTGATTTGGCATTTGATATTGGAGATATTTATCAGGATGCGACTGAATTACAGGATGCAGCGGAGAGTGTGAAAGAGATTTTGGAAACTGATCCAGAATTGGAACAAGAAGAACATGGTGTATTGAAACGCGAATTGCAGAGATTTGTGGATGAGCAGATAAAGAATATGACATTATAATTTAGAACGAGGTTCTATAGGTGGTAAGCCTATAGAACCTCTAATTGTTTTTAGTCACTAATCAATTCAATTCCATTAATGTCTGGTTCAATCACAAGCGAATAGTTTGTATAGTACACTACGAATCCAGGTGCGCCACCAGATGGCTTTTTCAAGTTCTTTTTCTGCAAGTAGTCGATTTCAATTTTTTCATTGTTTCGTCCTTGGGAATAATAGCCAGCTAAACGTCCAGCTTCTTCGAATACGCGGTCTGGTAGTTCCTCATTATTGGATTTTACGATAACATGAGAGCCAGGCATACCTTTGGCATGGAACCACCAATCGTTACCAGTGGCAACTTTAAAGGAAAGTTCGTCGTTTTGGTAATTGTTTTTACCAACAAAAATATCATAGCCATCCGTTGAGCGGTAGTGGAATGGTTTGCTCTTTGTTTTTTCCTTTTTGGCATTGCGATTTTTCTTGATAAAACCGTATTCCATAAGTTCTTCTTTGATTTGCACGAGATCATCCGAAGATACTGCGATATCCAAGGCATTTTGAATCGATTCTAGATGTACAATTTGCGAATGGGTTTCTTCAATTAAACCTTCTAAAGCCTCACTGGTACGTTTTAATTTTCCATATTTTTCAAAGTACTTCTTGGAATTATCCAGTGCAGAGAGATCAGCATCTAATGGAATTTTGATAAGGGCATTGTTGTCATAGTAGTTTTCAACTTCTGCAAATTTTGCACCAGGTTCGATGCCATATCCGTATGCCTGTAATAATTCTCCATACAATTTATATTTGTCTTTTTTTGCAGCATCTTTTTGCTGTTTGATTTGTAAGTCGTATTTTTTTACATTACGTTCTAAAGCAGTTGATACAATTTTTCTTAAATCTACTGACTTTTGACGGATGCGAGAGTAGATATTTTTTTCAGCATAGTAGTTTTCCAACACTTCCGAGATGGTTTTAAACTCTGTAGCTTCGTATTGTTCATACATGGTTAGAGCAACGGAAGAATAGTCAATTGGCTCTTTACCATTTCTTACGATGTTTGGAATATATTTATGCTCTTGAATATCCTCCATAAACCACACAAAATGATTAGCCAAATGTAAAAGTTCTGCTTCATTTAATGATGCTACGGAAGCATCTCCGTCAAATCCTGCACGATAAGCGATTTCGTTGGCAATTAACGGACTGATTCCTGTAAAAGAAGTATAGATTGCTTTGGATAAATTTAAAGGTTTTTCTTTTAAAATAGCAGCAATTTCTTCTCGATTTGTTTGCAAAGGATTTGATTTTTCGCCTTGTGTTGTAGGGATGAAGTATTCGCGGTTTGGTAATACCTCACGAACAGAACTGGTAGCGCTAGAGATTCGTTTGATACTGTCGATGATAGTACCATCTTCATTACAGAAGATAATATTGGAATGTTTTCCCATCAATTCTACAATTAGAGTTTTTTTACATAAGTCACCTAATTCGTTCAAATGTTCCACTTCAAAGTGAATGATTCGCTCCATTCCGGGTTGATACACACGTAGAATTTTTCCGTTTGCAATGTGTTTGCGAAGCACCATACAAAAGGTAGGAGCTTGAAGTGGACTTGGTTTATTTTCTTGTGTCAAATATACAAATGGAAGTGAGGCACTCGCTGAGATTGCGACGCGATAATTGCCGTTTGGTCCTTTGCAGGTGAAAAGCAATTCATCAGTTTCTGGTTGTGCAATTTTTGAAATGCGGGCATGTTCCAAAGCATTGTTTAATTCATATACTAAATTTGAAATTACGATTCCGTCTAAAGCCATAGGTAAACTCCTTTATAATAAACACTATTCTGTATTATATACAAAAAACGCTAAAAATCCAAGAAAGTATTCATAAAAAAATTGCGAGAATGTTTGACGAAAATGAATTTTACCTTTATAATAAACTTAACTATGCGTACAGTCATTTTTATGGAGAGACGCATGGTGAAAACTATAACTAAAGAGAGGGTTTTATCATGATTAAAAGTATGACTGGTTTCGGTCGCTGTGAAATCGTAAATATTAAACGTAAATTCACAGTTGAGATGAAATCTGTAAACCACAGATATTTTGATGTAAACATCAAAATGCCAAAGAAACTGAACTTTTTTGAGAGTTCTATCCGTAATCTTTTAAAGGAATATATCGAACGAGGTAAAGTAGATGTATACATTACTTATGAAGATTACAGTGAAGATAACTTCGCACTCAAATACAATGCTACATTGGCTGGCGAATACTTAAAACATTTAAGAGATATGGCGGAACAGTTTGGTTTAGATGATGACATCCGTGTCAGCACATTGTCTCGTTATCCAGAAGTTCTTACAATGGAAGAGCAGGGTATTGACGAAAAAGAACTTTGGACAGATCTTGAAGCAGCACTTCGTGGTGCGTGTACACAGTTTGTTGATAGTCGTATTCGTGAAGGTGAAAACTTAAAGAATGACCTTTGTGACAAGTTGGACAATATGCTTGGTTATGTTGACTTTATTGAAGCAAAATACCCAGTTATTATGAGCGATTATCGTACTCGTATAGAGGATAAGGTTCGTGAATTACTTGGTGACAGACAGATTGACGAAGGACGTATTGCAACAGAAATCGTTATCTATTCTGACAAGATTTGTGTAGATGAAGAAACCGTTAGACTTCGTAGTCACATACAGTCTGTAAAAGATACCTTAAATCAGGGTGGAAGTATTGGTCGTAAGCTTGACTTTATCGCACAGGAGATGAATCGTGAAGCCAATACTATTCTTTCCAAAGCAAATAACTTGGAAATTTCTGATACAGGTATTAACTTGAAAACAGATATTGAAAAAGTAAGAGAACAGATACAAAATATTGAATAATATTTTCAATTGGCGGAACTCTCACCAAGCGAGTGAACTTGTTTACGAGCTTGATGAAGCAGTTCGAAACATAGTTTATAGGAGAGTATAGATGCGAAAAGGGATATTAGTAGTAGCCTCAGGTTTCTCTGGTGCAGGAAAAGGTACCATTATGAAGAAACTCATGAGTGAACATGGTGAAAATTATGCATTATCGATTTCGGCTACGACAAGAGCGCCTAGACCAGGTGAAGAACATGGTAAAGATTATTTCTTTTTAACCACAGAAGAGTTTGAAGCCATGATTGCTCGTGATGAGTTGGTGGAATATGCAAAATATGTAAGTAATTATTATGGAACACCAAGAGCGTATGTAGAAGAACAATTAGAGGCTGGAAAAAATGTAATTCTTGAAATTGAAATTCAAGGAGCATTAAAGATTAAAGAGAAATTCCCAGAAACAGTACTCATGTTTATCACTGCACCTAGTGCAGAAGAGTTAAAGGAACGCTTAATTGGGCGAGGAACAGAGACACAGGACGTTATTGACGCCAGAATGAGTCGTGCATATGAAGAATCGTTAGGCGTTGAAAATTATGATTATTTAGTGGTAAACGATGATTTGGATGCATGTGTGATGTTGGTAAATGATATCATTTCCAAAGAAAAAGAACAGCACACAGACGAAATGACAGAACATCGTGTATCAGCTAATATAGATTTTATTAATAATATGAGAAAAGAGCTTTTAAGCTTTTCGAAAGGAGTATAATATGATTCATCCATCTTATGTAGAACTTATGAAAGTAGTAAATGAGGAGGTTGTTATTGGTGAAGAACCAGTAGTAAACAGCCGTTACTCAATCGTTTTAGCAGCTGCTAAACGTGCTCGTCAGATTATTGACGGTGCAGAACCAATGGTAGCAAACCCAAAATGCAACAAATCTTTATCAATCGCTGTTGAAGAAATCATGAACGGTGAT
>JAZQZJ010000046.1:0-6001 GCA_045633955.1 Agathobacter sp. | reverse complement strand
AATTGGACTCTTGATGGTAGCCATCTATGGAAAATATGACATTGGTCGTAGAAAAAATAAGCCAATTATCTATTCACTTGGGTTAGCAGTAGTGTTGACAGATATTATCACATATCTGGAACTCATGATTATGAGTACATTGGAACAAGATGTGGCTGCGTTTAAGTTTATGCACATTGGTGAACTTTTGGGTATTTTAGGCTTACACACTTTACTTGTTGTGGGTTTTGTATCGGTAGGAAATTGGCTATATTTCAAACTGATTCCACCAGAAAAATGCTGTATTATAACAACAAAAGATTCAGATTTGGAGCAGATTACTCGTAGTGTAAAAAAATACCAGAAACAGTACGATGTACAGCGAGTTGTGGACTATAGACGTACAGATTTGGAAGACATTATTAGTAAGATGGACACTGTATTTTTATACGATGTACCTGTTAGTGAGAGAACGGATATCGTGCATTACTGTTATGAACATCTTATTAATATTTATATCAATCCTGAGGTAACCGATATTGTAGAAAATCTTGCAGAATACTATTTATTAGATGACGTATCCATGCTGAACTTCAATGTAGAAGGGCTTACTTTGGAACAGAGATTCTTCAAACGTGCCTTTGATATTGTGGCATCTGCCATTGCAATTATTGTAAGTAGCCCAATTTGGATTATTGCTGCAATTGCGATTAAGTTGGGCGATGGTGGCCCAGTATTTTTCAAGCAGCAGCGTGCTACTAGAAATGGAAGAATTTTTAAGGTGTACAAGTTCCGTACAATGAAAGTAAACGTAGAAAACCGTTCTGCTACAGCGGACGATGATCGTATCACAAAAGCAGGACATGTGCTTCGAAAAACTCGTATGGACGAGTTGCCACAGTTTTTGAATATTTTCCTTGGTGATATGAGTTTCGTTGGTCCTAGACCAGAAATGCTGGAAAATGTATATTCTTACACAGCAGATTTGCCAGAATTTGAGTACCGTCTTCGTGTAAAAGCCGGACTTACAGGCTATGCGCAGATTGCCGGTAAATATAATACTACTCCAAAGGACAAGCTTATCATGGATATGATGTACATTGAACGTTATAGCTTTTGGAATGACATTAAGCTTTGTTTTCAGACGTTGATTGTATTATTCAAGTCAGATAGTACCGAAGGATTCCAGAGTAGAAACGATGTATTTGAAGTAGAAGAGACACCAGTTGAGGTGAGAAAATAGTGAAAAAGATTCTTTTTTTGGCCATGCATTTAGGGTATGGCGGTGCAGAAAAAGCGATAATATCAGAAGCCAATATGCTGGTGGACAAATATGAAGTAGAAATCGCAGTGGCATACAAATTATATGAAAACCCTGCATTTCCTTTGGATGAGCGTGTAAAAGTTCGATATTTGTCAGAGACTTTGAAACCAAACAGAGACGAGTTGAAAGAAGCAATAAAAGCGAAAAATCTAATACGTATCTGCAAAGAAGCGTGGACTAGCATTCGTGTATTGCATTACAGAACAGCTTGTATGAAAAAGGTGGTAAAAGTATCGGACGCAGATGTTATTATTTCGACGAGATACATTTATCATCAGGTATTAGCGAAAAACAAACGTCCAGGTGTAGTTACAATTGCACAGGAGCATAATCATCATAATAATGATGAACAGTACATTAAACAAATGGAGGAAGCGGTTAAGGGAATAGATTACTTTATGCCAGTATCAAAAGAGTTGACAGATTTCTATTCTGATAAGGTAGAGTCAACAAGCTGTAAATATATTCCACACGCATTAGACTATATCCCAGATGTTTGTTCTGAACTTCCAAATGGAAACCTTATTTCAGTAGGACGCCTATCTAAAGAAAAAGGATATAAGGACTTGATAGATGTATTTGCACTTGTGGCAAAAGATTATCCTGAATGGACGCTCCATATTGTAGGTGACGGTGATGAACGCCAAGTAATTGAATCGCATATTGCTGAAAAACAGCTACAATCTCAAGTTGTTCTTCACGGATATCAAGGTAAGGAGTACATCAATAATTTATTGGCAGATAGCGCTATCTATGTCATGGGATCTTATACAGAATCATTTGGAATTGTTTTAATTGAAGCGCAGTCGTTTGGAATTCCTTGTATTGCATTTGATTCTGCAAGAGGTGCAATGGAAATTATAAAGAATCAGGAAAATGGCTATCTGGTACAAAATAGAAACTTTGAAGAAATGAGCAAACGGATAAAGCACCTAATCGAAAATCCAGAATTGAGAAAAGAAATGGGAGCTAGAGCCAGAGAGAATTCTTTACAGTATTCCGAAGCAGTAATCCAAGCGCTTTGGTTCGAATTTATTGATAATATGTAGGTGGTAGTTATGAGAAAATATTTCGACAAATTATATAAAGGTGATTTTAAAGCATTTATTGCGGATTTAAAAATGAATGTGAAAGAAGATAGAAAAACCTTTGTAATTACAGCAAATCCAGAAACATTGATGATTGGAACAGAAAATCCAGTATTCGATATGATTTTGAAGTCAGACGACACGATTATCGTACCAGACGGTATTGGTGTAGTTAAGGCTGCAAATATACTTAATATTCCAATCAAAGAACGTATTACAGGTGTTGAAATCGTACAGGAACTTTTCGGAATTTTGAATGAAGAAAAGAAGAGTTTGTACTTGTTGGGAGCGAAAAGAGAAGTTATTGAAGCACTCGTGGCTAAGATTCGTGTGGATTATCCAAATGTAAATATCGTAGGATATCAGGATGGGTATGTACAGGACAAAGATGCTGTATTCGAAGAAATCGTAACTTTAAAACCAGATGCGGTATTGGTTGCGCTGGGCATTCCTGCACAGGAAATTCTCATTCATAGGTATTATGATAGATTTGATAAAGGTATCTTTATCGGTGTAGGTGGTTCTTTTGACGTACTGAGTGGTACAAAGAAACGTGCACCAGAAATTTTTATCAAATTGAATTTAGAATGGTTATACAGAATCACAAAGGAACCAAAGCGTTTCAAACGATTCTATGATAGTAATATTAAATTCATTGGAAAAATCAGAAAGATGAGAGGAAGATAATATGAAGATTAAAGTAATGACCGTATTTGGGACAAGACCAGAAACTATCAAAATGGCTCCACTTGTAAAAGAATTACAGAGCCGTGAAGAAATCGAAACAATTGTATGTGTTACAGCACAGCACAGACAGATGCTTGACATGGTATTGGATGCATTCCAGATTGTGCCAGATTATGACTTGGATATTATGAAACAGGGTCAGACTTTATCTGACATTACTACAAGAGTACTTCAGGGATTGGAAGAGGTAATCAAAGAAGTAAAACCAGATATCGTATTAGTACATGGTGATACTACTACAACATTTGCAGGTGCATTAGCTGCATTTTACAATCAGGTAGCCATTGGACATGTAGAAGCAGGCCTTAGAACATACAACAAATATTCACCATTCCCAGAAGAAGCAAACAGACAGTTTGTAGGAGTAATTTCGGATATGAACTTTGCTCCAACGGAACAGAGTAAAGATAATCTTCTTCGTGAAGGAAAGGATCCGGCATCTATCATCGTAACAGGAAATACAGCAATTGATGCACTTCAGACAACGGTTCGTGAAGATTACGAACATGAAATCATTGATTGGGTAGGCGATTCTAGAATGATTATGCTTACGGCCCACAGACGTGAAAATCTTGGTGAACCAATGAGAAACATGTTCCGTGCAATCAAGAGAATTATTGAAAAATATGAAGATATTAAAGTGGTTTATCCAGTACACTTAAACCCTATCGTAGTGCAGACTGCAGAAGAGATTTTCGGTGATTGTGATAGAGTAAAACTTATCAAACCACTTGAAGTATTGGATTTCCATAACTTGTTAAACAAATCTTATTTAATCCTTACAGATAGCGGCGGAATCCAGGAAGAAGCTCCTTCTCTTGGCAAACCTGTTATCGTACTTCGTGATACAACAGAACGTCCAGAAGGAATTGCAGCTGGCACATTGAAACTGGCTGGAACAAACGAAGAAGTAATTTATGGATTAATCGATGAATTATTAAGTGATGAAAACGAATATGCAAGAATGAGCCAGGCTTCCAACCCATATGGCGATGGTCAGGCAAGTAAGCGTATTGTAGATGCAATTATTGAGAAATTTGGCAAACAATAGAGAGGTTATTACAATATGATACCAAAAAAAATCCATTATGTATGGGTAGGCGGAAAAGAGAAGCCAGCAGATATCAAGAGATGCATGGATACATGGAAGACGCATCTTAAAGATTATGAAATTATCGAGTGGAGTGAGAAAAATTTTGACATTGAATCTCATCCATTTACGAAAAGTGCTTATGCAGCAAAAAAATGGGCGTATGTAAGTGATTATATTCGTGCTTATGCGATTTATAATGAAGGTGGAATTTATTTAGATACCGATGTCTTAATTCTCGATAATTTTGAAAAATTCTTAAATGACAGAGCTTTTGTAGGATATGAAAATCCAAATTATCCATTTACAGCTGTTTTTGGTGCAGAGAAGGGACATCCTTTTGTAAAAAGTATTTTGGATTACTACGAAGGAAGAGAATTTGAATTTGATAGTAATGACCAGATGAAGGTTGTTAATACAAAGAGTGTTTCTGATATTTTGATTCAGGATTATGGGTGTGAATTAGGAAATAAACGTCAGACATTAAAAGAAGGAATCGAAGTGTATACAGAAGATATTTTATGTAATCCTTCAAAAAATTCTACCTCAATTCATGTATTTACAGGTACGTGGATGGAAGGTGCAAAACCATTAGCGCGTAAAATTAACAAATTTTTGAAATTACGTGTAACAACAAAAACCAGAGCTGGGTTGTTCCGCAAATTTATTATGAAGAACAAATAAACGGAGAGTGCTATGAAAATAAGTGTATTGACACCAACGTATAATGACGGAGTTAGTATCAAAGAAACTTTAGAATCTTTGATTGCTCAGACATATACAAATTGGGAATGGATTATTATTAATGATGGTTCTACGGATGATTCCGAAGAGAGAATTCTCACATTAATTGCAGAATATGGAATTAAAGATAAAACCAGATATATATACCAGGAGAATGGTGATCAGTTGAATGCACTTTTAAATGGTACAAATTATATTACTGGAGATTATGTGTTTATTTTACATTCAGATGATTTACTACCTTCAGAAACTTTTTTTGAAGATTGTGTCAATACAATGCAAGCGGATAAAGAATGTGATGGATTGTTTGGAGATTTAATTGTAATTAATGAAAAAACTGAAGTTACAGGTAAACAGCCAGTTAAGAGGTATGAACCAGATGCATCAATGGCTCCACTCATGCTTTTATGGTTGGGAAGAAATATTTTTGCAGACTTTGCGTTCCATAAAAAAGAGATTTTTCTTTCAAAAGTGAAAGAGAACTATTTGACATGGAATATGCCATGCTGGCTGTATTATGATGAAAAACCACAAATGTTGCGGTATAAGATGGCATCATTTCCAGTTTTGAAGTATCGTGTACATGAGGGGAATTATATTAATAGTGAGATTGGTGTACATAACGTGCTTAACGGAGAATTACGTACAGCGATAACTTTAATGCACTATTATGACATACCGATTTATAGTTTCCAATATTTCCTTTACAGAGTGTTCAATAAGTTGGGCATAGAAGACTTATTTGCTGTGAATTATAGGAATGGAGAAACAAAGAACAAGGTAAGTGTAATTGATTTTATTATAAAGAAACGTTTTCCACAGTACGAAGATAAGATATATTTTTATTCTATCCAGCAATTTTATAAAAATAAAAAAAATAGAACGTTAGATATGTCAAGGTTTTCAGCAGATGTACAAGTGTATGCAGGTAAAGATGTTCGCTTTTTTAATAAGAAATTATTAAATCATGAGTTAGATGAATGTTATATTTGGTTCATGAACGAAATGACAATTGGCTTTAATAAAGTC
>JAZQZJ010000045.1:0-87229 GCA_045633955.1 Agathobacter sp. | reverse complement strand
CGAGTTGGGTCCATTTCATGACATAAGTCATTTAATACATTGTGGTTGTCTAATAAGTCATCGCTAGAACCCTGCATGCTGATTTCGTTTGAAAGACCCCAAACTACGATTGATGGATGGTTGTAGTTCTGGATGATAAGTGCTTTCATCTGAGAGATTGTATTTTCACGACCTGTTGGCATATGAGATGAGATATATGGGATTTCAGCCCAGATTACCTGTCCTCTTTCGTCACACAGATCGTAGAAATACTGATCATGCTGATAGTGAGCAAGACGGATAGTAGTAGCTCCCATTTCACAGATGTAGTCCATATCTTCTTCATGATGTTCTGGAAGAAGAGCATTACCGATACCCCATCTATCCTGGTGACGAGAAACACCACGAAGTGGATATTCTTCGCCGTTTAAGATAAATCCGTTTTCTGGATGGATTTCGTATGTACGGCAACCGAAACGTGTAGATACGTTATCAAGTACGTTTTCACCATCTACTAAGCAAACTTCTGCTGTGTAAAGGTATGGATCTTTACGTCCATGCCAACGATGTACGTTAGCGATGCGGAAAGTAACGCTTGTTTCATCAGCTGCTACTTTGTCAGCAGCTACTACGTTGCCTTCTTTATCTTTTAATGTGTACATAAGTTCCTGGCCAGCCTTTGCATTTGTTAAGTATACGTCTACTTTAACTGTTGCATCGTCACCGTCGATTTCTGGAGTAACAGCGATACCAGGACCACCATAGTATTCAAGATCGAAGTGTGATTCGCTAACACATACAAGGTTTACGTCACGGTAAAGACCGCCGTAGAATGTAAAGTCAGCCATCTGTGGGTAAACAGTATCGTTTGGAGCATTGTCTACTTCGAAAACGATGAGTGTTTCTGTTGTTAATTTGTCTGTGATATCTACTCTCCAAGTAGAGTATCCACCATGATGTTCAGCCATCATTTCGCCGTTTACATAAACTTTTGCAGATGAGTTTGCACCGTTTACTTCTAAGTAATATTTTTCAGCTTCTGGTAAATCAACTTTGTTGATTGTTTTTGCATAGAAAGCAGTACCACGGTAAAGATCATTGCCACCGTCCTGACCATCGATGTCGTTCCATGTGTGTGGTAATGTTACCCAGTACCATTTTTCAGGCATTGTCTTTGGAGCTTCTGTAGCTTCTTTTGTGAATGCCCATTTTGTGTTGAGATTGTAAATCTGTCTCATGATTGTAAAAATCCTCCTTTTTCCTTTCTAAAAGTTTCTTAGTTTCAAGGTTGTCATAAAATATGACGTTACAACTATTATAACTGTATATTTGTATAAGGTCAATGATTGTATACAAGTTATCTGTAATTTTTTTATGAATTCTGCAATAAACGAGTGATTATATGTAATAAATATTAAGCATTCTTTACTATACGGAATACATTTTTTCTGTTATACTAAAGTTACTATGTACAATTGTTTCTATTATGGAGGATAATTAATATGAAATACGATTTTACGACAATTATGAATCGTGGTGGTAGAAACACCATGGCGGTAGATGGATATGGTGTAATGACACAGGGGATTACCATTAAAGAAGGTGTAGAGCCTATTCCTATGTGGGTTGCAGATATGAGTTTTGCAACCGTACCTACTGTACCACAGCAAATTATAGAACGAGTAAATCATCCAGAATATGGATATTTTATCACGCCAGATGAATATTATAATTCCATTATCGAATGGCATGAAAAACGTAATGGTGTGACAGGTCTTACAAGAGAATGTATCGAATACGAAAACAGTGTATTAGGCGGTGTTGCCTCTGCACTTAGTGTGTTATGCTCAAAAGGAGAGAAGATTTTAATCCATAAGCCAACTTATATTGGATTTACGATGACATTGAAAAATAATGGTTATGACATTATTCACAGTGAATTGGTAAAAGATGAAAATGGCGTATATCGTATGGATTTTGAAGATATGGAAAAGAAGATTGTAGAAAATAATATTCATACTACGATTTTCTGTTCGCCACATAACCCTACTGGACGTGTTTGGGAACGTGAAGAATTAGAAAAGGCAATGGAAATCTTCAAAAAACACGATGTAATTGTTATTTGTGATGAAATTTGGTCTGATCTTATTTTGGCGGAGAACAAACACATTCCACTTCAGTCAATCAATGAAGATGCGAAGATGCGTGTTATCGCAGAATATGCACCATCAAAGACATTTAATTTAGCAGGTCTTGTAGGCAGTTATCATATTATTTATAACAAGTACTTGCGTGATCGTGTACGCAAAGAATCCTCTTTAGGTCATTATAATGCAGCAAATCTTTTATCAGTACATGCCCTCATCGGTGCATACAAACCAGAAGGCTATGAATGGGTGGATGAGCTTTGTCAGGTACTTACAGAGAACGTAAATTATGCATGTGATTTCTTTGCGAATGAGTTCGAAGGCATTGAAATTTCAAAACCAGAAGGTACTTATATGATTTTCCCAGATTTTACAAAATGGTGTGAAATTCATGGTAGAGACATCAATGAAGTTTATGCTGCAGGTGTGACAGAAGGTGTTATTTGGCAGCATGGTATTGCATTTAATGCACCAAATTGCATTCGTATGAATTTAGCGCTTCCACATAGCAAATTAGTAGAAGCAATGGATAGAATTAAAATAGCTCTCAAAGGGCTTGAATAAAAATTTGATATAAAAAATGGAGGCTATCATGGCAGAAGAAATTTTAAAAACAGAAGAATTAACACAGGAGACAGCAGAGGTTGCTTCTGAAGAAACCGAAGAATATGAAACATTTTCGGTAGAATTAAATGGTATTACTAGAGATTGGGCGATTATCGAAGAATTCAAATATTCCTATAAAGATGTAGAAAAGAATTATTTAATCTGTGGTGAAATCGTAGGTGATGATATCAGTGATGCAGGCTTATATATTTTTGAAGGAAAATCTGTAGGTGAAGAATTAGAAGTAAAGAATGTGGATACAGAGGAAGAATATATTGCTGTAGCAGAAGCGTATTGCAAGCTTAGTGAAGAAGGTGCTGAGTAGTAATAAATCAAAAGGGAAAATAGGGGTAAAAATAAAATATAGTGTTCAAGGGAGGTAAACACATATGGTTGATTTGAAAGCAAAACCATATAATCTGTCAGAAGAAGATATCAAATGGGTAGAAGAAACTATTGGTTCTTTAACTGATGAAGAAAAAGTTGGACAGTTATTCTTCCAGCTTACACAATCCAAAGAAGAGGATTATATCAAAGATTTACTTGGAAAGTATCATTTAGGTGGATTACGTTATAATCCAGGTGCACCTACGGATTTACAGAATCAGAATCGTTACATCCAGAAATATTCAAAAGTTCCTGCATTTATCGCATGTAACACAGAAAAAGGCGGCGATGGTGCGACTCCTGGTGGAACAGAAATTGGTGCAGGTATCAAGATTGGTGCTACAGGGAAAAAAGAGTATGCGCGTGCATTAGGAAAAATGGCAAATGAAGAGGCAAAACTCATTGGATGTAATATGGCATTTGCACCTGTAGTGGATATTGCTTATAACTGGCAGAACACAGAAATTATTACACGTGCGTTTGGTAATGATCCAAAACGTGTTGCTGAAATGGGTGTTCAATATTTGGAAGGTGCTCATGAATTAGGCGGATTTGCATGTGCTGCAAAACATTATCCAGGAAATGGTCTTGATTTTAGAGATGCACATCTTTCTAATAATATCAATGATATGTCTGTAGAAGAATGGGATGCGACATACGGTTATGTTTACAAAGAACTTATTGATGCTGGTCTTGATGCAATCATGGGTGGTCATATTATGATGCCTACTTATACAAGAGCATTAAATCCAGACATCAAAGATGACGATATGATGCCAGCTACATTGTCATACGACCTTATGACGACACTTCTTCGTGATAAATTAGGTTTTAATGGTATGGTAGTTACAGATGCTTCTCATATGGTTGGTATGACAGATCGTATGAAACGTGTAGATATGCTTCCACTTGCAATCAACGCTGGTTGTGATATGTTCTTATTCTTCAATGATCCAGAAGAAGATTTCACAACTATGTGCAATGCATACAAGAATGGAATTATTTCAGAAGAACGTATGACAGAAGCACTTACGAGAATCATCGGCTTAAAAGCAAAGATGGGACTTCATAAGATTGATAAAGATGCTATGGTTCCAGGACCAGAAGCGCTTGCAGGACTTGGTGCACAGCAGTATAAAGATATGCAGAAAGCGATTGCTGAAGATGCAATCACTCTTGTAAAGTATAAAGATGCTGATGTATTACCAATCACTCCTGAAAAATATAAAAGAATTATGATTGTTAATATCAAGCCAGCTCCAGGACCAATGGATGCTCTTATGAAACTTATGGGCTTTGGTGGTGGTCCAAGTGCAGCTGATAAATTAAAAGATCGTCTTATAGAAAAAGGTTTTGATGCATTTATCTATGAAAGTCCAATTGATGTAATGAAGAAAAAGATTGAAGCTGGTGAAAAAGCATCTATTGATATGTATTTTGCAGGAAAGAATGCAATCGCAGATTTCGTTGCAGGACAGGATTTGATTCTTACCGTATGTGATGTACCAAATGGAAGACCATCCTTTGGAATGTCAAAAGGTGGCGGAGAAATTCCTTGGTATGTATTTGAACTTCCTGTAGTAGTAATTGGTGTAGGTGCTCCAACAATGCTGGCAGATATGCCTCAGGCACGTACCTATATCAATGCATATGACAAATTAGATTCTACACTGGATGCTTTGGTAGATCAGCTTATGGCTGGACCAGATGCATTCAAGGGTAAAGATCCTATCGATAGTTTCTGTGGATTATTTGATGCTAGACTTTAGTTTTTTATTTAGTCAAGTAGGCTCGCGTTACGGTGCTTTGCACCTTTCCGTCGCTATGCGACTAATCCGCTCGCGATTTGGCTAAACGCCAAATCTTCAGACATAAAAAATAGACCGACAATGTAAGTGAACTTACTTGTCGGTCATTTTTACGTCTTTTACTTGACTAAATAGTTATGTTTCTATTCTGTTTTTGCATCACATGTGACGTCACACATGAGTTTTTTAAATGTTTTTAAGTCGACACCAGGCATCATAACGGTAGAATGCATTTGACAGCCACGAAGTTTAGGGAGCTGAGCTAAAGCGAGAGCAGCTCTTTCGTTGTTAGCAGCAGTTGCAGATAAAGCAATGAGAACTTCATCTGTGTGAAGTCTTGGATTTTTGCTACCGAGGTACTGTGTCTTTAATGCCTGAATAGGAGCAATGGATTCTGGCGAAAGGATTAGTTCTTTGTGAGGAATGTCTGCTAAATCTTTGAGAGCATTCATAAGAACTGCTGCACTAGATCCAAGAAGTGCTCCAGCTTTTCCAGTTACAATGCGTCCGTCGTGAAGTTCAATAGCAGCGGCAGCTGATCCACTGGCATCCGCACGGCTTCTAGCTGGCGGTACGACATTACGATGCGTAGGAAGCAATTCTTCCTGTTGCATCAGGAGTTCTAATTTGTTTAATTCTTCTTCCGTACGTGTGCCGTCTGCAACACCCACCAAAGCTTTGAAGTATCTACGGATAATTTCCTGACGAGATGCCTCACGGCAAACTTCATCGTCACAGATACTGTTTCCAACCATATTTACACCCATATCAGTTGGTGATGCATATGGGCTTTTGCCATAGATTTTCATGAAAATGGCATTTAATACAGGGAAGATTTCTACATCACGGTTATAATTTACAGTTGTCACACCATAGGCTTTCATATGGTATGGGTCAATCATGTTAATATCATTCAAATCTGCTGTTGCAGCTTCATAGGCTAAGTTAACTGTATGATCAAGAGGCAGATTCCAAATAGGGAAGGTTTCAAATTTTGCATAACCTGCATGTACACCACGTTTGTGTTCGTGATAGAGCTGAGATAGGCAGGTAGCCATTTTGCCGCTACCTGGACCTGGGGCAGTTACAACCACCAAAGGTCTGCTAGTAACAATATAATCATTTCGACCAAAGCCTTCATCACATACAATCTGTGCAACATTTGTAGGATATCCTGGGATGGCAAAATGGTGATAAACATTTACGCCGAGGGATTCTAGACGCTTCTGGAAATGAGTCAGAGCATGATGGTCTTTGTACATGGTAAGAACAACACTACCAACATATAATCCTTTTTTTCGGAATGCATCAATCAAACGCACGACATCATCATCATATGTGATTCCTAAATCTTCGCGAATTTTATTTTTGATAATATCGTCTACATTAACAACCATTACAATTTCAGCCTGTTCTTTTAATTGTAAAAGCATTTGAAGTTTGCTATCAGCTTCGAAGCCAGGAAGAACGCGAGCTGCATGGTAGTCGTCAAAAAGTTTGCCTCCAAACTCGAGATAAAGTTTGTTGTCAAATTTTGCAATACGCTCCATGATATGTTCAGATTGCATTTTCAAGTATTTGTCATTATCAAATCCTATTTTCATAAAATTGCCTCGTTTCTACTGTGTAAGTAATTAAAAAACTATTAAAAAGTATAGCACATTTTTTAAATATATACAAATTTTTTGAAATGAATTTTAATGGAAATTCATCAATAATATGGTAATAAAAAAAGTGTGCAAAGCACACTTTTAATGTAATTTTGTAAAATATTCTGGATATTTACGAACAATATCACTACTTGTAGAAAATCCATCATATAAATGATGACGAATGTATTCTTTTAAAGATGTAAAATCTTTGGTTGAAATACACTCTAGTATATGTACATGACTTTCATAAAGTTTTTGTAAATCCTCTTTACCAGTAAAGTTGATAAAGGTACGGAATCGTTCATATTGAGAGTTGTATGCATATAAAAACTTGATGATATTTTTCTTGCCTGCTGCATCAAAAAGAGCAGTGTGGAATTCGTTGTCGCTATTAATAAAGGCTCTACTCAATTCTTCAATTGGCATATCAGAAGCCAATAAATCTTTTTGATGTTGTAAAATCAAACGAATATGTAAGTCGATTGAATTGTCATAAATCTGAGCGAGATCAGACAATACAGAGAATTCTAATACTTCACGAATGTATAGGACATCGGAAACGGCATGGAGATCAATAAGAGATACAAAGGTACCAATGTGTGGTTTGATTTCCAATAATCCTTCTCTTTCTAAACGTTTGAAAGCATCACGGACAGGAGTACGGCTAATACTATATTTTTCAGCAGTTTCGATTTCACTAATAGCAGCTCCTGGTGGAAGTTCTAAGTGTAAAATTTGTTCTTTTATCTGTTCGTAAACACCATCTGATGTGGCAGTATGTTTGTAAGACATATTGTATACAACCTTCTTTTTGTAATTTAGGTAAAACTTAACTATCATTATAGTTGTTATACAAAAGGATGTCAATGGCTTGCATACAAGAAAAGTGTTTCTTTTTTCTGTGTTTTTTATTGAATCCACGGCTTAAGGGTGTTAAAATTAGAGCAAGGTGTATATTAGGTCAATATTAATGTAAGAGAGGGCGAGTAAATGGGCTATTTTGATTTTGTGAAACAGAGTGACTTTGTTCTTTGTATTGATAGTGATGGTTGTGCAATGGATACTATGGAAGTAAAACATAGAGAATGTTTTGGACCACAGTGGATTTATACCTATGGGTTAGAGGATAGATTTGAAGAGTGTATGAAATTGTGGTTGGATATTAATCTCTATTCGATTACAAGAGGGATTAATCGTTTCAAAGGACTTGCGCTTGCATTAGTGGAAATGGAAAAAAGAGGATGTAAGTTCGATGGACTTGAGGAATTTGTTGCATGGACAAAGGAAGCAAAGGAATTGTCAAATCCAGCGCTTATGGCGGTTACACAGAAGAGTTCTAGTGAATGTATAGAAAAAGCATTGCTGTGGAGTATTCGTACAAATAGAGCGATTAACAACTTGCCAGCGGATGATAAACCATTTGAAAATGTAAAAGTGGCCATGGATGAAATGTGTAAAACTGCTGATTTGGTGGCAGTATCTTCTGCAAATGCAGAAGCTGTAGAAGCAGAGTGGACGAAGCATGGATTAATTGATGATTGTCGTGTGTTACTTTGTCAGGAAGCTGGTTCGAAAGCCTATTGTGTTGGTGAAATGATAAAAAAAGGTTACGAAAAGGATAAAATTCTTGTGATTGGTGATGCACCAGGGGATAGAGATGCAGCAATAAAGAACGCGGTGTGGTATTATCCAATTTTGGTAGGAAAAGAAGGATTTAGTTGGGAAAGATTGTTAAACGAAGCATTTCCACGATTGATGGATGGAACTTTTGATGCAGTATATCAGGAACAACTTATCAAAGAATTCGAAACAAATTTAGGGGTATAATAATTGGTAATATATGGCGCGTATGTTATTACATACGCGCTTTGATGTTTTGTATATTAGGTTTTGAGGTAATTTAAGAATGGAATTTAAACAAGAAATGAAAAAAATGGCAGGGATTGCAGGTGCGCTGATTATCGTGTATTTGGTGATTCGTTATTGGACAAAAGTAGAAAGTTTTGTAGTATTGGGGATTGGTGCAGCTACACCACTTATCATTGGATGTGTGATGGCATATGTAATCAATATTTTAATGGGATTTTATGAGAAATGGTACGATAAACTATTTCAAGTGGAAGTCGCCATTAAAATAAAACGAATAGTTTGTTTGATTTTAGCATTTATAAGTTTGTTTGGAATTGTAACTTTGATTGTAAATCTTGTATTGCCAGAGCTAATCAATTGTATTGCATCATTTATTCGATTGATTCCAGGTGCATTGCAGATGGTAATAGATTTTGTTGGAAAAGAACAGATTATGAAATTATTCCCAGAATTCGAAAACGGTTTTGACATATCTACAATTTCAGCAGAAGTAGAAGGTTTAATAAGAACTGTTATTGGCGGTGTAGGAGGTGCTGTTGGTTCATTGGTAGCTGCGGTTTCTTCTGTAGCGTCTGTTTTGGTAAATGTAGTGATTGGTCTTATTTTTTCTTTGTATGTGTTATTAGACAAAGAAAATCTTGGAAAACAGACAAGATGTTTAGTAAAAACATATTTACCAAAAGTTTCGGAAAGAATCTTTTATGTAGCAAAGGTTTTGGATGAAAGTTTTCATAGTTTTATCGTTGGACAGTGCATTGAGGCAGTTGTGTTGGGCGGACTTTGTGTGGTAGGCATGCTTTTATTACAACTTCCATATGCGGTTATGATTGGTGTGTTTATTGGGTTTACGGCCTTGATCCCAATTGCTGGAGCCTATATCGGTGCTGGTGTTGGTGCGGTTATGATTTTGACTGTATCGCCATTTAAAGCAGTTCAATTTTTGGTTTTTGTATTGATACTTCAGCAGTTAGAGGGCAACTTGATATATCCTAAAGTAGTAGGAAAGTCTATCGGACTTCCTGGAATTTGGGTGCTTACAGCTATTACAATTGGTGGTGGCGTCTTAGGTATTGGAGGTATGCTTCTGGCTGTGCCTTTATTTGCATCAGCTTATCGTTTGGTAAAGGAAGATGTGAAGAGACGCAATCCAGAAGAAATTTCAGTAGAGGATGTTACAGATAGATTAGAAAAGATAAAGGAAAATGCAGAAACAGAAGAAAGCATTTTTGTAGAAGATGATGAGTAATTCGTTGGTAATTGTAGCAAAAATTCATACGGAGTTTCCTGACAAGTTTGGGATTCCAAGACAAAGTGGTTTGGTGTCTTCTCTAAAAGGAGAAATTGTATTTGAGCCAGAGTTTCGTAGTATGGATGCCATACGAGGCTTGGAAGAGTATTCTTATATTTGGTTATTGTGGGAGTTTTCAAAGGCAAAAAGGGAGAATGTTTCTTTGACAGTCACTCCACCACGTTTAGGAGGAAAGATAAAAAAAGGAGTATTTGCTACAAGAGCGCCTTATAGACCAAATTCCATAGGTCTTTCATCCGTAAAATTAGAAAAAATATATTGGGATGAGAATAGAGGTCCAATTTTGGTGGTATCAGGAGCTGATTTGTTAGACGGAACACCAATTTATGATATCAAACCATATTTGCCATATACAGATGCACACCCTGAGGCGAAGGGAAGTTTTGGTGAAGAACATAAAGAAGATACAATAGAAGTGCTATTTCCAGAATTATTATTGAAAAAATTGCCATTGGACTTACAAGAAAAAACAATTGCAGTTTTAAAACAGGATCCACGGGCGGCTTATAATAAAAAAGAGGATTATGTATATGGTATGGCTTTTGCAGGATATGATATACGTTTTGTGGTAAAAAATGGTGTGTTAGAAGTAAAGGATGTAGTACAACTAACTGTAGACGGATATAAAAAGGTGAAGTAACGTGTTATAGAAAAACAGGTTGAAAAATATGTAAAATTAGGGCATATTATAGATGATAGGTGATGTATAGCATCATAAATGTAACAAAGGTCATAAAAGGAGAACTTAACTATGAAAAAAGTAGAAGATTATGTAAGAAGTATTCCAGATTTTCCAGAAGAGGGAATTATCTTCCGTGATGTAACAAGTGTTTTACAGGATGCAGATGGTTTACAGTTAGCAATTGATGAAATGGCAAAATTATTAGATGGTGTAGAATGTGATGTAATTGCAGGTGCAGAATCCAGAGGATTTATTTTTGGTATGCCTTTAGCATATTTATTGAAGAAACCATTTATTTTAGTGCGTAAAGCGGGCAAGCTTCCATGTGAAACTATTTCAAAAACATATGATTTGGAATATGGTACAGCAACCATCGAAATTCATAAGGATGCAATCAAGCCTGGTCAGAAAGTAGTTCTCGTAGATGATCTTATTGCAACAGGTGGAACAATGAAAGCTGCAGCTGAGTTGGTAGAAGAACTTGGTGGTGAAGTAGTTAAAATGTTATTCTTATTAGAATTAGCAGGATTAGAAGGCCGCAAGGTATTAGAAAACTATGATGTGGCATCTGTAGTTACTTACGAAGGTAAATAAACTACATAAAAATAGAAAAGAGAAACATACTATCTCTATATTAAATCGTTTTGTTTGAAAAGGAGAGATAGCATGAACCAACAGGTAGGTAATGGGAGTCTTTGTTTTTCAAAGGCTCCTTTTATTTTGAGTACCGCTTCTGTAGTGGGAAAAAAAGAAGGGGAAGGTCCATTAAAGCATTGTTTTGATGTGATAGGAATGGATGAGAAATTTGGAGAAGACAATTGGGAAGCTGCAGAAAGTGCACTACAAAAAGAGGCAATGGTGCTGGCTCTTAGTAAAGGAAATCGAAAGGCAGAGGATGTTCGTTATTTGTTTTCTGGAGATTTATTAGGACAGACAATAGCAACTTATTTTGGGTTAAAGGAATTTGAAATCCCCATGTTTGGACTGTATGGGGCTTGCTCAACCTGTGGTGAATCTTTAAGTTTAGCAGCCATGACTGTAGCAGCTGGTTATGCAGACTGTGTTGCAGCAGTGACATCTAGCCATTTTGCCAGTGCAGAAAAGCAATTTCGCTTTCCTTTAGAATATGCAAACCAAAGACCTATGTCGGCAACATGGACAGTGACAGGTGGTGGTGCATTTCTTTTGGCTTCTGAAGAAAAAATAGAGGAATGGAATCGAAAACCCATAGCAAAAATTACTGGAATTACAACGGGAAAAGTTGTGGATTATGGTGTGAGAGATTCTATGAACATGGGGGCAGCTATGGCACCTGCTGCCTGCGAATTAATTTATCAGCATTTTGAAGATTTTGGAACTACGCCAGAGGCATATGATCGAATTATAACAGGCGATCTGGGAATGGTAGGAAAAGAAATTCTAATTGATTTGTTAAAAGAGAAAGGCTACGACATCTCTGAGGTGCACGAAGATTGTGGTATAGAGATTTACGATGGAAAAACACAAGGAACTGGAGCTGGTGGTTCTGGTTGTGGCTGTTCAGCAGTCACATTGAGTGGACATTATTTAAAAGAATTGCAGGAAGGTCGTATACAAAAAATCCTGTTTGTGCCTACTGGAGCACTTTTATCGCCAGTAAGTTTTAATGAAGGACAGACTGTGCCAGGGATTGCTCATGGTGTGGTGATAGAGAGGGGATAAAATGGATTATATCAAAGCTTTTATTGTAGGAGGAATTATCTGTGCGCTGGTACAGATTTTAATGGAAAAAACAAAATTACTTCCAGGACGCATTATGGTCTTATTGGTATGTGCAGGGGCTGTGTTGGGAGCTATCGGCTTGTATGAGCCTTTTTCACAATGGGCAGGAGCTGGTGCGAGTGTACCATTGCTAGGTTTTGGGAACGTTCTATGGACCGGAGTAAAAGAAGCGGTGGATAAGGATGGATTTATTGGTATTTTTAAAGGTGGATTTACGGCATCTGCAGTGGGGATTTCAGCAGCGTTAGTATTTTCATACCTCGCATCACTGATTTTTGATTCAAAAATGAAAAAATAGAGAAAACTACTGGAAGTCCTTGAAAATAAAGGGTTTAAGTGATATGATGAACTGTGTTCAGTTCGCTATATGAGGGGATATAGTGATAATTTTGAGAAATAATTGAGGGAATATATGAATCGTCGTGTCACATCAACGGAACAAATTTTAGAGGTTGCTTTGCTCATAGCAAAAAAAGAAGGTGTAGATAAGCTGAGTATTCGTAAATTGGCTTCTACTTGTGGAATCGCAGTAGGTTCTGTATATAATTATTATCCAGATAAGGAAGCTTTAGTAACTGCATTGGCAGAAACATTTTGGAATCACATTTTTTCAGATCAGGATAAATTATATCGTCAAGGGATGGGATTTACCCAGTTTTTGGAGTGGTATTATAGTTATCTATATACAAAGATGTCTCCATATGATAGCAGTTGGGTACGTGAATTAGAAGGGAAAATTCCTAGTGAAAAGACGGTAGAGTTATTCATGCAGATATTAAAACAAGACAAAGAAGTGAATAATTCCATTTGGAATATGGAATTTCAGCCAGAAAATTTCTGTAGATATGTATTTACAAATGTAATGGCATTGTTACAGTCTGGTGAGTCTAATTGTCGATTTTTTATTTATCTATTGGAAAATCTTTTATATAAAAAATAAGCATATTTTTGGAAAAGTGTTTCATACTAATCTCAAACGATACATCAAAACAGGTAAAGGAGATTTGTATGATGAAAAAAAGTAAACGTTTTATTTTATGCGCTGTAATTACTGTGATGACAATTTTTGCAGTTGGTTGTGGAAATAGTGGTACAGACAATGGAGCGAACAATGGCATGAACAATGGAACAGAGGCTCCATATCAGGATGAAACCAATCGTAAGGTAAATGATGGTTTAGAAGGTGCTGGCAGAAATCTAATGGACAGCATGCAGGAGACAGGAGATGCTCTTCGTGATGGTATTGATAATCTTGGGAATGATGTAAATGATACTAATAATATGAATCGTTCCGATGATGCGAATAATACAAATAACACAGGGAATACAAACAATGCAAATAATGCAAATAATGCTGGCGGAATGAATATGAGCCGTTAGTAAAGAAGAGGTAATTATGACAAAAGAGAATTATATCAAAATGACCCAGCCATTCCGTGAAAATGACGGATTGGCTAAGGGGATACATATTGCAAATAAATGTTGTACAGGTGTAATGTATCTGGCATATCCAATACTTTTGGTGTATTTATTTTTCTACGCAAGGTTGAGTAGTTATTTTAGTTTTCGAAAAGCATTGCTTGTGCCAGCGATTAGCTTTGTGCTGTTATCCTTATTTCGTAAGTGGATTAACAGACCCAGACCATATGAGAAATTTGATGTAGCACCTATCATAAAGAAAGATACCAAAGGACAGTCTTTTCCTAGTAGACATGTTTTTTCTGCAACCATGATTGCGATGACATTTTTGCTGATGTCACCATGGAACTGGCTGGGTGTATTATTTTTATTCGTATCCATAGCACTTGCAGTAGTGCGTGTAATTTCTGGTGTGCATTTTATCAGTGATGTAATTGTTGGAATTGCAGTGGCTGTTGTGGCAGCGATTGTTGGTTATTTGATATTTTAACCGGTTAATCTACGATATTGACTTGGCGTAACACCATAGTGCTTTTTAAAAGCACGATTAAAATAAGAGAGATTGTCAAAGCCGACTTCTTCTGCGATGCTTAGGATGGTGGCATCTGAGGCAACCAAGAGGCGAGCGGCCATGGTTAAACGATATTCTCGTAAATAGTCAATGAAGGATGTACCCATATTCTCTTTAAAATAACGCATAAAATGTGACTCAGAAAATTCAACTCTATCAGCAATTTCGGCAACTGAGATTTTTTGCATATAGTTTCTTTCAATATATTTTAAAATGATTTTCATTTTGTCCAAGGACTTTGTGGTCCTTGGATTTTTTTCATTTCGGCAACGATTGCTTAATATATAGAAAAATTCAAATAATTTTCCTTTGATATATAAATCATAGCCTTGTGGTTTTGTTTTACAAATTTCATCGCAGGCATCAATACATGCAGAAATCGCCTCGTAGTGAGGGTGTATTACAGAAAAAATAGATGGAACAGTGACTTTTCCACTTAAAAGAGGGCGCAAAAACTCAGTGCTGCTAGTATCCTCGGTACGAGGCAGCAACATATTTACATTAAAAATGATGTTTTCATACTCCATGGATAAGTCATCATATTGTTCGATAGAATGGAGTTGTCCAGGTAGAATAAGTGCAATTGTACCACCTGATACCTTATACTGTTTAAAATCCACCGTGACGTAACCGTGTCCCTTTTTTATATAGATGATCTCCATTTCATCATGCCAGTGTAAAGGGACTTTATCGAAGTCTAAGGGAATAGAGCAAAGCAGTGTATTATAAGGAAATGATGCGTCTACATGGCTTTTTTTCTCTTGATAATTTTCATATTCTAAAATATTCATGATAGAATAGTACCATATTTTGCCATAATATTACAAGAAAAAGGATAGAATTTTACATATACTATCGGTGTGTTCTTTATTAAACGCCTATTTAGGAGGTAGATAAAATGAATTTAACAACAGTAGTAGAAACAAGATGGAACAAATCCGTTGCAGAATGTTCAAACGAAGAACTTTATATTGCACTTCTTGAAATGACAAAAGAACTTGCTCATGAAAAAGAAAGCAATAAGGGAAAGAAAAAAGTTTATTACGTTTCAGCAGAATTCTTAATCGGAAAGTTATTATCAAACAACTTAATAAACCTTGGCATCTATGATGAAGTAAAACAGACATTAGAAGATGCTGGAAAGTCTTTAGCAGAAATCGAAGAAATCGAATTAGAGCCATCACTTGGTAATGGTGGTCTTGGTCGTTTAGCAGCTTGTTTCCTCGATTCTATGGCAACACTTGCTATGAACGGCCATGCTGTAGGTCTTAACTATCACTATCGTCTTTTTAAACAGGTATTTGATTGGGGTAAACAGAAAGAAACTCCAAACCCATGGATTACAGATAATAGCTGGTTGAACAAAACAGACGTTGTTTATCCAATCGATTTTGGTGGTATGCGTGTATGGTCTCGTATGTATGACATTGACGTATGTGGTTACAACAACCGTACAACAAAGCTTCACTTATTCGATATCGAATCTGTAGATGAACGTATCGTAGAAGATACTATCCACTTTGATAAGGAAGATATTATGAAAAACCTTACACTTTTCTTATATCCAGACGATTCAGATGAACAGGGTAGACTTCTTCGTGTATATCAGCAGTACTTCATGGTAAGCAATGCAGCTCATCTTATCTTAGATGAAGCAGTAGCTAAAGGGTCAGACATCTATGACTTAGCTGATTATGCAGTAATCCAGATCAACGATACACATCCATCTATGATTATTCCAGAACTCATTCGTCAGATGGGCGAAAGAGGAATTCTCATGAGCGATGCAATTAAGATTGTATCAAAGGTATGTGCATACACAAATCATACAATCCTTGCAGAAGCTTTAGAAAAATGGCCAATGCATTTCTTAGAAAAAGCAGTTCCACAGCTTATGCCAATCATTCGTGAGCTTGATAACCGCGTAAGAGAAAAAGTAAAAGACGAAAGCACATATATCATCAAAGATGGTTTAGTGCACATGGCACATATGGATATTCACTATGGTTTTAGTGTAAATGGTGTAGCATATCTTCATACAGAAATTTTAAAGAACACAGAATTAAATAACTTCTATAAATTATATCCAAAGAAATTCAATAATAAGACAAATGGTATCACATTCCGTCGTTGGTTCATGGAATGTAACCCAGAACTTTCTGGTTATGTAACAAGTCTTATTGGCGAAGAATGGAAAAAAGATGCTAGCAAGTTAGAAAAATTAGGAAAATACGTAAATGATAAAGAAGTATTAAATAACATTCTTGCAATCAAAGAAGGTAAGAAAGAAGATTTAGTACAGTACCTTGTAAAGACACAGAATCTTCATTTAAATAAAGATTCTATCTTTGATATTCAGGTAAAACGTCTCCACGAATACAAGAGACAGCAGCTTAACGTACTTTATGTAATCCACAAATACTTTGAAATCAAAGCTGGTAACATCCCAAGCAAACCAATTACCGTAATCTTTGGTGCAAAAGCAGCTCCTGCTTATACAATTGCAAAAGATATTATCCACTTGATTTTAGCATTACAGAATGTAATCAACAACGATCCACATGTACGTCCATACTTAAACATCTACATGGTAGAAAACTACAATGTAACACTTGCTGAAAAACTTATTCCTGCATGTGATATTTCAGAACAGATTTCACTTGCATCAAAAGAAGCATCTGGTACAGGTAATATGAAGTTTATGTTAAATGGCGCTGTTACACTTGGTACTATGGACGGTGCAAACGTAGAAATCGCTGAATTAGTAGGAAAAGACAATATCTACACATTCGGTGAAGATTCACAGACAGTTATCGATCGTTATGAACGTGGCGATTATTGTGCAAAAGATTACTACGAAGCAGACGAAAACTTAAAACGTGCGGTAGACTTCATTGTAAGTGATGATGTAAGACGTTTTGGTGATGATGAATGTTTATATCGTCTCTACCACGAACTTATTAACAAAGACTGGTTCATGACTTTCCCAGACTTTGCAGAATATGTTGAAACTCGTGAAAAAGCTTATGCAGATTATGAAGATAGAACAGAATGGGCTAAGAAGATGCTCGTAAACATCTCAAAAGCTGGTTTCTTCTCATCTGACAGAACAATTGCACAGTACAATAAGGACATCTGGAAATTAAAATAAATTTTAGGTTTGTCTAAATAATATGAAATGGACCTTGTTATACATTGACTATACACACGCTTTCGCTCGGTAAAAAACGTAGCGGACACTAAATTCATAACAAATCTAAGGATTTGCTATTCATTAAGTGCCGACGTTTTTTAACGGTGTAATGTCAATATATAACAAGGTCCATTTCTTACTTTTTTGAGAAAATCTAAAATTTATAACTAATTTCTAGATGTATTGTGACTTTAGTAAAAAGGATGAGTTATAAAAACTATAATAAATCAATATGTTTTATATTAAGAAATAATTCTTGAAATTATATAACTGTTGTGTATAATGGAAACATATTTCTAACCATTCAGCACAGCTCAAAACACATGCTGTTTTGAGCGTAAGAATGTGATACAGGAGTGAGCAAACCTATCTGCGAAGCAGATTTTTCATGGGTTTGCGAATTATAATTATTCAGGTACTGAATAATTATTATATTTTTATAACGAGGTACTAGGTATGGAACGTTTATTAATTCCAAAGAATTATGAGTCTGAGCTTGATTTACATGATACTCAGATTGCGATAAAGACAATTAAGGATTTCTTTCAGGGACTTTTAGCACAGAGACTTCGTCTTGCACGTGTATCTGCGCCATTATTTGTAGATCCAACGGCAGGATTAAATGATAATTTAAATGGTTATGAAAGACCAGTATCTTTTGGCATTAAGGAACAAGATGATAAGCCAGCAGAAGTTGTACATTCTCTTGCAAAGTGGAAACGTTATGCATTGAAGAAATACGGATTTACTATGGGTGAAGGTATTTATACAGATATGAACGCGATTCGTCGTGATGAAGATACCGATAATATTCATTCAATTTTCGTAGACCAGTGGGACTGGGAAAAGGTAATTACAAAAGAAGATAGACATTTGGATTATTTAAAAGAAACTGTTCGTACGATTTATAAATGTCTTAGAAAGACAGAGCAGTTTATGGCAATTCAGTATGATTATATTGATTTGATTCTTCCAAAGGAAATTTTCTTTATTACCTCACAGGAACTTTTGGATATGTATCCAGATAAGACAGGGAAGGAAAGAGAGTATTTAATCGCAAAAGAAAAAGGTGCGGTTTGTCTCATGCAGATAGGTGATAGATTAAGCAACGGTGAGCCTCATGATGGTCGTGCACCAGATTATGATGATTGGGCTCTTAATGCAGATATTATTGTATACTATCCAGTATTAGATATTTCATTGGAGCTTTCTTCTATGGGTATTCGTGTAGATAGAAAAGCACTTATGGAGCAGCTCGAAAAAGCGGATTGCTTAGATAGAGCACAGCTTCCTTTCCATAAGGCAGTATTAAAGGATGAGCTTCCATATACGATTGGTGGTGGAATCGGACAGTCACGTATGTGTATGTTCTTCCTTCGTAAAGCTCATATTGGTGAGGTGCAGAGTTCTCTTTGGCCAGCAGATGTGGTAGAGGAATGTGAAGTAAATGGAATTAAATTATTGTAAATTGTATTAAGTAAAAAAGGTTGTTGTATTTTAGCATTATTAGTTAAGGTGCGATAACCTTTCTTTTTTTTCAATATTATACAAAATTAAGCAAAAAGTTTGTTTTCAAAGCCGCCACTATTTAGTATAATAGACAAAATGGAATAGATAAGGAGAGAAAAATGGGGGAAAATAGAGAATCAAAGTTCTTTTTTAATGTAGAATCGAACCGAATTGCATATATGAACAAAATATATATGCTTGCGACCTGTATGATGTGGGTTTTATTTTTGTTGTATTCTTGGCTGAAATTAAGTTGGCAGGTAATCAACCCAATGGTTGTATATGCGAATACGGTATTGGTTGCAGTTATTATTATAGTAAATTTTATTGTCTTTTTAAAAGATAAAGGCAATAAGATGGTATATCGAATGGTGCTCATTCAGGCTGGTATTGAGACAATTGTAATTGGAGGTTTGACGGATGCACAGTTTGTGTTTTTCTGTCTGTTTGTAGTATTAATTCTTCAGATTCCATATTATGATGTAAAAACCTTCCGTATTGCAGCGATTAGTTATGCATTGATATATGTTGGAGTAGCTGTTGCACAGCTTATGATGGGAAATTGTGTAAACAATGTGGATTATTTCCTTCGTATGTGGTGTGCATTATTGGTGTTCTTCGTATTAGAAAGAGTAAGTGGTGCTACGAAAAGGTTTAGTGACCATGCACTTGGTGCTGTAGCAGAGCAAAATCAAAAACAACAGGAATTGTATAATGGTATTTTAGGTGTTACGAGAAATGTACATGATAATGCTACGGAAAGTGTAGACGTTATTGATGAATTGGTACAGGCTACAGAGAATGTTGCGTTTAATTTGATGGAAATAGCAGATGCAACAGCACTTACGGCTAGAAGTATTGAAGAACAAAATAGCATGACGCAGGAAATTCAAGAAGCAATTATAGAAACTGGTGATAAGTCGAAACAGATGGTAGGAATTGCAGTTGATTCAAACATGAGTATTCAGGAAAATATTCATGCAATGGATGATTTGAAAGCACAATCTGTTTTGATTGGAAGTACAAATCAGGATGTTATGGCTTCGATGGAACGTTTGCAGGAAAAGACCAAAGAGGTTGGAGAATTCACCAGTATTATTTATAATATTTCTAATCAGACGAAGATGCTGGCACTCAATGCCTCTATTGAAAGTGCTCGTGCTGGCGAAGCAGGAAGAGGTTTTGCAGTTGTATCTGACCAGATTCGTCAACTTGCAGAACAGACCCGTACCTCTACAGAAGAGATTACGCGTATCGTAAGTGAGTTAAACGAAAATGCAAATGAAGTTATGGGCTCAGTACATAGTTCTGTTGAGGCGACAGAAAGCCAAAATCAAAAGATTGCACAAGCGGCAGAGGCATTTGAATTGTTGTTAAATAATATGTCGCTACTGATCAGTGACATTCAGGAAATTGATGGCAGAATTTATGGGCTTACCGATTCAAACAACAAGTTGGTGGATAATATTATACAGTTATCTGCAGCGACAGAAGAAGTAACGGCTAGTGCTGACCAGGTTCGTGAAATGAGTGAAAACAGTTTGAAGTATGCGAATACGGTAAAAACTGCAATCACAAAGATTGAAGGTTCTTCGGAAGATTTAAAACAGTATTTATAAAATCAAAGGGATTGTCATTAAGTTTATATTTTCTGACAACCCCTTTTAAATTCTATGTAGAAAGTAGACAAAACCAATAAATTTGTCTGCTTTCAAGAATACAATTATATTGTATAATAGACGAAAAAGTATATTTATTTTTGGTAAAAATTCGTCAAAAGGTAGAAATTTTGATGCAAAGGTGTTATAATTACTAAATTAATAATAGTAGAATGACTTTTTATGAGTATAACTATTAAGTGGGGAGAGGTAAAATGAGAAAAACAACAACTTTTATGAAAAACTGGTTATTTACAGATTTAGATGGTAGCCAGACCAAACTTGACTTACCACACACATGGAATGCCCTCGATGGACAGGATGGTGGTGGTGACTACAGACGTGGGACATGTACCTACGAAACAGAAGTAGCTGCTCCAGAATATGATAAGGAAACAGAAGTCGTTTACTTACAGTTCCATGGTGTAAATGCAACAGCAAATGTTGTATTAAATGGCAAAGAAGTTGTAAAACAGCATGATGGCGGTTATTCTACTTTCCGTGTAGATGTAACAGATGTTATCGAAGATATGAACAAAATTGTAGTAAAAGTAGATAACAGTAAAAATGATCGTGTATATCCACAGATGGCAGATTTTACATTCTATGGTGGTATTTACCGCGATGTAGAATGGTTAGTTGTAAATAAAGATCATTTTGATTTGGATTACTGTGGAAGCAAGGGTTTAAAAATTACTCCAGAAGTAAAAGGTGACAAAGCAGAAGTTCGTGTAGATACTTATACAAAAGCAAAAGATGTTGAGATTAAAGTTGTTCTTACAGATGCAGAGGGTAAAGTAGTAGATACAGGTGCTGGTGATTCTGTAAACTTTGTATTAGATAATCCACATCTTTGGAATGGTCTTGCTGACCCATATTTATACACTGTAACAGCTACAATGTATAGAGATGGAAAAGCAGTAGATGAAGTATCTAGTGCATGTGGTATTCGTTCTATCAAATTTGATCCAAAGACAGGATTCTATTTGAATGGAAAATCATATCCTCTTCACGGTGTATCCCGTCATCAGGACTGGAAAGCAATTGGTAATGCAATTAACCATGAAAACATGGATTTAGATATGGAACTTATCAAAGAAATTGGTGCAAATACTATCCGTCTTGCACACTATCAGCATGACCAGTATTTCTATGATTTATGTGATAAGGTAGGTATGATTGTTTGGGCTGAAATTCCATACATCTCACACCATATGCCAGGCGGTAATGCAAATACACTTGCACAGATGGAAGAATTGATTGCGCAGAACTACAATCATCCATCTATCGTAACTTGGGGTATTTCAAATGAAATTACAATTAAAGTTACACATAAACAGGACATGTTAAATAATCACAAGGTATTACAGAAATTTGTAAACGAAATGCACCCAACAAGACCTACAACAATGGCTTGTTATGCAATGTGTGGACCATTTAACCGTGTAACAAAGATTACAGATATCGTAGCATGGAACCTCTACCTTGGATGGTATGTACCATTCCTTTGGTTAAATGATTTATGGATTGGTTTCTATCACCTCATTTATCCAAATCGTTGCTTAGGTTATTCTGAATATGGTGCAGAAGGTATGCCAAACTTACATGCGGAAAAACCAAAACGTGGTGACAATACTGAAGAATATCAGAATATTTATCATGAATACATGTTAGAATGTTTCAAACGTCATCCATATATGTGGGGTACTTACATTTGGAATATGTTTGACTTTGCAGCAGATGATCGTAACCAGGGTGGTGAACCAGGTATGAACCACAAAGGTATGGTTACATTTGACCGTAAGTTAAAGAAAGACTGCTTCTATTTATACAAAGCATATTGGAACAAAGAGGATGCATTTGTTTATATTGCAGGCAGAAGATTTACATATCGTAAGAAAAATGCACAGGTAGTTACAGTATACTCTAACCAGAATGAAGTATCACTTTATCATAATGGCACCTTAGTAGAAACTAAGAGAGGTGAAAATGTATTCAAGTTCAACGTAAACTTAGTTGACGGTGAAAACAAGATTGAAGTAAAATCTGGCAATTTAGTAGATAATGCTGTAATTATTAGATCAGATGAAGATCATCCAGAGTATGTAGCTCCAAAGGTTGATACAAAGAACTGGTTCTAACAAATAAAGAAAGGTAAACAGAAAAATGAGTAAAGAAAATGTAACAGCTAACGATGGCGTAAATCGCGCCAAGATGTACCAGTTGGCATTGTTCCCAATGAACAATGGTGCAACAAACGTGTACTTCGTTTTGATTTTGTCTTACATTGCTACGTTTGGTAACACTGTATTGGCAATTGCAATGATGTTTGCAACAACAATGATTACTGTAATGCGTGTATTTGACGCGGTTACAGACCCTATTATCGGTGCTTTAATGGACCGTACGGATGGTAAATTCGGTAAATTCCGTCCATTCATGGTAATTGGTAATATTATCATGGCATTCTCTGCATTTATGCTGTACTGTATTTGTCCAATGATTTCAGAAGATCAGATGTGGCTTCGTTATCTAGCATTTATCGCTTTATACATGATTTGGGTAATCGGTTATACTTTCCAGACATCTGTAACACGTTCTGCACAGAGCGTACTTACAAATGATCCAAAGCAGAGACCATTATTTACAATCTTTAATACAATCGGCTCTATGGCTGGTATGGGTCTTATGCAGGTATTAGCACCAATCCTTCGTTCTAACATTGGTGACTACAATACACCAGACTTTTACAGATTTTTTGCACCAATCGGTATTGTAATTTCTATTTTCCTTACAATCCTTGCAGTAATCGGTATTTGGGAAAAAGATAATTCAAAATACTTCGGTATTGGCGGTGCTCAGGAAGCGGTTAAAGTTTCTGAATATGTTGAAATTATCAAAGCAAACAAACCAATGCAGAGACTTATGATTGCTGGTGGTACATGTAAATTAGCGTTATCTATCGCAACAAACATGACTGTTCTTTGTATGTTATACGGCTGCATGATGGGTAACTACGATGGATTATATCTTCCAATGATGGTGCTTGGATATGTATTCTCTGCTCCATTCTTTGCATTAACTGTAAGTACATCACAGAAGAAAGGTCAGAAAGCATCTCTTCAGAGATATGTTGGTGTTGCTTTAGCATGTTATGTAGTAGTGCTTATACTTCTTATTATGTGGAATCCAAATAATCCTGCAATGAACTTAAGCATTATGGGACCTAATGGCCTTTCGCTGAACCTTTACACCATTGTATTTATTCTTTTCTTTGGTCTTGGTTATGGTGCTTACTATTCAACAGCAGATATGCCAATTCCAATGGTTGCAGACTGTGCGGACTACGAAACTTATCGTTCCGGTAAATACATCCCAGGTATCATGGGTACATTATTCTCATTAGTAGATAAATTAGTATCTTCTTTAGCTGCTACAGTAGTAGGTGTTGCGGTTAGTATTATTGGACTTGAAAACTTACCAGTAGCAGAGACACCTTATTCAGAAGGCATGAACTGGGTAGTAATCGCATTATTCTGTATCGTTCCAATGCTTGCTTGGGCAATTACACTTTGGGCAATGAAAGGCTATGAATTATCTGGACCTCGTATGAAAGAAATTCAGGCAATTAACAATGCACGTAAAGAATTAGTAGCCAAAGGTATGACATTAGAAGAAGCAATGGCTAAAGTTCAGACAGTAGAAGATATTTAGAAATAATCTTTTTAAATAGTCTCTAGCTTAGAGAAATCTAGGCTAGGGACTTTTTTTGTCTTTCGTTTTGGGGTATAATACCAATAATAGGGAAAATTCTACCTAAATGAGGGAATAAGGGGGAATATATGGAAATTGTTATTATGATTTTAGCAGTTTTGATTGTGCTGATTTCTGTTGCACTAAGCTATATGGCACATTTTGCAGTACGACCAAAGGTACATACATTAGAGTACGAATTAAATTATTTAAAAAATCTCGATTTCATGAGAGATGAAAACATAGGATTTTCGAAAGAGTATCAGGTGTCTACATTTGATGGACAAAGCCTTTGGGTAGGATTTCATCCAGCAGATAAAGAGAGTAAACATTTTATTATTTTATCTCATGGATATACGAGTACAAGATATGGAATGTATAAATACGCTGTGCTGTGGAGGCGATTAGGATTCAACTGTGTGCTTTATGATAATCGGGGACATGGAGTAAATGAACGTACGAATTGTACATTTGGCATCAAGGAAGGCAGAGATTTGATATCGGTAATAGAAGATACCTACAAGCGATATGGGGCGGATATTCATATTGGACTTCATGGAGAATCTATGGGAGCTGGGCTTCAACTAATGGCATTAAATCATCAGCCAAAGGTGGATTTTATTATAAATGATTGCGGTTATAGTGAGATACTCCCAGTATTGCGATGGAAGGTAAAGGATGGTTTTCATTTACCTGGCTGGTTAGCAGATGCTGCATCGCTATATGCAAGAATTTTCTTTGGATATTGGTTTCAGGATGTTCGACCGATTGATTGTCTGAAGGAAAATCAAATACCGATTTGCTTTGTACATGGTACAGGAGATAATTTTACGGCACATTGGCATAGCGAAAAGATGTTTGAGGCCAATAAAGGATATAAAGAGTTGCATTTGTTTGATGGTGTGGATCATGCAGAATGTATAGTAGCTGATCCAGAGCGCTATGCGGATATGATGAAGAATTTTGTTGAAAAAATATATGCATAAAGGAGAAGAAAGATGGAGAAGAAAAATTTAGTAGAGAAGATTAATCGAAGAGATTGGATATTGATTTGGGTTGTAGGTTTAGCAGGACAGCTTTGTTGGAATGTTGAAAATCAGTGGTTTAATACTTTTATTTATGCAAAGGTTGGACCTTATGCATGGATTATCAGCTGGATGACAGCTGTTTCTTCCATTGTAACTACATTTAGTACTTTTTATTGGGGAACCTGGAGTGATAGAAAAGGAAAGAGACGTCCGTTTATATTTATCGGATATGTGCTTTGGGGTATTTTTACCATTCTCTTTGGTGTAGCAGAGTTCTTACCAAAGAATGAAGTGATTGCAGCAGCAGTTATGATTGTTGCGATGGATGCCCTTATGAGTTTCTTTGGAAGTATGGGAAATGATGCAGCATTTAGTAGTTGGACAACTGATATTTCTAATGAGAGAAACCGTGGACAGATTGGTGCTGCATTAGCCGCGTTACCAATTATTGCAACTATTGTAGGAACTGTAGTGAGCGGTATTTTAATTAGTATTTTAGATTACTTTGCATTCTTTATTATCATGGGTGTATCGGTTATTGTGATTGGTACAGTTGGTTTCTTATTCATGAAAGAAGGCGAAGGATTACAGCCAAACCGTGATGAAAAAGGTTTTTGGCATCAGTTTTTCTCGGTATTTAATTTTAATACTGTAAAACAAAACAAAGAATTGTTTTGTGTATTTTTGATTAGTTGTGTGTATTTTATCTGTTTCAATTTCTATTATGCACACATCGGAAATTACTTCATTTATGTACTTGGTTATGATGAAGGCATGTCTGGTATTTTACAGGGAGTAGGTCTTGGACTTGCGATTTTAGCAACGATTCCAGCGACAAAAGCAATCAACAATGGACAGCATATTAAGATGATTATTGCCAGTATCGTATTTTCTGTAATTGGATTATTTGTAATTGGTTTTGCAGGAAAATCGATACCACTCTTACTTCCAGGTATTATTTTAGCTGGTATTGGTTATGTTCTTATTATGCAGACAACCACTGCATGGTCAAAGAACTTGTATCCAGAAGGAAGTTTTGGACAGTTTGAGGGTGTGCGAATCATTTTTAACGTTATGATTCCGATGGTATTGGGACCATCTACTGCAAATATTATTATTCAAGCGTTCGGAACTCAAGTAGAAATAAATGGCAATGTAGGGATGGCGCCATCCGCCGCATTATTCTTTGCAGCAGGAATCATGAGTGTGTTAACCCTTGTGCCTACATATTTTGCATCTAAGCAAAAGCATGTATAATTCTCGTTTTTAGTGAGGAAGATATACATAGAATATATGAGAGTATGAGGTAGTGATGATAGTAGTTTGGGTTTTGTTAGCAGTTATCGTATCGTTTGTTATAGGTTTATATGTTGTATATGATGTGATTTTCTCGGCAAACAAAAAATATATGGGAGATGAGCATGATCTTCCAAATGGTGAGCAATATGAACCCTATCATGAAACAATCACAAGTTGTGTGAAACAGGTATTAGAAGTACCATTCGAAGAGGTGTTTGTAACCTCCTTTGATGGTTTAAAACTAGCAGGACGATATTATCATCTGAGAGATGGAGCACCTCTGATTATTTTTTTTCATGGTTATCGATGTAGTAGTTTAAGAGATGGAAATGGTATTTTTCTCTATACTAGAAAGCTTGGATTTAATGTGCTTTTGGTGGACCAGAGAGCACATGGAAAGAGCGAAGGAAAGACAATCACCTTTGGTGTGAAGGGACGTTATGATTGTAAGTCTTGGGTAGATTATGTCATCGATCGTTTTGGTAAAGAACAAAAGATTTATCTAAGTGGATTATCTATGGGAGGTGCAACAGTACTTATGGCTGCAGATATTGGACTTCCAGAAAATGTAATTGGAATACTGGCAGATTGCCCGTATTCTTCACCAAAGGCAATCCTTTGTTCTGTGATAAAGCAGTTGGGATTTCCAGTGAAATTGACCTATCAGTTAGCAAAACTGAGTGCAAAATGGATTGGAAAGTTTGATATAGAAGAAGCGTCTGCGATTGATTCCGTGAGAAATAGCCAGATTCCGATTTTGATTCTGCATGGAAATGCAGATGACTTTGTACCATGCTATATGAGTATGGATTGTCTGGCGGCAGGCAAAGGAAATGTGTGCTTAACGCTGATTAAGGGTGCTGCACACGGTATGAGTCATTGTGTAGATACGCCGGCTTATGAGCGTTCGGTATATGCTTTTTTTGAGAATACAGGCGGGATTTAACTTTTTATAAACAATTTTGTGATAAAATGAGGTCTATTTTAGAGGATGTGAGGTAGAAACATGGGATTACTTCTAATTGCACCTTGGGTACAGTTGGCGGGTATTATTATACCACTGTTGGGGTGTGTGGCTATTTTTAAAAAACAGCAGACAAAGGCATCAATGAGTTTATTATTAACAAACATAGGCTGTTTGTTTATTAACTGTATTTATTTGCTGATGTTGGGAGCTGGTTCAGAAGGAGCGGCACTTATGGCAAATAAGGTATTGTATTTGGCAAATACCTTGTTTTTCTTTGGTTTTATGTTCTTTGTAGCGACTTACTTGAATTTAGGAACACAAAGATTGCGAACGACCATTTTGTCCATATGGGCTGGAAGTGAAATATTATTTCTCTTTATGATTTTTATCGGAGATCCTCTTCATGTGGTCTTTTTGCATGTCAACGTGCAGATATTGGATAAACTTGGAATTACCTTGGTACAAACAGTTCCAAGTGTGCTCTATATGGTGAGAAACTGTCTTCTTTGTTTTATGCTGCTACTTGGTATGATTATAACGACGATTCGTATGTTTAAGGTCAAAGCACTAGAGGAACGATACAATTTAGCGCGTTTGACGGGAGCACAGTTTGTAGTGGTATCTGCATTACATATTCGATTACTTTTTATGATTCCATATGATATTGTACCAATTACAGCATCTTTATCGATTTTTGCGATTATTCTAGGAGTAATTCGAGGAAATTTCTTCTATGTTACAGACCGTGGTCGTGACTGGGTTATTGAACATACAGAGAATGCGCTGATTATTGTAGATAATAAATATGGTTATTTGGATGCTAATCCAGCAGCAAAAGAGTTATTTCCAGAACTTGAAAAATTGGAAAAAAGCCAGATGGTTCCATCTGATGTGATAAAGTTGTTTTATGATTATAGTTTCTGTGTGGATATGAACCAGCGTCACTATGTGAAAGAAGTAGAGACTATTACACAGAAAAATAGAACAATTGGATATAGTATGCTTCTGATTGACAATACAGAGCATCACAATTTGTTGGAGCAGGTAGAAGCAGAAAAAAATCGTGCAGAGGTAGAGAAGAACCGTGCAGAAGAGGCGAATAAGGCGAAGTCGGCATTTATGTCTAATATGTCCCATGAGATTCGTACACCGATGAATGCCATCGTAGGTATGACAGACATTTTACTTCGTGAAGATTTACCAGACAGCACAAGAGAATATTTGAATAATATTCGTAGTTCTGGTGATGCACTGCTTACGATTATTAATGACATTTTAGATTTTTCAAAAATTGAGGCAGGACAGATGGATATTATTCCAGATGAATATGAGCCAATGTCTACGTTCCATGATTTATCTATGATTTTCTTAAATCGTATTGGGGAAAAGCCAGTAGAATTATTATATGATATTGATACAAATCTGCCAGAAAAACTATATGGTGACAGACAGCGTATTCGTCAGGTTATTATTAATTTGATGAACAATGCGATTAAATTTACAGACGAAGGTTTTGTAAAATTGACGGTAGAAGCAAAACAAATGGATGCAGAAATGCTCGAAGTGACTTATCGCATTGAAGATTCAGGGCAGGGTATCAAAGAAGAGGATATAGAAAAACTGTTTGGTACATATGCGCAGGTAGATAAGGAGAAAAATCATTTTAAAGAAGGAACTGGGCTAGGTCTTTCTATTTCGAAACAGATGGTAGAGCTCATGGGTGGAACCATTGGTGTGACTAGTGAGTATGGAAAAGGAAGTATCTTCTATTTTACTCTTCCACAGAGGGTTTGTAGTGAAAGAAAAGCAGCAGCAATCAAAGCGGAATATGTAGAAGAGACGATTGTTTCCGCTACATTTATAAATCCATTACTTGAGGAGCAATATCAGAAACTAGTAAAGGCATATGATCTTAAGACAGCAGTGTTTGAAGATGTATGGGCAGGAAGAGTCAATGCATCTATCGTATTTACAGATAATGCAGAAATGCTTACCATTGATATGTGTGAGAAGATGCATAATTGTGAAACAAAATTATGTGTACTGCAGAATCCAATGCAACAGAATTTGTCGGACAAACGTGTGACGCTTATTAACAAGCCATTCTATAGTTTGAATTTCTGTCAGATGGTAAATAGGGAAACTGTTCATTTGGAAAAGGAAGAGGACGTATTATGTTTCATGGCTCCAGAGGCTAAACTATTAATCGTAGACGACCATGAAATGAATTTAAAGGTAGCAAAGGGGCTTTTAGATCCACTTCGAATACAGATTGATACAGCAGAAAATGGAAAGGAAGCCATTGATAAGATTTTAAAGAAATCCTATGATTTGGTATTTATGGATCACATGATGCCGGTGATGGATGGTGTGGAAGCAACTAAGGAACTTCGTAAAATAGAAGACGATTACATACAGAGATTGCCAATCGTGGCATTGTCTGCAAATGCGACCCTAGAAGCAAGGGAATTATTTGCATCCAATGGCTTTTCTGATTTTGTAGCAAAACCAATCAAGTTAAAAGAGTTGTGTGCTTGTATTCATAAATGGCTTCCTGATGAGTTGATAGTAACAGAAGGTGTAGAAGCATTAGTTGCAGAAACGAAAGCAGAGGTAAATGCGGGCGAACTAGCGATTGAAGGACTGGACGTAAAAGAAGGAATTCAAAACTCTGGGACAAAGGAGTTATTTCTTAGTTTATTAGGCGATTTCTATAAATTAATCGATTCAAAATCTGCCAAGGTAGAGAATTGTTTAATGAATGGAATGATTCGAGATTACACCATTGAGGTACATGCATTAAAGAGTACAGCGCGAATGATAGGTGCAATGGAGCTTTCTGAAAAGTTCTATCGATTGGAACAGTTGGGCAATGCAGGGGATGAAAAAACGCTAGCCTTAGAGACACCGGCTGTGTTATCATTATACAGAAGTTATAAGCCGATTTTAAAGCCATTTGCAATAGCAGATGAACAGGAAAAAGAAGCAGTTTCTATGGATGAAATGATGGTTGAATTAGAGACATTAAAAACAGCTATGGACTCCTTTGATTTAGATGGTGCAGATGCAGCAATGCATAAATTAGAAGGATTTCTTTTTCCAGAAGAATTACAGAGTAAGGTAGAAGAATTGAGTGCATTTGTAGCAGATGTAGCCATGGAAGATGTGATGAATTTGGCAGATGAGCTTATAAGAGAGTTAAAAAAATAGTCGTGAAAGGACTTTAATACTATGCATAATATATTAGTTTTTACAGCAGTACGTGGATATTTAAATATTTCCATGGAGGAACAATTAAAGGAAATGGGATATAATATCATTAATACAGGTATCAGTGTGAATGATATTAATGAAGTGAAGGAAGATATTACTGCGATTTTGGTGTATGCGGATATGGATTTGTTAAAGAAACAGCAGTCGATTATTTTCCTTCGTGATAAGGCTTTAGAAAATGATACACCATTTTTTGTGATTGGTGATGTGAATGAATTAGCAGAGCTTCGTAGTTTGATTCCAAAACAGTTGTTGAAAAAGGAATATCAAAGACCGATTGATATCAAAGTCGTTGTCAGCGAATTGGATGAGTACATAAAAACTTATGGAAATCACACAAAGAAAAAAGTATTGGTGGTAGATGACTCAGGTGCGATGCTTCGTAATGTAAAGGGATGGTTAGAGAATCGTTATCAGGTAATATTAGCGAATTCAGGAACCATGGCAATTAAATATCTTTCAACCAATCGACCAGATTTGGTACTTTTGGATTACGAAATGCCTGTCATTAATGGAAAACAGGTCTTGGAAATGATTCGTTCTGAAGCAGAATTTAGTGATATTCCAGTTATGTTTTTAACCAGCAAAAATGATAAGGAAAGTATTCAGCAAGTGCTTAGTTTAAAGCCAGAAGGATATATTCTTAAGACAACCAAACCAGAGCAAATTGTACAAATGATAGAGGAGTTTTTTCAAAAACAAAAAACTCTCTAAGAGAAATGAGGTGAGACGATGCGAAAATCCATTCAAACTAAAATTATAATATTGATATTAGTTGGAATTTTGTTTTCTAGTTTTACTATTGGAGGGCTGGGGATGTACAGCTTTAGTAGAGAATTAGAAAAGAGTGTCGTTTCTACCATGAATCTCACTTGTCAGGAAAAAGCAGAAGAGTTAAATAGTATTCTAGGGCGTATCGAGCAGTCTACAGAGGTAATGGCAGTACTTTCAATGAATCATTTGGAGAGTATCGAACGTTTACAGGAGGATGTTTATCGTGATGCGTATGTAACACATTTATGTAATGCTGCTTACAACATTGCTATTAATACAGAAGGTGCGATAGGCATTTATCTACGATTGAATCCAGAGATAGCTGGTTCGTTAGAAGGATTTTATTGGTTAACGGACAAGGAAACAGGAGAACTCAAGATAGAAGAGAATACGGATATCACATTATATGACAGGAATGACTTAGAGCATGTAGGATGGTACTATGAGCCTGTAGAAGCAGGAAAAGCCATTTGGATGGATCCTTATGAGAACCAAAATATTTATCGGACGATTGTCTCTTATGTAATACCAATTTATAAAGAAAATGAATTGATTGGTATTGTAGGCATGGATGTGGATTGGCCATATATTACGGATATGGTAGATGAGATTACGATATACGAAACGGGCTATGCATTTTTAACCGATGAGAACTTTAATATTGCATATGGAAAAGAGTTTGAAACAGGAACCAATATTGCAGGTTCTTTTGATGCGTTGCAAGGGATTGAAAAGTCAGAGCTCATTCGTACAGATCGTGTATTTGAACTGAGTTTTGGTGAAAATGCAAAGGTAGTGGCGTTTACTCAGTTGAGTAATGGCAAAATTATGGCCGTTATAGCACCACGGTCAGAAATAAGTGCCGGATTTCTCGCATTAGTGCTTCGTATTCTGACAATCGTTCTGATCACTGGAACCGTATTTGTGTTCATAACGATGTTGATTGCTAAGTCTATTATTCGTCCACTTAAGGAATTAGACAAGGCGGCACAGGATATTGCACATGGAAATTGGGATGTAGATATACATATTACTTCGGATGATGAAGTAGGGACTTTAGCAGAGAGTTTTCAAGAAACTGCTCGCCAGCTGAAACTAAAAATCAATTATATTAATAATCTTGCATTTACAGATAAATTAACAGGAATCAAAAACAGTACAGCATATCTGCAGGAAGTAGCTTTCTTGAAAAATGATATATTACAGAAAAAGGCGGATTTTGCCTTATTTGTAATTGATGCAAATGGACTGAAGTTTATTAATGATAATTATGGTCATGAGTTGGGAAATGAACTGATTATCAAGGTCACACAAATGATTGCAGAGGTATTTGGTTCCGAGCAGTTATACCGTATTGGTGGAGATGAATTTGCTGTGATTTTGTATAAAGGCACAGAGGCAGAATGCGAGTCATATAAAACACAGTTCGAAGAGATTGTAATGCAGCAAAAGGGAAAAATTTGGGCTGCAGCATCCATTGGATATGCAATATATAATGAAAAAAAGGATACGACATATGAAGGTGTCTTTAATCGTGCAGATGAAGATATGTATGAAAATAAGGTTCGTATGAAAGAGGAAGGAAAGAGCAGTAGAGTCATCGAGTAAAGATTGACAGTGTGAAAGCGGATTGATATAATACTGCCAAAATATGTATGGCATGATAGGAGAAGTGGACATGACATTAGAAGAAGCTTTGAAAGAGATTGATCGTTTAAATTTGATTATTGAAGATCAGGAAAAGGAAATTGAGAAATTAAGATTAAAGAAGAATGCTGGAAGAAAGCCAAACAATGAAAAGTGGCAGAAATCCTATAATGCATTTGTGGATCTGTATGAGCAGGGGCTTACAATGGCAGAAATCGTAGAGCAATCTACATGTAGTCGCAGAACCTGCTATCGTTATAAAACTTATTACGATAACATGAAGAAAAAGGGAATGGTTTAGTTTATGGAAAGCAATGTAATTAATGCGATTATTGAAATTCCGCTTCACTCTAAAAATAAATATGAGATTGATGAGATAACGGGAAGAATTAAGTTGGATCGTGTATTGTATGCTTCTATGATCTATCCAACTGAATATGGTATTGTAGAACATACCCTGGCTCCGGATGGAGATGCATTGGACATTTTGGTGGTATGTGACAATCCTACTTTTCCAGGATGTATTGTTCCAGCAAGAGTATTGGGATATTTAGAGATGATAGATGGTGGAAAAACCGATTATAAGTTAATATCGGTTGTAGATTGTGATCCACGTTACGATGAATATAACAAGTTGGAGGAGTTGCCGTCTTTTATTTTAAAAGAGATATCCAACTTTTTTGAGAATTATAAGGTATTACAAGGAATTTCGGTAGAGATTGGTGAATACCATGGTAAGGAAGATGCTATCCGCGTTATCGAAGAATGCAGAGCTGCATATGAAAGACGACAGGCAGAAGGATAGGGACCGAAATAATAGACCCGCATGGCTATATAGTTGATAAATAGTCATGTGGGTTTTATTATACTATAAATTCATTTTATAAAATATATTGTTACATATCTATTTTTTATATGCTAAAATAGAATAATCAAATAGAAAAGGAGAGATTTCAAAATGAGGGAAAAAGAAATTCCAAAATTTGGTGTAAAAGACCAAGTAGGTTATGTGTTTGGCGACATGGCAGGTAGTTTTGTAAACTTGTTTGTTGACGCATATTTCCTTACATTCTGTACCTATGCTTTAGGTATCGATGCATCTTGGATGGCAGGATTATTCCTGGTATCACGTTTATGGGACGCAATCAATGATCCAATTATTGGTTCATTCCCAGACCGTTGGAGATTGGGCAAGAGTGGAGATAAATTTACTCCATGGATTAAGTTGTTTATGATTCCACTTGCTTTATCTGGTGTACTTTGCTTTAGCAAGGTTCCATTTGAAGGTGTTGCATTACATGCTTGGGTTGCATTTGCTTATATCTTCTTTGGTATGAGCTACACAGGAACTAGTATGCCATTCGGTGCTATGGCAAACGTAGTATCTTTAGATCCAATCGACAGAAGTAAATTAAGCCGTGCTCGTAGTATCGGTGGTGGTTTAGTTGGTGCGGTTGCGTTAGGTGCGGTACCTGTATTATGTTTTGACAAAGATAACAATATTTTGCCAGAAAGATTTACTCTTTTAGCAGTTGTATTCGGTATTCTTTGTATCATAAGCTACACAATTCTTTGTACATTTACAAGAGAACGTGTGCGTGTAAGCGTAGCTGAGGATGAAAAATTTGAATTCAAGAAAGTATTTAAAGCAGTATTAAAGAACCGTCCACTTATCGGTGTAATGTTTGCAACTATCGGTTCTATGCTTACCATTACTGGTTCTAGCCAGACATACAGCTACATCTACAAAGAAGTTTACCACAACACAGACATGATTATGGTTTCGACTGTAGCAGCTATTCCATTTATGATTGTGGTATTCCCACTTATTCCAAAACTTGTAGCGAAGTATGGTAAACGTAATGTTATCTTAATTACAAGTGCAATCAGTTTTGCAGTATGTTTGTTAAAAGTAGTATTCTATATTGAAAACGTAATTCTTTTTACAGCATTAAATATTATCTCCATGATTGGTCAGACAGCATTTACAATGCTTATTTGGGCACTTGTTTCTGACTGTTTGGATTATAGTGAATGGAAGACAGGATTCCGTAGTGATGGAAGTATGTACAGTATGTACACATTTAGCCGTAAGATTGGTTCTACAATCGCATCTTCTGGTATTGCTGCCAGCCTTGGTCTCGTAGGATATGTTTCAGGTCAGAACGTAGTTCAGACTCCAGAAGCTGTAACAGGTATTTACTATATTTGTAATATTATTCCATTACTTTGCTATGCATTCCAGCTTATTGGTATCGGTTTGATCTTTAACTTAAATAAAGAAAAAACAGATGCGATGTATGCAGATATGGCTGCAAAGAGAGCTGCAGAAAATAATTAGGAAAAAACTATGAAAAAAATTGATTTACATATGCACGTTATGACAACGTGGAATCTTCCAAAATTAGGAAAAATCGAAATCTCAGGTCCAAAGCGTATGATGGCGCATATGGACGAATTGGGAATTGGCAAAGCTGTTCTTATGTCTAGTGGGGAAAAGAAAACCCCACTAGGCAAAAATGAAAGCAACCGCAAGATTTGTGAGCAGTATCCAGACCGTTTTGCATGGATGTGTACTGTGGACCCAGTAGATGCGGATACGGTTTATGACAGACTTGCAGAATATAAACGTCAGGGAGCGATTGGTGTGGGTGAGTATACCGTGAACAAACCGCTCGATGATCCATTTCAGCAGGCGGTGTTTGCAGCAGCAGAAAAGTTAGAAATGCCAATAACGATTCATATGAGTCCGGAAGTGGGCGTGGGTTATGGTGTCGTAGATAGACCAAGACTTCCATTGTTAGAAGGTGTATTGCAGAAGTATCCAAACTTAAAAGTTCTCGGGCATAGTCAGGTGTTCTGGATTGAAATGAGTGGGGATGCACCAGACGACAATGAAGCACGAAATAGCTGGGGCGATGGTCCTGTGACAGCAGGTGGCCGAGTGCCAGAGTTATTTGCGAAATATAAAAATCTTTATGGTGATTTGAGTGCAAATAGTGCAGGTAAGGCGATTATGCGTGACCCAGAGTTTGGATTAAATTTCTTAGAAACGTATGCTGACCGCTTATTCTTTGCAACGGATATGGTAAACTCAGATATGGTATTTCCATTAGGTGCTTGGTTGGATGAGCAGGTGGAAAAGGGAACGCTTAGTCGTGAAACCTATGAAAAAATATGTTGGAAGAATGCACAAAGAGTGTTTGGAGTGTAGATTTTATTGACAAATGATTCCAATAATGATAAAACCAAGTATAGTTTTAACTATACTTGGTTTTTTATATATAGGAGAATTATAAAATGGAATGGAATTTGATGTTTTTCGTAAATAGTGCTTTGCTTGGTGTGGGCTTGGCGATGGATGCATTTTCGGTATCTCTTGCGAACGGTTTGAATGAACCAAAAATGAAAAAAGGCCGTATGACTTTGATTGCAGGTGTATTTGCAGGTTTTCAGGCATTTATGCCATTTATCGGTTGGGTTTGCGTGCACACCGTATTACAGTATTTTCAGGTCTTTGAAAAATTTATTCCTTGGATTGCCCTCATTTTACTTTGCTATATCGGTGGAAATATGTTAAAGGATGGTATCCAGAACAAAGAGGAAGAAGTAGAAACTGCAGAAGTAGGCTTTAAAGCACTTATGGTACAGGGAGTTGCCACATCAATTGATGCATTATCAGTTGGGTTCACCATCGCGGAATATGGTCTTCTGATGGCTATTGTGGCAGCACTTATTATTGGGGTACTGACTTTCTTTATCTGTTTCTTTGGACTTGCTCTTGGCAAGAAATTTGGTACAGTATTTTCTAACAAGGCAACCATTATGGGTGGTATTATCTTGATTGTGATTGGTTTGGAAATCTTTATTACAGGAGTATTTTAGATTCAAGAAGTGGTGTAGTTCTAGTTAGAGAAGGAATCACTAGAAAGTGGTTCCTTTTCTTGTTATACTCTATAAAGACTAAACGTGAGAACGTAAGGAGAATTATAGGGGGTGAGTACACCTTTTTTCTTTGTTCATCACGAAAGGAAGTAGACATGAAAAGAGAACAGATTAAAAAAATGACTTTGTCAGCGATGTTTTTAGCAGTGGCATTTGTTTTACCATTTTTTACAGGACAAATACCGCAAATCGGACAGATGCTTTGTCCGATGCATATTCCAGTGTTGTTGTGCGGATTTTTATGTGGGGGGAACTGGGGTGCATTAGTTGGATTTGTTGCACCGATTCTTCGTTCTGCACTTATGACAATGCCACCAATGTTTCCAACTGCGATTTGCATGGCTGTGGAATTAGCTACATACGGAATTACCGCAGGATTTTTATATAGAACTTTACCAAAGAGAAAATGGGCAGTATATGCAGCATTGATTAGTGCAATGGTAATTGGTCGTGTTATTTGGGGAATTGCGATGTTTGCCTGCTTAGGTTTTGACAGTACACAGTTTGGATTGCAGACATTTTTAGCAGGTGCTATAACGACTGCGATTCCAGGAATCGTATTACAGATTGTATTGATACCTATTATTGTATTTACTATGGAAAAAGTGGTGAAAAAATAGACATTTGCGACAGAGAATGATATAGTAAAAATAATAGTATAGCAATGTAAATGGGGGATGAAACATGGTTATCAATTGGGGGTTATTAGGAAAAGTAGTGTTGCGATTAGGGTTAGCCGCAACGATGGGAAGTCTTATTGGAAATGAGCGAGCAAAGCATGGACAGTCTGCGGGACTTCGAACACATCTTCTAGTGTGTTTAGGTTCGGCACTTACGTCACTGATTAGTGTATATCTTGCGGAGATCACCGGTAGCACAGGCGATGTAACACGTCTTTCTGCACAGGTTATTTCAGGAATCGGTTTCTTAGGTGCAGGTATGATTATGATAAAGCATAACAATGTAATTAAAGGTTTAACCACGGCAGCAGGCGTGTGGACCACTAGTATTATTGGGATTGCATTGGGTTATGGTTTTTATTACGGGGCGGTCGTAAGCTTTATATTATTTTTGGTAGCAATTATTTTCTTTTCAAAGCTGGGCCACAGCCGTATTTCCAAGGTTGCTGCGTATGTAGAAATTGATGATATGTCATCGGCTAATTTGGTTATTTGTCAGATGGAAACATTATTTGGAAAAAACTTTGCTCATAGAATTGTGGCTGCTAGAAGTGGCAACACAGAGCATTTGGGAATTGATATTGAAATTGACAAGAAGCTAAATTTCGATTTGACAAGTTTATGTGATATGGAACATGTCCTGTATATTGATGAAGAATAAGTGACGAGACTCAGACATTAAAGTCTGAGTCTTTTTTTATTTTAACAAAACTTTAATTTAAGCTAAAATCCGCAAACCCTTGATTTTACAATAAAAAGTGCCGAAAACCCTTGATTTTGCTGGATTTTCGACACGGTTAAGAGTGGTTAAGAAGGGGAATGAAAAGTTGAAAAATGTACTCCGTTAGCAACACGTTAGCAACAAATTTGAATGATGTTAGGTTTAGATGGCAGTTTTATTTTTTCTATTTCTGCTCTAAGCTGTTCTGTAGTTCTGTGGCCGTATTTAGCATTAGTGATATCGCTGCCAAAAGAGTGTCCCAACATGCGCTTACGATCATTTTCATTTACATTGTATTGCTCACATAAAGCAGAGAAAGTATGACGGCAATCGTGAGGTGTGTGTTTCTTTCCATCAGAAGTAGAATCAATTTTGAGCTCTGTTAATTTTTCATACATCTTTTGACGGAACTCCTGCTCGCTGCATCCAAGAAGATTATTTTGATTACGTTGACAAACAAAATCATATATACATGAATGGATTGGAACAGTTCGTCCTTTGCTGGATTTTGTTTTTACGCCGCCTTTGAAAAATTTCTTTTTTAGGTCCGTATGCATTTGTGTATATGCTTTAATACGGAAACCGCTATAACACATTATCAGGAGCATTTTTACAACTTCATCATCTTTGTTTTCCCATAAGATTAGCAATTCTTCATCTGTAAATCGTTCTCCAGATTCATCATCATCTGGAACAGGAATGCGTACGTGAACTGAATAATCAGTGTCTATAAGCTCATATTTGAGCATATATCCGTACATTTGTCGGAAGAGTGAAGCAATGAGTTCCTGTGATGCATGACGAAGCGTACAGTTGTTTAGAACATCTTGCAGGTCTTTGTATTTGATTTGAGATACTTGCATATCATGCAACACAGAACAATTTTTGAATGCTGTTCTGGTAGAGCGTTTTGATTGTTCTGAAAATGTTTTAGATTTATTTGTCTCGTATTTTTCCTTATAGAAATCTTCAAACACTTCTGCAAATGTAGGACTCCTATCAATGTAGGTGCCGGTAGTGGTTTTAATTTTCCCTTTCTTCTCCATATTGTAGACTGTTAAGAGTTCATAGGCTTCTTCCCAGGTTTCAGTATAGCCAATGGCCTTTGGAGTGTATAGTTTTCCATTTTCATCACGTTCAGCAGGAGGATATACACCATAAGGGTTACGTCGGTTTTTACCTAGCATTTTGATAGAGCCATAACCATTTGGAAGTTTTAATCGTTTTTTACGTGCCATAGTATCATCCTTTCTCACTGTTTTTTGAAAATTTAGTGATTTTTTATTAAAAATAAGTATAAAAATAACAGCAAGTGCAGAACAAAGGTTCCGCTTGCGAGCTGTTTCCGAAGATGATACAATATTCCTTGTCCAGAGGATGTATCTTTTCGGAGTGCATCTATTAGTCCTTGGCATAAATTGCTGGGGACTTTTTTATTTTATAACTCTAATAATTCGTCTGATGTTATTTCCAATGCTTTGACAATCTTTACGTATATAGCAATCCTTGGTTTAGTCTTGCCAGCTTCATAATTACGATACGTTTTTGGACTGACTTCTATCAGCTCTGCGAGTTGTTTTTGGGTTAGGTTGCGTGCTAGACGCAGTTCTTTTAGTTTTGTTGGAAAGCTCATAATGACTCCTTAAGTGTATTCAGGGAATCTTTCAGCAATCATTTTATTAAAATAATCAACCGTTTCTGGTAGAAATTCACCTGCATAATACCTAAATTTGTCTGCTTCTTTGTTGAAATTATTTCGTTTTCCACGGTCTGTAGAATAATTTAACAATTTCTTTTCAAGATTGAGTACAGTATATTCCACAAATTTCCTTTCGACATCTGGCAACTCCCTTAAAACCGTTTCTTTATTATCTGTTGGTCTTGGTTTTTTGAAATATGAACGATACTTATTTTCGTAAGCAACCAATATTTCTAAAGATGAAAGCGTACGATTTTTACAGTCTACAAAAACTTCAATTCCGCATCCATCATACATCATTTTATAAAAAGATTGAACGTAATGAATGTGTTGTGAAATATCATTTTGTTCTGTTCTACTTGGATTGTGAGAAAATAATCCCATAGTAAATACCTCCTAAAGGCTTATTTTATAATTTTTCAAATACCATCGTTGCCTGGATTCTGTCTCCACCACCAAATCCTGAACTGTGAGCAGAAGAAGTAGAAATGGTGTGAAGTCGATATCCTTTTTCTGCCTGTTTGTTGATTACATTTTCAAGCTCTGTAAGATTTCCTGAACCAGTTCCGAATAATTTTTCCTTTAATGTTACTTGTAATACTACGTACTGCATAATGTTACCTCTCTTTCGTATATTTTTCATAATAATGCAATATGTTACATTATTGTATCATTTTAAAAGAGAGTATTACTTCCATATCCGGTAGTACTAGGCAATTTCTTTCAAAGAAAGTATGCCAAGAGGCTGAAAATAGATAATATAGTTGTCTATTTTGGTGAATACACCATATTTTTCATGGTAACAATCCACGGCTTCTTGTAAAAAGGATTCTGTAACTTCTAAATATTCTGCAATCTCATGACGATTCCTACACCCATGCTCATATGCGTTTATTAGCCCATTTAAGCCAATTTGTTTGTTATACGCCCAAATCCTTGCACGTCGCTCTTGTTTGCGGTTCTCGGCTTGTGAGAGGTCCACGATGTTGCCAGAAGTGGTGTTGTGGTGTCCAAGTTCTTCAGCTAAGACGCAGGCTTTTTCAATTGTTGTGTCAATGTTTTCATTTAGTGCAACTGTGTAATCACAGTAAAGTCCTTTTATTCGATTACTTTTAAATGGTCGTTCTATGATTTCTATACCGTCCCTGCAGGCTTCTGCTTCTAAAATTTCCAAAGTGTTCAAATTCCCACCTCCCGCTCTAGTATATTAAGTGTATCTGTCAATAAATCGGACAGTTATTTTCTTCTGTTTTTAACAAATTCAGCAAAATTGCGAATTTCATCTAATTCTTCTTCTGTAAATTCTGTTCCGTCAAAGTGTGCTGCGATTGTTGTTGGTTCTAATGATTTTCTTTCAATATAACCATTGATTAAAGCATCTGTACTTATTCCTAGAAATTCACATATCTTGATAAGATTATCTACGCTGGCATTGCGAATACCTCTTTTAAATATGCTATCAACAGTAGAATATGGCATATCGATAGCACCAGTAAATTCTCTTATGCTCTTATATTTTGTAAGAATATATTCTCTTAATTTGTCTTCCGAAGTTCCCATTAATGTTTACCTCCATTTGTTTGATTTCATATTATCATCGAGTTTACGAAAATTCAACAAAAATTTATGAAAATTCAAAAATAACTGTTGACATTACCGAAAAATCGGTTATAATCAAATTGTGTTTACGAAAATTCGGAAATTATCAAGGAGGTGAGAATTTGCAGTATTCAAATTTAGTAGGAGAGTTAGCAAAGAAAAAAATCACGAATGCTTCAATTGCAAGATTGTTAAATATCCATTCAAACAGCGTTTATAACAAATTGCATGGAGATAGTTCATTTACCGTGGATGAAGCAATTAAAATTCGTGATACATATTTTCCAGGAATAGATTTAACAGAACTCTTCCAAAAGAACGAACCAGAATAATGACTTTTGTTTGATGATAGATGGTTTTGATTCGGCATTTGCTGGAATAAAAATAGCGACACCGCCCCTAACGATGCCGCTACTCTTTGTGGAGTTGCCTTATTTAGACAACAGTTTGCGGATTATTTCGTATAACGCATAAGCATCTACTAATAAGCCGACTATAGTGCCAATTAAGGCAATAATCTCCAATATGCTCCTTGTTGTCACCTCCTTCCATTATGGAATGGTGCAACAGGGCACAAATAAAAATGTTATTCCTTATTGACTCCTTTCCGGCAAATGCCTTTCAAAAGTTTTTGGGATTAACAAAACAATTCTATCATTCAACAAATAATTATTCAAGTAAACAAAAAACAGTAAGGAGATAGAAAAAATGGATTTATTGTTAGTAATCAGTTTAGCAATCATTGCAATCATAAAAGCTTATGAAATCTATTTAGAAATCAAAGGCAAAGGTAGACATTCAAAAAGTTCTATTATTTGGGACTATATAATTATTATTTTTCTGTGCATTGATTTGATTTGCATAAGGCTTATGTAAAAAGATTACCTCTTCGCAACAGAAGAAGTAAATGAACCAGAGTAACTGACAACTAAAAATGCTACATCGAAAAAGAAAAAATGCTCTGTCATCCTAATTATATAGAGCTAAAGGGAGGTGCCAGAATGCCAGCATTAAAAACCAAAGATTCATCTTGCCAGAGAGTATCAGTAGCAGATGCAGCGAAAGAGATTGGCTGTGATACAGATTTTCTCCGTCAGCAGATGAAAAAGAATAAATGGGACTTAGGAACTGTGGTTCCGCCAGCAAGAGCAGGTGGTATTTATACGTATTACATATTTCGACCAAAGCTAGACAAGTTTCTTGGTTTAGCGGAATGAGTGTTTCTTTAGGGGCACATGAATTTACTAACCCATAGTAAAAATACCTTCTCCAATAAATTAATGATTATATAACGTATTCCCCCAATACGTATAAAGCATCAAATGTGCCCCTAGAAAAGCACTTATTGGGAGAGGAGAAAGAGGAAGATATGATGAATTTCGTTAAAAGACACAGAGTTGATTTAGCAATAGTAGCATTAAATTTACCATGGATGATTTTATTTGCTAGGCAGTTCTATGAAGTTTATTTAGTAGGAGGTTTTTAAGATGATTAATCTTGAAAGAGTGACTATTGAAGATTGCTTGGACAACTATAAGTATAAAAACAAAGTTGTTCTGATTAACGATGGTCAGATTGTAGGATTCAAAATTGAAAAAGAAAAAGCACCACTAACGACGCCGACCAAAGCTGATTAGTGATGCAACAAACAAAATACACTAGGGTATTTCTACCCTTAATTATAACAGAAAGGGGATTTGTAGTCAAATGACAAACGAAAACACAAAAGTATTTGAAAATAACCAGGTATCATTAGTAGGAGAAATTGTATCGGACTTTACCTATAGCCACGAAGTGTATGGAGAGGGATTCTATATGGTAGAACTTTCGGTAAACCGATTATCCAATTTTGTGGATTATATTCCGGTAATGATATCGGAAAGATTAATTGATGTGACAGGTGATTATAGAGGATCTTATGTTTATATTAATGGACAGTTCAGATCATTTAATCGTCACGAAGAGCAGAAGAATCGACTGGTATTATCGGTTTTTGCAAGAGAATTGGAGATTTTAGAAGAAGCAAACGAGGAAGATGATTGCAATCAGATATTCTTAGATGGATATATTTGCAAAGAACCAATATATCGTAAAACACCACTTGGAAGAGAGATTGCAGATGTATTAATTGCAGTTAATCGTTCTTACGGAAAAAGTGATTATATTCCATGTATTTGCTGGGGCAGAAATGCCAGATTTGTATCTACATTTAATGTTGGTACTCATGTACAGATTTTAGGGCGTATTCAAAGCAGAGATTATGTCAAAAAGATTAGTGAGACAGAGACAGAACAGCGTGTCGCATACGAAGTATCTATTAGCAAAATTATAGCATAAGAGAAAATCAGAAAGTGGGGGAAAGTTAAGTGATATACCACGAATGTAAAGTGTGTGGTGGTTCGTTGGATCCTAGTGAAGGAAGAATCTGTGATGAATGCCAGAAAAAAGAGGAAGAGAAATCTCGAACACAGGAGTTGATGTATAAAATGATACGTTCAACTGATTATAAACAAATAGAATTGGAGGATTATTTAAATGAACATTACAAAAATTAAGATTAAGAATCTTTATGGAATTAAAGAATATGAAACAGATGGGAGCAGTCTTGAATTATCAGGAAAAAACGGAGTTGGAAAGTCTTCTGTAATTGATGCAATCCGTTATGCTCTTACAAACAAATCAAACAGAGAATACATAGTGCGTCAAGGTGAGACAGAAGGGGAAATTCTTGTTGAGACAGATACAGGTCTTGTAATCGATAGAAAAGCACGTACAACAATGGCAGATTATAAGTCTGTTAAGCAAAATGGACTTGAAGTAAAGAGTCCAGAAACATTTTTAAGAGATATTTTCACACCGTTGCAGCTTAATCCTGTTGAATTTATGAATATGGATTCTAAACAGCAGAATGCGCAGATTTTGGACATGATTGAATATCCATGGAATATGGAAACTATCATTGGCTGGTTCGGTGAGATTCCCTCTTGGGTAAATTATGAGCAGAATATTCTTTCGGTGTTGAATGATATCCAGTCAGAGAATGGTGGATATTATCAGACAAGACAGGATATTAATCGAGACATCCGTAATAAGAGAGCGTTTATTGAGGAAATCGCAGATTCCATTCCTGCAGGTTATCAGGTTGAAAAGTGGGAGAATGCTGAGGTTGGAGAAATCTATAAAGAGATTGAACGTAAGCAGAAAGAAAATCAGGAAATTCAAAATGCAAGACAGGTTATCGAGAACAGAGATAACAAAATTCGTAAGTTTGAAGCTGATCGTCAGATTAGTATTTCTGCATTAAATACGGAAATCAGCAATCGCGAGGGACAGATTGATAAGGATATTATTCGTTTGCAGGAACAGATGAAAGCATTGGAGTCAGAGAAGAATGGACTCGCATCCAAGAAAGCGGACAAGCTGGAAGTAATTAATCAGACATATCAGGCGAATATAGCATCTTTTGAAGCAGAATGTAAAGAGTATGAGAAATATATTGGTGCTGAGTTATGTGATACCACAGAGTTGTCTAAACAGGCGCAGGAAATCGAAGATATGAAGAGCCATATTAACGAATATCGTCGTATGCAGAGATTACAGGAAGAGGTTGCAGAATTACAGGAAGAATCGCAGAATCTCACAGATAAAATTGAAAAGGCACGTACTCTTCCTGGAGAAATTCTTGAAAGCTGCACGATTCCTATTAAAGGACTTACTGTACAGAATGGGACACCTCTTATCAATGGTTTACCAATTTCTAATTTATCAGATGGACAGAAAATGGACCTTTGCGTGGATGTTGCAATTCAGAAACCAAACGGACTGAAGATTATCCTCATTGATGGAGTTGAACGACTTGCAAGTGATATGCGTGAAACATTGTATGCGAAATGTAAGTCAAAAGGTTTGCAGTTCATTGCTACCAGAACAACAGATGATCCAGATTTAACAGTAGTGGAATTGTAGGAGGTATTTATGGATAACGAAGTATTAGTTGTTGAGAACCAAGGAAATATATCTACACATGTTTTTTCAGATGGTGTAGCTTTTCAGAAATTATTTGATATTGGCAAAATGTTTGCATCTTCATCGTTAGTTCCGCAGGCATATCAGGGAAAGCCTATGGATTGTACAATTGCCATTGATATGGCCAATCGAATGAATGTAAGCCCAATGTTTGTTATGCAGAATCTGTATGTAGTAAAGGGAAGACCTTCGTGGAGTGGACAGGCCTGTATGTCAATGATAAAGGCGTCGCCGTTGTTTAAAAATGTTAAGCCGGTTTATACAGGCGAGAGAAATACAGATAGTTGGGGATGCCATATTGAAGCAGTAAGTGTAGAAGATGAACAGTCAGTGTATGGTCCAGAAGTAACAATACAGATGGCGAAGAGTGAGAAATGGTATTCAAAGCCAGATAAATATGGGAATGAGACATCTAAGTGGCAGACAATGCCAGAGTTAATGCTTGCATATCGTGCAGCTGCATTTTTTGCGAGAGTTTATATTCCTAATTCTCTTATGGGCTGCAATGTGGAGGGGGAAGCAGAAGATATTTCAAAGGCACCAGTTCCAGTTGTGCCAAATCCCATGATGGATGAAACGATAATGCAGGAAGCTGAGGGGGTATTTAACAATGTTGTTAACTAATGAAAATTATTTCTCAAAAGAAGCTGATAGAGAGTATCTCTCTGTCAGCCAGTATAAAAATTTCATGGGTAGTCTTGGAAAGCCTGCTTGTGAAGCAGAAGCACTAGCTCTATTAAATGGAGAATGGGAACGTGAAAAGACTACGGCATTAATGGTGGGTTCTTATGTAGATGCTCACTTTGAAGGAAGTCTTGATTTGTTCCGCGCACAAAATCCAGATATATTCACAAAACAAGGTAGTCTGAAAGCAGATTACAAGAAAGCCGAAGAGGTAATTAATCGTATTGAGAGAGATGAACTCTTTATGAAATACATGTCAGGTGAAAAGCAGGTAATTATGACAGCCGATATGTTTGGTGCGAAGTGGAAAATCAAGATAGACAGTTATCTGGAAGGAAAAGCTATTGTAGACCTTAAAGTAATGAGAGAGTTACATAAGGCCGAATACACAAAGGATTTCGGTTATATGGATTTTATCCAGTATTGGGGATATGACTTACAAGCGGCAATTTATCAAGAAGTTGTATATCGCAATACAGGAAAGAGACTACCGTTCTTTATTGCGGCCGCATCTAAGGAAAAAGAGCCTGACATTGAACTTATCTGGATTCCTGATGAACATTTACGGGAAAAATTGATTGAAGTGGAGAGAAATACACCAAAGATTTTAATGCTGAAACAGGAAGAGACTGAGCCGATTCGATGTGGTATGTGTGATTACTGCAAACATACAAAGATACTCACACAGCCGATTCATTTCTCTGAACTTCTTGGGGAGGTATAAGGTGCAGGATTCAATCGTTATCAATATGAAATATGCTGACTATGACCTCATTGACGGAACACCGAATGTACAAAGACATCATATATTTGGTGGGCCGAACAGGGAATTATCAGATCAGGATGGATTATGGGTACCATTAACTCTCGAGCATCATGAGGGAAAGAATGGTGTCCATATGAATAAAGAGATGAAAACTTTAATGCATATCATCGGACAATTAGCCTGGGAAAAACGCTGTGTTGCAAATGGAAAGACAGAAGAAATGGCGCGTGAGCTCTTTCGAAAGAGATATGGACGCAGTTATTTATAGGTTGAAACACCAAGTTTCTCGTTTATAGAGGAACTAAAAGAAACTTTCATGCGAAATTATAATACCGACAAAAGCCATGGATACCCCTCTGAGAACAACTCGGAGGGAGGAAGGAGGAATATTTGAATCAAGTGAAATATAAATTCACTATTCCTGGAAGATTGGAAGGACTAAATAATTATACAGCTGCAAATAGAACCAATCCATATAGAGGTGGAAAAGTTAAGCATGAGAATGAGGAGATTGTTATTTGGAGTATTCGAGAACAGTTAAATGGTGTTCATATTACAGAACCTGTTCTTATCTACTATCGTTTTTATGAAAAAGATAACAGAAGAGATGGAGATAATATCCTTTCGTGTGCTGCTAAATTCATACAGGATAGTCTAACAAAAACAAAAGTATTGCAGGAAGACAACCGTAAATGCATTCCTCATTTTTATCACGATATCTTTATTGATAAAGCAAATCCAAGAATTGAGGTTACACTTACACCACTTACAAAAGAGCAGGCTGCTTTACCATTAAAAGAACTGTTGAAGGTTTTGGAAGATGAGGTGAGCAAGTAATGAACTACATAAACCAGATTAAGGCTTTTCACGATTTGAATGAGATAAATACATGGACTACAGGGCAAATTGCTTTATGGTATGCACTCATGTACATAAACAATAAATGCTACTGGTCGGAATGGTTTTCTGCTTCAAATCAAGTGCTTTCTCTACACACCGGACTAAGTCGACAGGGGATACTGAAAGCGAGAAATGCTTTAAAACAGGCAGGAGTTATTGACTTTAGAACAAAGGGAACAAAGTCAACTCAATATCATTTATGTGACCTTATATCAAAAAGTAGTCAAGACAGTTGTCGAAGTAGTTGTCAAGAGAGTAGTCAAGACAGTTGTCGAGGTAGTTGCACAATAATAAACATAAACAAAACTAATAGTGGTGATGATGGTGAATATCGCGCGCGCGAAATAGCCAAATACATGTTGAACAAATATTGGGATAGAGAGCCAACGGAATCTGATTACGAGTCGGTAAGGGATAGAATTATACACATTGATGCTGTTAACCGCAGTACAAGTGTGGATGAAGAGAAAGTGGAGCTTCTGGAATATGCTTTTGAATGTTCTGCCAAAGCAAATGGTTTGAACTGGCATTACATAAGTGGCATTTATGAACGCTTTCGGATAAGGGGAATTGAGAATGTAGATGATGCGTATCAGTTTGAGTTGGATAGGAGGAATAAGTGATGAAAAAAGATAGAGTATTTATTTTAGCACTAGTTGTTGCGGCAGCGGTATTGACAGGGTGTACAGAAGCGAATCAGGTTTCTTACAATGTGTCACAGGAAGCGGATAATTTCAATGTAATTCGTAGACTATCGGTCTTAAATACAAGAACTCATAAACCAATGTTTGAGTTAATCGGAGCGTTTTCTATTGAGGTTGACACTGTAGACAATCAATTAGAGATTGTAGTTGAGACTGGAAAAAATGAATACAAGAAACATTTTGTAGGATTAAATGCAGAAACAGTGTATGTGGTTGAAGATATTAGTGGTGCTGATGTGGATAAATATCGATACGAGGTTAACTTTCTGCCAGAGCAGATTATACCAATCGAGTTTAAGAGTGAAGATTAATGATTATGTCAGTAGAGTAGAAATAGCTAATCTAAATACAGGTTTTGCTATATAGAAAACTGATATTGTGAAACTTTCTGTCATCCTATATTTAGAACGTTCTAAATAAAGTGAAAGGAAGGTACTGAGGATGACAATTGAGATTACTAACCCTGCAATCATTATAGCGATTGGTGTTGCTATATCATGTATAATTCGTGAAAAAAAGAAAGATAGGAAATAAAACCTAGAAAGGAGCCGAGACTCTGGCCAGAGTAAAGCATATGCGGTCTCCTTTTAATTATGGGACAGGCAAGAAACTGGACAAAAGAGGAGGATGATTACTTAAAAGACAACTGGGGTAGTTTATCCGTTAAAACCATAGCAAAAAAGCTTAATCGGACAGAGAATGCCATTATGGTGAGAAAGCAGCGTCTTGGATTAGGCGCATTTTTGGAAAGTGGAGACTATGTAACGTGGAACCAGCTGAATATTGCTCTAGGGATAGGTACCATAAGCAGTTATCAAATGATTTCATGGGTAGAAAACAGAGGTTTTCCTCTTCATAAAAAGCGAGTGAATAACAATACATACAGAATTGTATATCTGGATGAATGGTGGAAGTGGGCAGAGAAAAATAAGGATTTACTTGATTTTTCAAGGTTTGAAGAAAATATGCTGGGTGAAGAACCACAGTGGGTAAAACTCAAGCGCAAACATGATGTGGAAATGAAACAAAAATATATATCTACACCATGGACCAAAGCGGAGGACAGTAAATTAATACGTTTGGTAAAAAAGCAACAGTACACATATGCAGAACTGTCTACTATGCTTCGTAGGACGAACGGTGCGATACAGAGAAGATTATGTGAGCTGGGAGTATCAGACAGGCCATTAAAAGCGGATAACCATGTGCGATGGACAGAAGAGGATTTCTCACAGCTTGGATATCTGATTAATCTGGGATATGGATATGACCTTATGGCAGAGAAACTGGGGAAGAGTTCAAAAGCAATTCGAGGAAGAGTTTATTCGATGTATCTGACAGAGAATCTAGATAAAGTACGTGTGATTATGGATGGTGGAGAATTTGGATTTAACAGACCAGAAAGAAAAATAAAACAATGGAATGTTATGAATACCGAAGAACGGATAGAAACAAAAGAAAGTCTGACACAATTTGTAGCAGTTCTTCAGTATCAATTTCGGCAGCAGGTTAATGAGACGGAATGGGGAGAATTTTTCCAAAAGGATATGTGTCAGAATTTCTGCAGTGACTGTTTTAAAACTGCAGGTTGTGATGAATGTAGTAGCTTTTTAAAAATAGAACCGCAGAATTGCAAAATGTGTGGAATCACATTCTTTGAAAGAAAAGATAACTTATACTGCAGTCGTTGCAGGGATATGCGTAAGAAACAGTGGCTGCGTAAGAGATTTATTTTGAATAAATAGGGGTAATAACAATGGCAAAAAGAGATAAAGATTTTGAGTCCAGAATGCAGGGAATGATTTATGCCTGCAATTTGGTTGAAAAAGAGGGGCTGGATGCCCTTAAAAAAGATATCAAGATGCGTGGGATTACAAGTGCACCTTTGACTGCATCGAAAAAAGAAATTGATGGACTTATAGAAACATTATCACAGAATATGTACACAACATTTCTAACAATGACAATGATAGCCTTGAATGATGCTTATGGATTTAAAAAGGTCCGTTTAATGCGATTCAAAGAGTCGTTTGATAAACACACAGATGCAACCTATGACATGGACTGGTTGGGAAAACACTATGTTTCTATTCCAGAGTACGTGCGATTTCTCAGGGAAGAGTGTGGAATTGATTTAGATCATGATTTCGAAGTAAGAGCAGCTGAATGTCAGTACCATGCAGACCAAAAAAATCCAGAATATAAGAAAGTTCGCTTAGATCGTCTCGTTGCAGAACTGTCAGATGCAGGACATGAAAAAGCTGCAGAGTGGTTATTGCAGAGATTTAAGGATGGTGAGTTGTAATGGATGGAAAAACTTGTCCTAAGTGCTATCAGTTTAAAACCCCATCTGAATTCGGCAAGAGAATGCATAAAGGTAAAAACATACTTCAGCCATATTGCATTCCATGTAAACGACTTCTGGACAGACAGTATAAAAAGAGCAAAAGGGAGTTGATGCAATTGGCAAAACAAATCAAGAAACAAAGCAAGAAGAGAAAGAGAATCAGCAAATACATTCGCACCTGTGAACGCTGCGGGAATGAGCAGTTTAGCAAGAATCCAGTGTACTGGTGCAGATATTGTAAGTTTGATAATGGAGTGGAACAGGAGGAAGGGAATTAATCCCCTCCTGGACCATCTTTTCTAGGACGTGATGATTCTGGTAAAGGCTCTACATCGTAGTTAGAGTCTTTCATATCATCCCTAGGAAGGTCGACTTCTGGGATATTATCATCGTCATAGATATTTTTAGTTTTCTTATCAGTCATAGTACACCACCCTTTCAAGGTTAGGGTGTGCAGATTGATGAGAAATATGTGGAGGAACGATTTAGACCAATTTCGTGGAGTCGCGAAAATGATAGTAATGATTTAGGAGAGTGATTGATATGAAGATTGAAAAATGCAATTCATACGGTGGTGTGTGTCCGTGCGTTTTTTGTGTTAACAACTGTTGTGCAGAAATGGGACAAACAGATACTGAAAAGTTATGCGATATCGCAAGAGAATATTGTGAAAAATACATTCAAAGACAAATAACGATTTAGTTGAGGTTAACAAAATCGAAGAATAACGATTTAGCTGATTAAATGGAGAGTCTATGAAAGCAAGAAAAAACAAGAAACCATGCAAAAGAGAGAAGTGTCCATATTACAAAGTTAGAACAGATAAATGCTATTCATGTGAATGGAATCCAAATGCAACATGGACATATGAAAGAAAAGTAAAGAGTTAGCAAAGGAGATAAAACATGGGAAATATGTTTTATGGCGGAGTACCAATCGAACAAGTTGATTTTGAGAAAGAATTTGATAAAGAGTTAGAGCTGCTCACGAATCACATAAATGATTTAAAGGCAAGAAAATATACTGGTAAGAAAATTAATTACCATATATGGGCTTTAAAACTAAATAGAGCAAATAAGGCTCTCGAAGTAGGACAAGTAACACTAAGTTAAACTCATTTTAATATAGGTACTATTTTAAAGGTTTTATTAAAATGAAATGCACTTTTCTTTAATAAAAAGTGTAACTCATTTTGGAAATGGAGATTTTATGAATTATAGACAACATAAAAAGCAGGTGTTTAACAAAAGAAAGAAGCATGGGTATTGGAAGAAATACAAGAAACAATTAAGAAAGGTATTGGCAAAATACCCATGTAGAATTGGTGGCTCGGAATATCCGAAGAGAAGACGAGTGAGACAATTTAATAAATACTATGACTATTGGGAGAACAGTAGATTTGCCATAGAACGAGATTGTATTTACTAAATTGCAATTTAGGAGGTTATTAACATGCCAAGATTTAATACATATAACCTATATGACAATGGTGTCATGATTATGGAAAATGTCGTAGGTGCTGAAATAATACGTTTTCTAAAGTGTAGCAAGAGTATCAACTTTCAGAATTATGCAGATAGAAACGTAAAATTCAGAGGGAGATACACTTTTAAACTCAATCAGCACTATGACGAGACTACAACTACAGACATGAGAGAGGGATTCTGTGAGGAATGGGAAGAAGCAGTAAGACCATTTAAACATGTTATCTGGGTAAAAGAGGGTGGACGCAAGTTATGTATTAGCAAGTAGAAAGGAGAACCATGAACGCAGTAATAGTAATTGGATTGTTAGTAGGAATTCCAACAGCAGGAGTGCTAGTAATGGGAGCGATAGAGAAGTTAGATAAATGGATGGAGGAGAGAGAATGAGTAATGGACCAAGTTGTGATGAAGTAAAAGAAGCATATGACCAAGGAATGAATGATGCGTGGGAGTTGGCAAAGAAACTTATACACTTTGAACACGAAGGTGGCTTTAGTGACAAAGAAATTCAAAATATTTTGATTGTGATGAGTGGCAATGTGTTTTCAATGCACACACCCCACAAGAAGCCCTTGCAAAGCTGAAAGCCTATGAAGAATCACAGAAGATTGAAGTAGGTGATGTGGTAGAAAATGTTGTGCGTGATGAAATATTTGTAGGAGTAGTTTCTAATATTGATCATGATGTAGCAACTGTAATGTGGAATGATGGAACATCAGGATGGCTTAAAAGAAACGAATTGAAAAAGACAGACAAACACATTGATATTCAGCAAATTCTTGATCAGATTGGAGAATAAATATGCAGAAAACATTTGATAAACTTGAAGATTGGTCTTATGGTAGTTTAGTTTTGAATAAATTGAGTGATTCAGACTTATCAAACATATTAGTTGCGTTAGAAAAGCAGATACCGAAGAAAGCTTTGTGGATAGAACGTAGTTTTACGAAGTTTCAAATTTGCCCGTCATGTTCAAATGCAGAACATTATAAAATGGTGTGGAAACAAGAAAAATATTGTGTTGATTGTGGACAGAAGTTAGATTGGAGTAACGAAGATGCTGAATGATAAATTATTACCATGTCCGTTTTGTGGGGGAGAAGCATTTGTAGACACGCACAAGTTTTGGGACGAAAAAGCAAAGGATTTTACAGTACAAACATATGGTGTCGCTTGTCATCAATGTGGTTCAAAAAGTTGGCAACATTGTAGAACGATAGAAGATGCAATCAAGCATTGGAACACACGCAAGCCAATGGAACGGATTGTGGAGCAGTTGGAAGAAGTGGGAACAGCAGAAGCCAAAAGTTATGTGTCTACTGGAAGATGTAGTGGAAAGTCATTTACTGTTGGATATGTTGTAGGATTTGAGAAAGCACTTGAGATTGTAAAAGGTGGTGTAGATAATGCATGATTTAAGAGAACTTGCAGAACAGCAGGATGGAATTCTTTACATTGAGCAGGTGGAAGAATGGATTGAAAGTGTTGTGGAGCAGATAGACAATTTAGAAATATATTTCAGCGATGATTGTAATGATGCTTTAGTTGGATTAGATGATGTAATGAAATGTGTTTGTAATGGCGGAAAGGAGTAGATATGAGCAGATTAACGAAAAGAGATGAAGGTAGTGCTTATTGCCATGTGCCAAAATGCATTGAAATATGTAACGGCAAAGGTTGTAGTGAAGAATGTAATAATTGCCCTGTAGAAACAAGAATTATAGAAAAATTAGGTGCTTACGAAGATGCAGAAGAACAAGGAATGCTTGCAAAAGTTGTACTTGGAGAATGGATTTTTAAGAACGATGGTGCTTATGGGAAAACAAGAACATACTGTTCTGCTTGTGGTAAACGTAGTGGCATTGGTGGAATTGTAAGTAATCAATTAAAACCATACTGCCCTAACTGTGGTGCAAAAATGAATATTGAGCAGAAGTTGGCAGAGATGAAAGGGGAATGAGTATGTTGATTAGAAGTCAAAACAAGAAAAGTATTAAATGTTTTGGTAGCAGAGATACAATATATATTCTTGATAGCACAATTTTTATTGATGGTTCGGTGTATGGCGAATATTCCACCGAAGAAAAAGCAATCAAGGTGTTGGATATGATACAAGTAGAATATAAAAAGCACATTTTTGGAGAGGGTGGACAAATGTTTACAAGAGATTTATATGTTCCTGCATTTGCATTTATTCCACCTAAAGTATTCCAAATGCCACAGGATAGCGAGGTATAACATGAACGTATTTGATGTTTTGAGAGAGAAACTGAAAGAAAAGTCAGAATTATACAGAAGAGAAGAAGAAATTCAGAAAACGAATCCTTGTTATCAAATAGGAGTATATGGATTTAAAGCTACTGGATATGAAGATGCAATCGAAATCGTCAACCAAGTAGAGCAGGAGTATAACTGTGGCTGGATTCCTTGTAGTGAGAGATTGCCAAATAAAGAAGAATATCTGAAAGATGATGGAAGAGTCATTGTAACAGATGGGAATAGGGTGTATCAAAGCATTTATGATATATATAACGACAAGTGTTTTAAAACATTACGGCTCAATTGTCTTATTGATGTGGGGTATCAATCAAATTTTAAAGTTGATAAATGCGTTATTGCTTGGCAGCCGTTACCTGTACCATATAGAGAAGAGGGCTGATGAAGCTCTCTTTTTTACTACTACCGGATATGGTAAGCATAGGGAAAATAATTCTGATATAATACATATAATATTAATATTTTATGAAACGAAAGAGAAATGATATGTATAAAAAGATAATATTATGGATGTTTTTTACAGTCATAGCTGGATTGCTGCCTACAGGTTTTGTATTGTTGGCTTGTAATGTAACAGGAACTACGTTCACATTAGATATAATCTGTTCAGAGATATTTTTCTTTGATTTAATCATGGCGGCAGATGGACTAAAGGAAATATATAATTTGAAAAAATATAAAAAGATTAAAGTTACTTTGTTTAGCAGTATGCTGTTTGTTCTTATTATTCTTTCTGTAATATATGGGATTTTATTAATAGATAATTATGCTACAAATCTAAACCTGCAGCTTAATGCAATGTACTCTTCAATGGGAATATTGACAATAGCATGTGTTATTGTTGGTTTATGTATTCAAATTATGGGAGGTGCGGAAAACAATGAGTGAGTTATTAAATCTGTTAATAGGTGCTTCTCCAATGATTAGTTTTTTGATTGGGCTGCTTAGCGTGTGTGTAACAGGAAGAGAAGTGCATAAAATTAAAATTAAAAAGGAACAAGACATAGACAAGATACGAAAAAAAATTAATCATAGCATAAAAGATAGTGATGTAGCTGAACTATATATTGAGCATGTGCTTAAGGAAAAAGAATTAGAGGAAGAACTTATAAAAATAGATAAGAGGAAAAAAGAATTGGATAGGCAAATAGAAGAGCTTGAAAATCGATTGAAGGAACTTGAAAAAGAAGAGAAAATTAATACGTAAAACATTAAACCAGCCATCAATAATCGGTGGTTGGTTTTTTATAATCTTTTATGATAGTAGTGCCATATATGGTAAGCATAATAAGTGTCAAAATGTTATAGTTATCCATTATATACAAATGGAGGAAACCAATATGGCAAAAAGTGAGTTAATGAAATTGTGCGATGATTTAGAAAAGGGATGCAACAAAAGGTTGTGTGACAAAAATGAGGTAATATGTGCAAAAAATGAATTACAAAAATATGTAGGTGATGATAAAAATAAATATCTAAAACTTAAAGCACAAATAAAGAAATATGATATGAATAAGATAAATATTCTTGATTATATGATAAAGCTTGTATCTATTTTAGCATTTGCACTAACAATTATGCATAATTTAACCGGAGGGGCTACTTTTTGGTATGAAATTTATGCCATTTTTTCAATGATTCTTTTATTAGTACTAAGCATTATAAATGTTTTTTTTAATAGGTCGGAACGAAAAATAGAAACATGGGTAAGATATATTGATGTTGCATTAGAAGATATGGCTAGAGATAAAGCATGGGTATAAAATTCATTTGTTGATTATATAAAAATCAGATGTTATAATTTATGTATATATGAACAGAGCCAAAGAGCCAGATAATTAGTAAAACTAGTTACCTGGTTCTTTTATTTTGTGAGGAAGGAGTGAGCCAAGGGCAAAAGGAAAATATCAAGAGTGGTTAGAGCCTGACAAGCTCATTCTTTTAGAGGGATGGGCGAGAGATGGATTAACAGATGAGCAGATTGCTCATAATATTGGAATTAGACGAGAAACGTTAATAGATTGGAAGAAAAGATATCCTAACATTTCTAACGCCTTAAAAAGGGGCAAAGAAGTAGTAGATAGAGAAGTGGAGAATGCATTATTGCAAAAAGCTCTTGGGTTCAAAGACACAGTTAGAAAAGCAATTAAATGCAAAGAAGTAATCTACGATAATGGCAAACGTATTAGTGAAAAAGAGCATATTGAATATGCTGACGAAGAAATATATGTTCCACCTGATACAACAGCTGCTATCTTCTGGTTAAAGAATCGTAAGCCAGAAGAATGGAGAGATAAGAGACATGTAGAAGAAAAGATTGAGTTTGAGTCAGATGGATTCCTTGAGGCATTAAAAGATGGAACTGCTGCATTATTTGAAAGTTCAGGTGATGATATTGAAACGTAAAGCACCTTTTAAATTCAACAAATTCAGCAAGAAGCAGCAGTATGTCCTTCGATGGTGGAACGAGGATTCTCCATACAAAGATAAAGATGGAATTATCTGTGATGGCTCTATCAGAAGTGGAAAGACCACTGTAATGTCATTGTCCTTTGTTATGTGGGCAATGGAAACATTCAATGGTGAGAATTTTGCCATGTGTGGTAAAACAATTCTATCATTGAATAGAAACGTTATTAAGCAGCTAAAGAAAATGCTGAGATCACGTGGATATACAGTTATAGAGCATCGTTCGGAAAACTATATGACAATCATCTTGGGTGATGTAGAGAACGAATTCTATCTATTCGGTGGTAAGGATGAAGGTTCGCAGGATCTAATCCAGGGTATCACATTAGCAGGCGTGTTCTTTGATGAAGTAGCTCTTATGCCAGAGTCATTTGTTAATCAGGCAACTGGACGATGTTCGGTAGAAGGTTCAAAGTTTTGGTTTAACTGTAACCCAGAAGGACCAGAACACTTCTTTAAGTTGGAATGGATTGACAAGATTACAGAAAAGAATCTCATTCGAATTCATTTTACTATGCGAGATAATCCAAGCCTTGCAGCGCGTATTATTGAACGTTATGAGAGCATGTACAAAGGTGTATTCTTTGATAGATTTATTCTCGGCCTGTGGGTTCTTGCATCTGGTATTATTTTCAAATACTTTGCAGAAGATGATAGCGCGTATTTATTCGATGACAGCGATATCTTTGATGAAAATGGAAAATTAAAGGTTCGATTCTCCAAAATAGTCATGGGAATTGACTTCGGAGGAAATGGATCCAAAACAACATATAATCTTACTGGGTATATGAATGGATATAAAGACTTTCGTGCTTTGGAAGAAGATGAGCTTCCTGTGACAGAAAATATTGATTCAAAGATGATATGTGATAAGTTCATTGAATTTTACAAAATGTGCTTGGATAAATATGGTCGTGTAGATTGGATATTCCCTGACTCGGCTAGTCCAACAATGATAAATTCATTAATCACTGCAGCACGTGAAGCTGGTTTAAATTGTAGGAATATAAAAGGCTGTCGAAAAAATGAAGTATCAGAACGTCCAAAGACAATTGATTTGTTATTGAACACTGGGCGATTAAAGATTCACAGAAAATGCACCAGTACAAGAAAAGCGATTTCTGGATTGCGCTGGGATGAAAAGCATCCTGATATTCCAGAAGATAAGAATATTGGTAATATAAACGATAGGTGGGATTCGTTCTGCTATACGTTATTAGATTTTATAGAATTTATTGATTTAGCAAGATAGGAGGATTACAGAGGAAAGATTTTGTAAAAACTCATTTAGAGGGCAAAGGCTATACTGTAAATAGTGATGCTCTAAACATAATTAAAGAGTGTGAAAGATGGTATGGAAACCAAGATATTGATAATTTCCATGACAGAAAGAATTTGAATGGTGCAGAAATTAAATTGCATAAATTGAACTTTGCAAAACGTTGCTGTGCAGATGATGCAAATCTTTGTGAAATTATCAGTATTGTTCCAGAAAAGGAAAGTAAGTCTGTTAAATTTATCGAAGATATAATCAAAAAGAACCGTTTTATCACTCAGTACCGTAAGCAGTTAGAGAAAGTATCTGCAACTGGTACAGTTGGTGCCTATGTTTCACTTAGAAATGCAAAATACCTGCAGGCAAAAGATGGAACTATTTCAGTCAAAGATGGCACAATCAAAATCAATTACGTGGATGCAGATTGCATTCTACCACTTACTGTAGAAAATGATATCGTTATTGAATGTGCTTTTGCAGGAACTAATAAAGTACGCGGTAAGGAAAAGACCACATTGGTTGAATTTTTATTGGAAGATGGCAAATATAAAGCAATCACAACTGTATTCGATGATAAAGGTAATAAAATTGATGATGAATGTATTGTGTTGCAGTTGGGAGAAGTAAAGCCATTCTCAATTATGACAAATGCAGAAGTAAACAATATCGATGATTTGGATGGATATGGTCTTCCAAAGGTGTATAACTCCATTCCGTTATTTATGGCTGTGGACCTTTGTTATAATCTTTTGCATGGTGACTTGGCAAAAGGCGATAAGCTGGTGTTTTTGAATGAACTGTTGGCATGTATTACAACGGGCCAAGATGGAAAGCCAAAGCTCACTCCACAGCAAAAAGAAGTATTTGTTCTTTTAGGTCATGATGGCGGGAAATTGGCAGATGAAAAGACATTGGTACAGGAATATAATCCAGAGCTTCGTATTGACGCTATTACAAAAGCATTTGAACTGGTATTATCACTTCTTTCTATGTCGTTTGGGTATGGGAGCAAGAAGTATACTTTTGAAAATGGTAAAATAACAACAGCCACAGAGTACATCGGCACCAAACAGGATGCCATGCAGGAGCTTAATAAACAAAGAACAAATGCAACGGACTATATCACAGATATTATCCATGCTGCTATGTGGTTTGCGAATACATTCAATGGCGAAAGTCATTCTTTAGAAGAGAATTTGTCTATTGAGTTTGACGATTCCTACGTGGAAGATAAACAATCTAAATTGGAAAGCATGAGAGCTGATGCGCTGTCATTTAGTGAAGTGACAATCCTTAAGGTATGGTATTTGATGGAAAAATACAATCTCACAGAGGAAGATGCAAAGAAGTACATTAATTATACAGAAGAACCAGTAAATGATGTGGAGGATTAAAATACATGGAAAATGTATTAGGTATCATTGGTGGGTTATGGCTCACATATCAGATTGAAAAATTTGCGGTTAGCTTTTGGCGAAAATATATTTTAAAGTAAGGCGGTGATATAAGGGCATTAAGTGAAGAACAGATGGACGTCCTGATAGATAAATACATAATGTCCTTGTATCAGGACTTGGAAGATGAGGTTATTGCTGATATTGCCAGAAGGGTAAAGAAAACTGGCAGATATACCGAGACAGCAGAACTTATGGCAAAATCAATGCATGAGCAAGGTTACTCTCCAGCAAAGATACAAGCAGAAGTCATGAAAACATTACGTGCTGACAAGGCGTATCAAATGGCTGTAGCAGAGAATACCAAGGCATATAAACAGGAGATACAGGATATCATCGATGAGACTGTAAAGGCTGCAAAAGAGGCAAATGATACTCTTGTAGCTGAAGCTGGTAATATGGCATGGAATAATGACTTGTCTATGTGGGAACAGCATGGAGAGGATTTAACAAAGCCAAATAATATGTCACAGCTGATTAATGCATCTAGATTGCAGACTATGGGTGCGCTTAAGAATCTAACAAATACAATGGGTTTTAGAAATACAAACCTTGGTACTGTAGGTGTTCTAAATGCTTATCAAAGGGAATTGGACCTTGCGTTGATAAAAGTATCGACAGGGGTATTCTCGTTTGATCAGGCTGTAAATGATTGCGTGCATCGATTAGCACAGAGCGGATTGCGTTCTATTGATTATTCTAGTGGTCGTACATATCAAATTGACACAGCAGTTCGTATGTCTGTTAGGACAGGTATGTCACAGTTAGCAGGTAAGGTAATGGAAGCCAATCTTGAAAGTTCTGGCCAAGACCTAGTAATTACTTCACAGCACATGGGTAGCCGTCCAGAGCATGCACCTTGGCAGAATAAAGTATTTTCATATTCTGGTAAGAGTAAAAAATATCCAGATTTTTTCAAAGAAACGGGTTATGGAACTGTAGAAGGTATCAAAGGTGTAAACTGTACGCATGATTTCTATCCATTCTGGGAAGGTGCAAGTGTGATTCCTGAGGATATTGTTGAGCCTGATCCAGTGACTATTGATGGAAAAGAGTATGATTATTACCAGGCAACGCAGAAACAGCGACAGATGGAGCGGAATATTAGAGCAATTAAGCGTGAGATTGAAGCGCAGAATGCTATTGGCGGTTCTACTACTGAATTAAAATCCATGCTTAAGGCTAAAACGAATGAATATCAGCGCTTTAGTAGAAAAGCAGGGTTAAAGCCTAGAGATAATCGTTTGAGGGTGGAGAAAAACAGCAGTGCTTTTGAACATACGAATGTTGCAAAAAAGAAGAAAAATGCTATAATAATGTCAGGTGCAAGAATTACAAATCCTGACAGTGAGGCAGGAGAAAAATTTGCTAATATGTACTATCCAGAAATTAGAAAAATGAAAACGGATTGTGCAAGAATTTCGAAAAACACTGGTATAAAAGAATCGCAGATAAAGAAAATAAAGAATTATTTATTTATAGACGAATCATTACATGATGAGATACTTGGTACACGAAGTCAGTTTCCGCCAGATTGTGCGATTGCCCAAAGTTGGCAACGTTTGTTGATTGGAAAAGATATTAAGCCGCATGATTTAACATTATTAAGGCATGAATTGACAGAAATGCAGATTAAAAAGGAATATCCAAAACTTTCACATGTTGAGGCACATGAATTGGCGTGTGAGAAACATAATTATCAAAAGGAGGTTGACGAATATTATGATAACCTTAGAAAACATAAGCAAAATGAATAATGTTGTTAAAGCTAATTATTATATAGAGTCAGATTCCGATGATATGGGATATTTGGAGTATGATTTGTTTTTTAAAAGAATATTGAAACATGAATATTCAAAACGAGATAGTGAGCTTTTAAATCGTCCAGGTATATCAAGAGCAGTTAAGGCAATAGAGTATCTAGCACAGTCTGGAATTTTTCCACGCAAGTACAAGTATATGTGGTATTAATTTATTATAAAATACTTGAAAATCCACAAAATCAAGCATATAATATACCTTGTAGGATGGTATATGTATTGGAAAAACCAAATTATTATTGGATTAAATGTTCACATTGTGGCAATCCAAAAATGCAGTTCATGAGGAATGATACAAAGGTTGAAAATCTTCCAGCATACTGCAAGCGGTGTAAAACCGAAAATTTAATAACAATAGAGCCTAAGAGCCAAGTAGTTGAACCAAAAGCGGTTTGACACTTGGCTTTTTTGTTTATTTATCCCCCATTTATTGCTCAGCTATGGCGCGGGGCTGAGCATCGACGCGGATTAGTGTAAAGGAAGCACATCGGTCTCCTTAGCCGACAGTGGTAGTTCAAATCTGCCGTCCGCAATTTTCCGAAACAGTGTGATGGCGCACTCCATTGGTAGTATTAGTGTAAATTAAGCACTCCAAGGGCAGAATGGTTCGATTCCATTTTTCGGAGTTTCCTAGAAGTAGATAGACTTCGTTAAAAAATATCGTAAAAAGAGGAGAAAATATCATGAAAAGAGAAGATTTAGAAAAGCAGGGCTTATCTAAAGAGCAGATTGATGCCGTGTTAGATATGCATCACAAAGAAATTGACCCAGTAAATAAAAAACTGGAAAAAGCAGAAACAGATTTGAATGCTGCAAATGAAAAAGTAAAGACTACAGAAGAAGCACTTAAGGCTTTCGATGGAGTTGACCCAGCAGCACTTAATCAGAAGATTGCAGATTTACAGAAAGATTTACAGACCAAAGATGCAGAGCATCAGGCACAGATTGCAGACAGAGATTTTCAGGATATGTTAAAAGAATCTATTGCATCTGTTCATGGCAGAAATGCAAAAGCAATTACTGCTTTACTGGATATTGATACCTTAAAGGCATCAAAGAACCAGAAAGAAGATATTGCAGCTGCATTGAAAACATTAGCAGAGGCAGAAGATAGCAAAATGCTTTTTGGTGAAGCTGAAGCAACAGAAATTGGTAAGGGTGATCCAATCGGCATCATTACAAAATTAGGTAGTTCAGGGGATGCTTGGGAGGCACAGATGATGGCCGCAGCAGGTATCTCAGCTGAAAATAATGACAAGTAAAGGAGAATTGAGTAAGGGCAAACACAATTGCAAAATTCAAAAAGTACATCGTAAGTATTCTTGATGCTGTTTACAAGGCAGCAGCAAAGACATCCGTTCTTGACGGAGCTCCAGAGTTAGCAAAAGAAGGTGCTAACGCAGACGAATTAATCATTCCAAAAATCGAAATGGATGGTTTAGCAGATTATGATCGTGCATCAGGCTACAAAGCTGGTGATGTAACATTCTCAAACGAAACAGTAAAATGTAACTTCGATAGAGGTCGTATGTTTACTGTAGATAACGTAGACAACATGGACACAGCAGGTGTTGCGTTCTCTCGTTTAGGCTCTGAATTTATCAGAACAAAAGTAACACCAGAACTTGATGCTTTCCGTATGGCAACATATGCATGCGTTGAAGGTGCTGACGTTACAGCTGCAACATATGCAACTGGCGAAGAAGTACTTAAGGCGATTTCAGCTAAGTACGATGCAATGACAGATGCAGAAGTTCCAGAAGAAGACAGACACTTATTTATCACACCAGCTCTTTTAGGCATGGTTCGTGATTTAGACACAACAAAGTCTAAAGAAGTGTTGGCAGGCTTTGCTTCTATCCAGAAGATGCCACAGTCTCGTTTCTACTCTGCAATCACACAGACAGATAACGGATATACAAAGGCTGAAGGCGGCCATGCAATGAACTTCTTAATCGTTCATAAGCCAGCTGTTATTCAGTTTGCAAAACATGTAAAACCAAAAGTTGTGGATCCAGATACAAACCAGGATGCAGATGCTTGGAAATATGGCTATCGTAACGTATCTATCGCAGATGCTTACGAAAACAAAGCTGCTGGTATTGCTGGCACTTACAACAATGCTAACTAAGGAGAGATATCATGGCAGAAAAGAAAGCTAGAACAGTCGGATTGACTGACAAAGTAATCGCAGAACGTAAAAAAGCGGCTGCAGAAAAGACAAAAGTAGCAAAAGAAGCAGCAAAAGCGGCTGCAGAAAAATAAGAATTTTAAGGAGGGAGCCGTAAATGTCACAAATCGTAACTTGGGAGTATTACAGCTCCCTTTTTGACAAGATTTCAGAAGATGATTTCGATAGAGTTGAGGCACAGGCTGAAAAAGCCGTGTGTAAAGTAATTGGTCCTATTCGCTGGGCGGACATTACAGAAGAGACATATGGATATGAACAGTTGAAAGACTGCATTTGTAATATTATGAACAAATTAGTGGAGCAGGAAGCTTCTGGAACTGGTAAAGGTATCGCGTCTGCCAGCAATGATGGTTATTCAGAGAGTTATGTTGTACAGACAGAAAGTCAGGCACGAGCAGAGTTAAATAATTCTATTAGAGCTTGGTTGTCTGGTACTGGATTGGTAGGTGCGTATTGATGCTCAAATTTTTAAAAGTATTCTTTGAATTTGACTATGATATTGTAGGAAGTTTCTATGATCATGATGGCAATGGTAATTATATCAAACGATATATTAAACACCACAAGTTCAAAAGGAAGGGTGGTAGGAAATGGCGCTATTTACCGATGTTGTAACAATTTTCAATAAAATGAATGATGGAACATGGAAAAAGACTATTGTGAACGGTGTTCAATGGTCTGATAAGGCTGACAGAAGCAATGATAACGGTAAAGTTAGTGTCGCTCATTCAACCTCTGTAACGTTCCCTAAGCCGACTTATGAAGGCTTGGTGCTAGATTCTTCCAATGAAGAGGATTGTATCGTTTATGGAGCAGTAGAGGATGTTGTGGAGGATGTTAAAGGCAGTCGCATTTCTGATTTACTGAAGAAATATCCAAAGAGCGGTCTTATCAAGGCTGTGAACGATAATTCCAACAGAACAATGCTTCCAAATATTAAGGTGGTGCTGGATTAAGGAGCGATTTCTTTAGACTAGCTTCTGTTGGTTATGATATCAACAAGATTATTAAATCCAGAGGGCTGGAAGAAGGCGGTAAAGTTCAACAGTTTATTGATACAGAGTGTTTGAGACTTTCAGCACCTAAAGTACCGAAAGATACAGGTGCTTTGATAGAATCAGGAAATATTAACACGAAAATAGGAAGTGGACAATTAGAATATCGTACACCTTATGCCAGACGTTGGTATTATATGCCAGCACATTTTCAAGGTGCACCAGAGCGAGGAAACTACTGGTTTGAAAGAATGAAACAACAGCATAAACAGCAAATTCTTAAAGGAGCTCAAAAGATAGCGAACGGAGAATAACATGACAATATCGAAATACATCGTAGACTTATTAAAACAAAATAAAGAAATTTCCATCGAAACCAATCATATTGCAGATGGTTCGGATAAATATGGACTGTTTAAGTCTCCTGGTCGAGATATTAGAAACAATATTGATGGAAGTTATGAAATAACAGAATACTATCAGTTTAATGCCAGACAGGAATCAAGTTCAGAAAGTGAACGTAAGGAAGCTGATGAATGGTTGGAAGATTTGGCATATTGGGCGGATGATTATCCATTCAATAATGATTTTCCAGAACTTGATGGGAACAGAAGAGTTACAGAGTTTTCTATTACTGGAAATCCATATCCGATGGAAGCTGATAGTAGAGAAACTTTATACCATATGGCATTATCAATCACTTATGTTAGAGAAAGAGAGGTCTATTAAGGTCAGAAGTATTAACAAGACTAAAAAAATTTAGAACTATTCCATTCTTGAATATTGGTACGACAACGGAACCAATCTGGGCGAGAATTGGAAAATCTACTATTTTCGATTTAGTTCTCAATGCACAGACAGAAGAGAATGACTTTATCGAAAATGAAATGACAGTAACAGATATTACATCTTATAAACCTGAATTGGCACAGGAATTACAGTGTAACAAGGGCGATGCAGCTTTTGATTATCTGTATGACATGTTTTACAACTTGCCAACTGGTGAAGATGTAAAGAAAAACTTACTTATTGTGTTTGATGGAAATCAGGGCACAGCTGAAGCTCCTGTATTTAGAGCATGGAACACAATGGTAACATTAACATTAGATCATTTTGATTCTGTTGCAGAGAAGATTTATTTTAAATTCAGTATTTACAGTATCGAAAGAGGTACTGCAACTGTAACAGATGGTAAACCAGTATTTACAAAAACCGCATAGGAGGCGCTAAGGAATGGTACATACAATTATTGTGAACAATAAAAGCTACGATTTGCCAAAAAAGACCGTAGCAATTACAGAAAAATTAGATAAAGCTTTAACTGTTGACAGCATCAAAGGATTGACAATTAGAGGTAAATTTGATATTTTGCATGAATTTGTGAAGGAACTTGTTGGTGAAGAAAACGCAGCTGAAATGCTTGGTTCGACTAATTTGGATGATATAGATTTATCCGAATTAGCAGTAGTTGTATTAAGTATCAATGAAGCATACGAAAAACCATTGAATGATTTTCAGACAGAACGCATGAGAGCAAAAATGGGAATGCTTCCAATGGATAAGTTTAATTCCATTACAAAAGCTGCACAGACGGTAGCAAGTATGCAGGTAATGAAATAATGTTAGATTTAACAAAGCGAGACTTGCCGAATGTCGTTGAGATAAACGGCAGGTCTTATTCTATTTATACGGATTTTCGTGTTTGGATAAAGTTTGTGAACAATATTCGTACTCTCAAGGGAAATGAGAGAGTGACGGTTCCATATCTATTTAAGAATGAAGTACCAGAGTTTTGTGATTTGCAAGAATTATTAAAATTCTGTTTTCCAGTACATGAATTGCCTAGACGCATATCGCATTCAAAGGAGATTTTGTTCGACTATGAGATTGATAGCGATTACATTTATGCTGCATTTTTAGGGCAATATGGCATTGACTTACTAGAAGTAGAAGAGTTGCACTGGTACAAATTTTTGGCTCTATTTAAGGGGCTTAAAGACGATGAAATGATATGCAAGATTATGTCATATCGTGGTTATGAAAAAACAAATGGAAAAGAAGATAGATTCTTGAAACTGAAAGAGATGTGGAGAATTGAACGAATAACACCAGAGGAACAGGCGGAAATCGACGAATTTAATAATATGTTCAAATAATAGAGGTAAGAGTAAGGGCAGATGGAAGCTTAATTTTTGATACAAAACTAGATACGAAGGGCGTTACATCGGGTGTTAAGTCCTTAGGTTCTACCCTTGGCGGTGTTGCTTCTGGTGGCTTAAAAGTATTTGCTGCTGGTGCAACAGCTGCTGCAACGGCGGTGGCGGCTTTATCAACGGCTGCGGTAAACAGTTATGCTGATTTCGAACAGCTTGCTGGCGGTATTGAGACTCTTTTTGGTGCCAGAGGTGCAGAGTCCGTGGAAGAATATGCTGCATTAGTGGGAAAATCTACTGATGAGGTACAAGATAAGTTCAATACTCTTATGGAAGCACAGTCTTTAGCCATGGATAATGCAAATAATGCATATAAGAATGCTGGTTTATCTGCAAATGATTACATGGAGACGGTAACAGGTCTTGCGGCATCGTTGAAACAGAGTACTGAGAACGAAGTTGAAGCTGCAGAGGCGGCGGACCAAGCTATTATTGATATGGCTGATAATGCAAACAAGATGGGCACTAGTATGGAATCCATTCAGAATGCATATGCAGGATTTGCGAAAGCCAACTATACAATGCTGGATAACCTTAAATTGGGTTATGGTGGTACGAAGCAAGAAATGGAACGCTTGATTGCAGATGCAAATCGTGTCAAAGTGGCAAATGGTGAGATGGCTGATTTGTCGATTGAAAGTTTTGCAGATATCACAGAAGCGATTCATATTATTCAGTCAGAGATGGGTATCACTGGTGCAACAGCACAAGAAGCAGAATCAACGATTTCAGGTAGCGTAGGTGCTATGAATGCTGCTTGGGCCAATCTAGTAACTGGTATTGCAAATGAAAATGCAAATCTTGAGGTTTTGGTTGATCAGTTCGTAGATAGTGCAATGACAGCTTTAGATAATATTTTGCCAGTAGCTGAAACTGCAGTTAATGGTTCGGTTCAGCTGATATATCAGTTATTAACAAGTGTTGGTCCAGATATGCTAGAGTTAGCGTATGGCATTGTTACTAGTTTCTTAACTGGAATCATAGACAAATCCGGTGATGTATTTAACAGTGGTAGTGAGTCGCTGTTGGCATTTATTACTGGTATATCAAACAAAATACCAGAATTATTACAGCTGGCTACTGATTCGATTATAGCAATGGCTATGGCGCTGACAGAACCGGATACGCTAACAAATATCATTAATTCAGGTATTACGCTGTTGCTAAGTCTGGTTGATGGTATTTTACATGCGGTACCAAGTTTGCTAAATGCTATTCCTAAAATCATAGGCCAGATGGTTGTGGCGCTTATTGCTAACATACCGCAGTTGGCTGTGGCTGCATTAGAGATTATGATTCAGTTGGCGTTTTTCTTGGTGGATAGTTTTATTCATGTTAGAGATGCAATCCCACTAATGTTTAAGTCTATGTGTGATGCATTTGAAGGTATGGATTGGGATAAGATTGGCAGTAATATTATCAATGGCATCTGGTCAGGGTTGAGTGCTGGATGGGATTGGTTGGTTGATATAACAGAAGATTTAGCCAATAGCTTATTTAATGCAGCATGTGAGGCATTAGATATTAATTCTCCATCTAAGAAATTCAAATGGATTGGAGAGATGTGTGTTGAGGGTGTAGACGAGCCAATGGAAGAGTTTAACCCATTTGATACATTACAAAATAGCATGGAAGCTAATATCGGAGGTTTGAAAGCAACATACGCAAGAGCAACTGCAGGAATGACAGGAACTGGCGGAATGAATTATAACCAGACAATCAATGTTAACCAGCCAATAGCAACACCAGATGAGCTGGCAAGAGAAGTTAGAACCGAAAGTAAATACGGACTTATGACAGGAGGATTCGCATTTGGATAATAAAGTTTATATTCAAATTAAAAGAAATGACGGAAAAGAATTTAATATAAATGGTTCCGATTGGAAGATTCCTTCTGATGGTCTAGATGGATTCGGCGGTTTTGAAAACGACATCACCACAGTAGATAATGCTGTGGGAGATGGCGGAACCGATGTTTCTAGCAGAATCGCACCGAAGGATAGATTTATTGTTGCAAAATCAGTTAATCCAGCAATGAATGAGATTTTACGAAAGGTTGCGTTATCTTTCTTCGGATCCAAATATACATACACTGTATATGTTACATACATGGGTGTGACAAGATGGTTTGAAGGGAAATTACATAAATTTGACCTTCCAACAAGAAATATATATCAGACAATGACAATGACAATCGTATTCCATTGCGCTGATCCATTTTTGAAGAGTTATGACAACTTTGGAAAGAATATTGCATCGATTATGGGAATGATAGCGTTTCCGTATCTTTGCAGTGTTACACCAGGTACTCCACAAGGTGTTACTGGTGGAAGATACAATTTCGCGCAAAAAGTAGTTCTTGATAATGATGGAGATGTGGAAACATTTTGTCAGGCTGTTTTTACAGCCAAGGGTGAAGTTGTCAATCCAAAGCTGGTTATTAACGGAAATTATGTACGAATTATAGATGCTATGGTCGAGGGGGATGTAATTGTAATCGATTTTACAAAGAAACCACCTACTGTGAAGAAGAATGGTGTTAATTGTGTTGGAAAATGTGATAAAACATCGGCTTTTGATGATATGGCGCTTGCAATTGGTTCTTCGGAAGTGTCTTTTGATGCAGATACTGGAAGTAACTTGCTTGATGTATCTATTTATTATAATAAGCTGTATGAGACTATCTAGGAGGTGTGCCAAGGAAGTGGTTTAATACAATGGCCTTGGATGCCAATTATCAGATTGTTTCATTATTAGTATTTTCAAACTTACAGTGGAACAGAAAGTATCATGAAGCTGGTACGTTTTCCATGCAGATTCCATTGTGGTTGTATTCTCCTAGTATGATGTATATTTATACGAAAGACCGTAAAGAGCTTGGCAGGATTTCGCAGGTGAATTATATTGATGATGAAAAAGGAAAGAGAATCCAGCTTAGTGGATATTTTGAAGAAAAGGACTTGGATAGACACATTGTTTATCCTCCAGGAACATCAAATATAACTAATCCCGTTACATGGATTGAACAGAATGGTCCTGCAGAAAAGGTAGCATATGCATTTTTTTATGCATTTAAGACAACATCGACAAGTGTTGTATCTTCAGTATTGAATATTGGTGTACTTAACTCGCAGAATAGGGGTAAAACGGCAGTTCATACAAGAAATGGAGAACAGTTAGGCAAGAAGATATATAGCATTTTAAAGCCATCTGGAATGTCTTATAGGGTGCTATATGATTTTGTAACAAATACCAAGAGTTTTGAAGTTTGGTCTGGACTTGATAGAACAGATGCGAATGCGGATGGAAATAATCCGATTATATTTTCTACCAAGTATGGAAATATCAAAAATCTTAATGTATTAATATCTTCAACTGATTATAAGAATGCATGCATTGTGACTCATGAACAGCAAGTAGACGAATCTAGTATATTTACATCAAGAGCAGTTTTCGACTTAGAGAATTCTGGAGATGAGGTCCGCTTTGCTTTTCTTAAGAGTTCACTTAAAAAGGATGAATACACAGAAGCGGCCTTTTTAGTGGCTCTTGATAATGAGGGTTATAACGAAATAGGTGAGCATCCAAACGTTTTTAATATCGATTTTGACGCGCTGGAAGGAAGTTATGAGTACATGGTTGATTTCGACTTGGGTGATAAATGTTCTATAGAGATTCCTGAAATTGGAGTATCTATGCAGGCGCGTTTAATTGGTTGCTATGAAGTTATGAAGTCAGGTAAATGGACAATGACTATGGAGTTTGGTACTCCAATAATTATTAGAAAATAGGAGGATTTGATTAAGGATAGGATTTCCACTTGATTCACATGTTGAATTTGAAGCTGATGGAACACCTGTGTATGACAGAGCAATTACATCGGCACCATTAAGAAAATTAATTAATAAGCTGGTTTCGGATGGTATTCTACCAAATCCGTCTACTAATATGCAGGTATCAGCAGGTAATGGTATGAATGTACTGGTAGAAGCTGGATTTGCAATCTGTGGTGGTTGTTTGAAACTGGAAGAAAGCCAGCGTACACTTGCAGTTCAGGCATCAGATGCTACTTATGACCGTATCGATACTGTGGTATTGAGATTAAATGATAATGATTCAGAAAGAATTTGTGATTTTTATGTGTTGCAGGGTGTACCTGCATCAAGCCCAGTTCGTCCAAGTTTGACTAGAACAGAGTCTATTTGGGAAATTGGACTTGCAGATTTGTTTATTACACCAAATTCATCCGAGATTTCAAACCAGCGTATTACAGATACTAGATATGAAACAGAACGATGTGGCGTGATTTCTGCAATTAGTGAATTTGATACTACTACTTTATACAATCAGATTCAGGCGGATTTAGCAGGATTCAAAGCAGAAGAGCAGGCTCAGTTCATCGAATGGTTTGATTATATGAAGGGCCAGCTTTCCGAAGATGCTGCAGGTAATTTACAGTTGCAGATTGATGAGATTAATGAATTAGACTATGTCGAAGCTGAGGAGTTAGAAGAATTAGTTCCAAAAGAGAATATTCGTACATCATTTGGTAAACTCAAAGTAGCAGTAAAGAATCTAATTGTTATTGCAAAACTGTTAGGAGATACGGACATCAGCAAGATTGAGGATGGTACTGTAACAGGAATACTTAATGCGTTAAACACGAAAGCAATTACGACTTCTAATATTGGAAGTCAAAGTGTTAAATATGCGCAAAGTGCAGGAAGTTGCAGTAGTGCTACTACAGCAGCAAATGCGACAGAACATATTAATAATAAAGATAATCCACACAGTGTTACAAAGTCGGATGTGGGCTTAGGTAACGTACCAAACGTAGCCACAAATGACCAGACACCTACATATTCGGCATTATCAACACTAACGGCTCTTGTTAGCGGTGAAAAACTTAGTGTGGCATTCCGAAAAATTCAGTGTGCCGTTGCAAATTTAATTTCACACTTGGCTGATAAAGTATCACATATAACCGATACAGAACGAGCTGTGTGGAATGCCAACTCATTTCATAGAGGGTACGCATATGCAAGTGGGACTGTTGCATTAAGTACAACTGCTTTTAATTATATTTCATCAGCATGGTCGGGTTCGGGTGGAACTGGTTTTTCATATCCTAATAGTGGTATTCGTGTACAAAACAATGGATATTATGATATTTTACTAGAAGCCTATACGGGCGGTTCTAATGCAACTGACTATATTAAGATAGGTTATCGTGAATATGTCGATGCTTCTAATTATGAAGATGTAACCTATACAAAATGGATAGCAAAACATGAAAATGTAACGTTTGTAAAACATAGTGTATATTTAGAAAAAGGTGTTTATATTCGTCCGATTGCTATGTGCACAACAGCGGGTACAGAAATACAGGGTGCGCATTTAACAGTTACTAGAAGATATCTGTCATAAGTATACTGAAGAAAGACAACAAAATAATAAAAGATTTATAGAACCTAAGAGCCTAAGAGCCTGGTGCTAATCAATTGATTAGTGCTGGGCTTTTAAATTTATAAAGAAAGAGAGGTAATGCCTATGGAAGCAACGGTTACAAGAGCCGAGTACGAAGAACACAATAAACGTATGGAAGATGAGCATACTCGCCAGAATCATCGTATCAGTGCTTTGGAAAAGGCTGTAGAACAGAACAATAAATTGCTAGTGTCAGTAGAAAAATTAGCAATTAGCATGGAGAATATGCAAAAGGAACTTACTGAAAACGGAGAGCGATTAGAAGTGTTAGAAAATAGAGATGGTGAGATGTGGAGAAAAGCCATAGGCTACGTTGTAACTTCTATCATTGGTATCGCTGTCGGAATTTTCTTTAACAAATTAGGAGTGTAGGAGGTGTACCAATGTTTAAAAACAGTGTATTGAAACCAAAGGTAAACACAGTGAAATGGTTTAAGGCTGCAGGTGTTCGTGCTATCAAAACAATGGCGCAGGTGGCTAGTTCCATGCTTGTTATCGGCGCGTTTAACGAAACAGCGTGGACAGTAATGATTCAGACAACATTAGTTGCTGGATTAGCTTCTGTTTTAACATCTGTAGCTGGTATTCCAGAAGTAGAAGAGGAGGAAGAATAGTATGGCCAAATATATTGCACATGCATCTATTGATGAAAAAGGAAAAATTGCAGGTGGTGCAGCAGGTGATCAGACAGCAAAAGAAGTATGCATTCGTACCTGGTATTCAAAAAGTTGGCATTTTGTTTTGCGAATCGGTACTGAAGCAGTCAGAAAACAGTTTGCAAACAACATGATTGATATTGCAAAGAACAACAATGTTGGTTATGACCAAAATGGCAGAAACACACTCTTGACACAGGCAATCAAGGTCAACTTTGACTTCACAAAGATTGCTGTGAAATGTGAATGTGACTGTTCTTCAATGGTTACAATTGCATTGCTTGGTGCTATTTATACTGTATTAGGTGAAGCTGCATACAAACAGGCTTATGCAATCCTGGTTGTTAGTGGGAACTGTGCAACAACAAGCACTTTGAGAAGCAGAATGAGAAAATTGACAATGATTTCTGTTGTTGTATATGACACAAAAGACTACACAGACAGCATTTCAAAGGCAGTATTCGGTGATATTTACATCAGAGAAGGAAGTCATGTTGTGGCATACATTGGTGATGGAAACAAAGTCATTGATGGAAAATTAAAAGTAGATGGTGAGTGGGGCAGAGATACCACCACAGCATCACAGAAAGTGTTTGGAACTATCCAAGATGGTGAAATTTCACATCAGGACAGTGATTGTAAACTTTACCTTCCAAACTGTTTGACTTCTTCATGGGAGTTTGATGAAACAGGAAAAGGTTCATACTTTATCCGACAGGTTCAGACTGTTCTTGCTGATTTAGGTTACTACAAAGGCAAGATTGATGGTCTTTGTGGCAAACAGACCGTAATGGCAATCCAGGCATTCTTGAATAATCAGGGATTCAATTGTGGAAAAGTTGATGGTTGCATGGGGGAAAAGACTGTTATGGCATGGCAAATGTACATTAATAGTCGATTATAATAAGAGGATTAGGGCGGTCAGAAATGGCCGCCTTTCTTCTATATTATAATGATTAATAGTAGGTAAGAATGGTTAACGGTTAGCAACGCGTTAGCAACAAAAGTCTGCAAAGCCTTTAAAATCAAGGCTGAAAACCCGTAAACTTTAACAAAACTTTAACAACTTCCAAACATTTTCCAAACATCCCCCTTGTATTATCACATCATCAAGAGTAAAACAATATAAATTAAAATAAACGGAGGGCAAATACATGTCAACATTAGAAAAAATTGAAAACGCAGTAGTTGAAGGATATAAGAAAATTGAAGATGGTGTAGTAGGCGGTTACAAGAAAATTGAAGAAACAGTCGTAGATAACTACAAAAAAGTAGAAGATGGTTTCGTAGAAAAATATCTTACAAAAGAAGGCGAAACAGTAGAAGAAGCAAAAGAACGTATTACAAAAAGCATAGAAAATAATTAATTTTGGTAAGAACGTATGAGTTACAAATGCTGTGAAAACAGCAAGACCCTAATATCCCTTAGCATACGTTTTTATATAGGAAGTGGGCTTGGAGAAATCCGAGTCCATTTTCATATTTTAACATTTCCTTAACAATTCCTTGTTATACTTTCGATACTATATGTTATAATTTTTAAAGAAACTATTTTGATAGGAGAAAAAGGCTATGTTTCATATTTTAGTAGTAGAGGATGACAAAGATTTAAATCGTACAGTATGTTCATACCTGAATCAGAATGGATTTGAGGCAAAGGGGGCATTAGAGCCAGAGGAAGCCTATGATATGATGTATGAAACTGTATTTGACCTGATTGTTTCCGATATTATGATGCCAGGGACAGATGGTTATGAATTTGCAGAAAATGTGCGTGATATTAATAAGGAAATTCCGATTATCTTTATGACTGCCCGTGATGATTTAGAGTCTAAACGAAAAGGATTTCGTGTAGGCATTGATGATTACATGATAAAACCAATTGATTTAGAAGAATTGTTACTTCGTATCGAAGCACTTTTGCGTCGTGCAAAAATCAACACAAATAAGAAATTAGAAATTGGCAAACTAGTATTGGATGCCGAAGAGCATAGCGCATATATAGATGGAGAAGAAGTCATTTTAACAGTACGAGAATTTAATATTTTGTACAAACTCCTGTCTTATCCAAAGAAAACATTTACTCGTACAAAGCTGATGGAGGAGTTTTGGGATGCAGAATCTCTTTCGGGGCCTCGCACCGTAGATGTTTATATGACCAAGATTCGTGACAAAATGTCAGCATGTGAGGATTTTGAAATCGTAACTGTACATGGGCTTGGATATAAAGCAGTAATTAAATAAATTATCTCTGGATGATATAAGACAAAAATATTTAAGATGAGGGATAGGGTATGAAAAAGAATATCATTCGATGGCTAAGCCGATTTGGCATGGGAATTGCATTATTTAGTTTTATCATTATATGCAATTTTATTTTGTTTTTTAGTTATGAACAGAAGTCACATTTTGAAGGGGATTATGGAATTGTAATTATTGTAGGTAACATTATTTTCTTAGCAATACTTTTTACGATAGCAGATAGTGTATATCATTATGTGAGTGTAAAGAAACCTATGAAACGTATTCGAAAAGAATTGGATAAGGTCATTGCAGGTGATTTTTCGGTTCGTATTGATTACATAAAGGGGGCAGATAGTGGAAATGAAATTGATGATGTTATCAAACTCTTGAATGATGTAATACAGGAATTGTCTGGTGTGGAAACCTTACGAACGGATTTTATCGCGAATGTGTCCCATGAGTTAAAGACACCTATGGCGGTCATGCAAAATTACGGAACACTCTTGCAAGCGAATGAACTGCCTGATGAAATACGTATTGAATATGGAAAAGCGATTACAGAGCAGACAAGACGTTTATCTGCTTTAGTAACCAATATCCTAAAAATGAATAAACTGGAAAATCAGCAGATTTATCCAAATACCGAAGTGTATGATATTGGTGAGCATTTATGTGAATGTATGCTTGAACATGAAGCAATATGGGAAGAAAAAGGGATTGAAATTGAGACAGAAATTGAAGAAGAACTTTTTGTGGAGGCTGATAAAGAGCTCCTTAGTCTTGTTTGGAACAATCTCTTTTCTAACGCACTGAAATTTACAGAAGTAGGTGGTCTCGTATCTTTACGAGCCTATGCAGATGAGACATTTGTCTATGTAGAAGTAAAAGATACTGGCTGTGGCATGAGTCCAGAAACAGGCGCAAATATTTTTAAAAAGTTTTATCAAGGTGATACTTCTCATGCTACAAAAGGCAATGGTTTAGGACTGGCTTTGGTAAAGCGTGTGATTGACATCTGTAAAGGTGAGATAACTGTAAGTAGTCAACTTGGAAAAGGAAGTACCTTTACTGTACGTTTACATAGAGTAAAATTATAAACCAAATCAAAAAGGGGGCTGTCGTACGATGCAATATTTCGTGCGACAGCCCCCTTTTTGTATATTATGGATTTGAAGTTCTGATAAATTTTCATTATTTAACAAAACATTAACATTTCACGAACATTTTCCAAACACTACCCCTGTATTATCACATCATAAACAGCAAGCAAACGTAGGAGGAATACATATGGCAGATTATGTAATAGATAGAGAAAGTTTTGCATTTACTTATTCCGCAAAACAGCAGGAGGAAGTAGAGCGAATCCGAAATAAATATCTTCCAAAAGAAGAAAGTAAAATGGAACAGCTGATCCGTTTAGATAAGCAGGCAGAACGCCCAGGAATGATAGCATCGATTGTGGTAGGTGTTTTAGGAACATTAACTCTTGGTATAGGTATGTGTTGTACATTGTTATGGACTAGCAGAGTGGAAATTTTTATTGCTGGAATTCTAATCGGCATTGTTGGAATTATCATGACAGGTGTGGCTTATCCAATTTATAAGAAAATAACAAAAAAAGAACGTGCAAAAATAGCGGAACAGATAATTGCTCTTAGCAATGAACTTTCTTTTAAGATAGATAATAAAACAAATAGAAAAGGAGATCTTTAGTATGAAAACAGTATGTGTTATCACAGGTGGCGGTAGCGGTATGGGCCTTGCAGCAGCAAAATGCATGCCAAAAGAAAAAATTATCGTAGTAACAGGACGTACTATGTCAAAGCTTGAAAAAGCGGTAAAAGAGTTGGAAGCATTAGGTTATGAAGCCTATGCAAAGACATGTGATACTTCCAATAGACAGCAGGTTCGTGAATTAGCAGAATATGCAGCAAGCCTTGGCGAAATCAAAAACGTAATCAATTCTGCAGGTTTATCACCAGCTATGGCAAAACCAGAACAGCTTATTCGTGTAAATGCGCTTGGTACTGTATATGTAAACGAAGAATTTTCAAAACTTATGAAAGCGGGCAGTGTTATCGTAGATGTATCTTCAAACTCTGCATATATTTTACCTTCTATCGTTGTAAATAAAAAGGTATTTGCACTTGCAGACAAAAATGAAGAATTATTTGTAAAGAAAATTCTTGGTCTTCCAAATATGCTAAAAGGCTATCAGGCATCTGGACTTGCCTATGGTCTTTCTAAGAAATTCGTTATCTGGTATGCAGCAAAATCTGCACAGGATCTCGGAGCAAAAGGCATCCGTGTATGTTCATTAAGCCCAGGACTTATCGCTACAGATATGGGTAATCTCGAGGCTGAAGAAGGTGCCGACCTTATCAAAACAACTGCTGAGAAACGTATGGGTAGACCAGAAGAACTTGGGTTTGCTATCGCAACTGTAGCAGATGAAAGAAATGGTTACCTTGCAGGTGTTGACGTATTAGTTGATGGTGGTAGCGTAACAGGTAAAGAATTTGTAAAATAAGTCTTTAAAATATGGGGGAACAATTATGGCAGTTACATTAAAAGTTGCATTAGATGAAGCGAATCGTTGTCTTGGATGTAAAAATCCACAGTGTATGCAGGGGTGTCCAATTCATACTCCGATTCCAGAAGTCATCAAGATGTTTAAAGAAGGAAAAGTAGAAGAAGCAGGAAAAATACTTGCAGATCACAATCCTATGACAACCATTTGTTGCTTGGTTTGTGACCATGAAAAACAGTGTGAAGGAAATTGTATATTAGGGAAAAAAGCGACACCAGTACATTTTTCTATGATTGAAGACTATATCAGTACACAGTATGCACAACTTGTAAACTATAGAAAGCCAGAATGGAATGGAAAGAGAATCTGTGTCATTGGTGCAGGGCCAGCAGGTATGACGGTAGCCATTAACCTTGCGAAACTTGGTTATAAAGTAGATATTTTGGATTCCAATGCAAAAGTGGGCGGAGTTATGCGTTATTGTATTCCAAAATTCCGTCTTCCGGATGAGGTAATGGATACGATTTTAGAAAAAACAATGAAGCCACTTGGGATTACTGTTCGACCAAATACAACTGTTGGAGAAGAAGTATCGATTGAAGATTTATTCCGTGATGGTTATGATGCAATCTTTGCAGGTGCAGGTCTTTGGAGACCAAGAAAACTGGGTATTAAAGGTGAATCTTATGCACATGTATGCTATGGTTTCCAATATTTACAGAGTCCAGAATCATATATAGAAGGAAAGAATGTAGCCGTTATCGGTGTTGGTAATAGTGCCATTGACTGTGCACGTACCGCAATTCGTCGTGGTGCAAAAAAAGTAACTTGCTATGCAAGACGTGATGGTATTACAGCAAGCAGAACAGAGAGCCTTAGTGCAACACATGAAGGAATTGAATTTGTATTCTGTCACAGACCAGTAGAAATCTATGATGACAAGATTGAATTTGCAATCACAGAAAAACAGGAAGATGGTAGATTTGTAGATGCAGCTTGTGAACATGAATTTTGTGAAGCAGATCAGGTCATTATTTGTGCTGGTCAGCTCAGTAGATTCAATCTAGCAAGCAAAGGTGAAAGCAATGATATGCGTGATCATGTGGGATTGGCAGTAGACGAAAATTGTATGACTGATTTCCCTGGTATTTTTGCAGGCGGTGATATGACGGTAGGAAATCTTACGGTTGTACATGCAGTAGAAGATGCAAAGATTGCAGCAGATGCAATACATAGATATGTAATGAATAAGTAATTTATTATGGGAGAGTAACTTTTTTAGTTACTCTCTTTTTCTTGTAATTAATAAAACTCAGGAGTATAATTTTGTACAAGGGGTATTTGGGTAATTTTTTATGATTTTTTCAATTTAACAACTTTTTAACATTTCGCAAACATTTTAGAAAAAAGGGGGCGTTAATATCTCTCATGTAAGCGAGAGACATCGCGAAAGAAAAAGAAGTTAAGTAAAAATCAAAATAATTATTCAAAAGGAGAAGTTAAAAATGGGCAACACATTGTACTTAGTAACAGGAGCAGCAGGATTCTTAGGAGGACACGTTTGTAGACAGTTAATCGCCAGAGGTGATAAGGTTAGAGCGTTTGCTTTACCAGGTGACAAAGCCATCAAATTCATTCCAGAAGGTGTAGAAATATGTGAAGGTAACCTTTGCAGTATTGAAGATGTAGAAAAATTCTTCACAGTACCAGAAGGAACAGAAACAGTTTGTATGCATATTGCATCAGTTGTAACAGTAACACCAGATTATAGTCCACTTGTTATGAACGTAAACGTAGGTGGTACAAAGAACATTCTTCATGTAATGAAAAAACATCCAGAATGTAAAAAACTCGTATACTGTTCTTCAACAGGTGCGATTCCAGAAGAAAAGAAAGGTCGTAAGATGCGCGAAGTAATCTACTACGACGAAGACCAGACAGTAGGTTGCTACAGCCGTTCAAAAGCTCTTGCTAGCCAGGCCGTTCTTGATGCAGCAAACATCGAAGGTGTAAATGCATGTATCGTATTACCATCAGGTATCCTTGGACCAGAAGATCCAGCTATCGGTGAAACAACAGGTACAGTTATTGAAATTATTAAAGGTGCTATGCCAATGGGGATGGATGGTTCTTTCAACCTTTGTGATGTACGTGACCTTGCAGCAGGTTGTATTGGTGCAGCAGACTATGGTAAAAAAGGTGAATCATACATCCTTGCAAACGAAGAAGTAACATTCCGTGATTTTGTTAAATTAATTTGTGACGAATCTGGATGTAAACCAATCAAAACATTCTTACCACTTGGTATTGCATATAAACTTGCAGCTATGATGGAAAAATCAGCAGCAAAAACAGGTAAAGAACCACTTATGACAACATTCTCTGTATATAACTTAGATAAGAACAACTCATTTGATTATTCGAAAGCACAGAGAGAAATTGGATATAAGACACGTCCATACAAAGAAACAATTAAAGACGAAATTGCTTGGTTAAAAGCAAACGGACATATCTAAATAGAATAAATGTAAGATAAAAAACTTACCATCCACGGTGATGGTAAGTTTTTTTGCTGTATAAGTATTTAACTGAATCTGTTTTAGGAAATGATTTGGTGGATGAATTCCAAGGATTTTTTCGCAAAATTAGTGGTAAAGGTATCATCATTAAAGGATATAGAATGAAACATGATACCCGTATAGGATGCTGAGATAAAATTTGCACAAAAAAGTGGATCAATATCTTTGCGAAGACTGCCTTCTTCTATTCCTTGTGTAATAATATTTTGAAGCAATTGAAAGGAAAGAAGAGAGAGATCAGATGATGCCAATTCTTCATGGTGTGACATTGCTAGCCAGCAGCGTGCAAGCGTATCCTTGGGAGTGTTTCTTAAATAATCTAGACCTGTTTCAAAATAGATTTCAAGTAAAGACAGAGCATCTTTTTTTCCGAGTAGAGGCTCCATGCGTGTATAAACATACTTTTGCATCTGTCGACCAATTAAAAGTGCGATAATTTGATCCTTGGAAGAGAAATGATGATAGAATCCCCCTTTGGAAATACCAGATTTTATACAAATTTCATTTATCGAAAGTTCATCATAGGAACAGGAGGAAAGTAGTTGTTCTGCAGTTTGTAAAATATGTTCATAGGTTTGCTGTGCCTGTTGTTCTCTATTTGTCATATTGTATTCCTCTCAATTTGGGATTTTTCTCTAAATACTATTATACTACGAATAAGCGCAAAAGCAATTATTGACTAAGATACGTGTGATTGATATAATACATGCATATACCGACTGAGGTCGGTGAAAATAGACTGCGAGTTTTATAGTAAGGAAAGAGGAGGTATTTATCAATGGGAGAGTTTGTAAAACTGAATGTAGAGAATTTAAAAGAAATTCGTAAAATAAATCCTGCGTTGACATCCTATAATGTAGAAATGACAGAAGTAACGGGTGGTATGTTCTGGAAGGCTTATACACCAGAACAGATTGCTGGTACAGAGGAAGTTCCACCCCCAGATTTTAGTACAGGAAATCCAATGGCATCCATGTTTCAGTGGTATGATCCAATTGATTCCACAAATCCACGATTAATTAAATTAGCAAAAGCGATTGCTCCAAAACTTTGGGTACGTGTTTCTGGCGGTTGGGCTACTAAAACTTATTATGATTTTGCAGGTGAAGGTCAGGCACCAGAAGGGTATCAGGCTCGTTTAACCAAAGAACAATGGATTAATATATTAAACTTTGTTAAAGCAGTTGATGGAAAATTATTGATTTCTTTAGCAAACTGTGAAGGATTACATAGTGCAGAAGAACCATGGAATTCAACTGAGGCAGAAAAGATTTTTGCTTTGAGTAAAGAGCATGGTGTGCCAGTTGAAGCGGTAGAGTTTACAAACGAACCAAACATGTTATATGCAATTATGGATGGCTATACGGAAGAACATTTCCGTCGTGATCAGGATATCTTCCATAAATGGCTTCGTGCAAATTATCCAGAAGTAATTGCAGTAGGACCATGTACCTGTGATCCAGAACCAATGCGAGAATACATGGAGGAGAATGGAGAAGATGCGACATCTGGAGGCGGTGGTGTAGCAGATGTATTCCCTAGCTGTACAACAACCGATTTATTAGAAGGATGTACAGAAAAGCTAGATGTATTTAGCTACCACTATTACAATGGTGTATCAGAACGTATGAGAGCGATGAGTCCTACTATGTTTACTCCTGCATCAGAAGCGACATCAGAAAAATATTTAAATATGGCAAGAAATTGTGTGAGAGCATATTCAAAATATCGCGATAGATTTTGTCCGGGTGCTGATATGTGGGTAACAGAATCCGGTGATGCAGGTGCTGGCGGACATACATGGGGATCTACTTACTTAGAAGTACAGCGTGAATTAAATGAATTCGGTAGCTTTGCGTTAGAAACAAATGGTGTTATTTTCCACAATACATTAGCATCTTCTGACTATGGTTATTTACAGCATGGCACATTTGAGCCACGTCCAAGTTACTTTGCAGTAGTACTTTGGAATCAGCTTATGGGTGAAACTGTATATGATTCTGGAGAAGAAATTCGTGAAGGTGCCCATGTATATGCACATTCTCGGAAAGATGGAAAAGATGGTGTTGTATATCTTGTAATCAACAACTCCAAGACCGAAACAACAACAGTAGAACTTTCAAAAGAGTCTACTGTTTACAGATTAGATGGTAACGGAGATATGCGTTCACCAGTGATGTACTTAAATGGAAAAGCACTTGTATTGGGTGAAAATGATGAACTTCCAGTTATGGAGGGAGAAATCACACCAGTAGGAACCATTGAAGTTGCACCAGGTGCTTGTGTATTTATAACGATTTAACGTGGGTCAAGCTAGTGGCAGATTAAAAAAATACGTGAGCGGCATCGCCGCTCGCGTATTTTTTGTGCATCTTTGGTGTATGTTCTCTTTTTGTGCCTATGCAAAATATTTTCTTAAAAGACACAACGAAATTGTGCCTATACAAATTTTTCCTCTTCCAAGTCACAATTTTGAGCAAAAAATTTCTATAGGCACAATATTATATAAAATCGTCGCGCGTCAAAAGCTTTTTAGAAGTGAAGCTTATATCCGCGCAGATTTCGAACTACAACTAGTGAGAAAAGCTATCTCGTGTTACGGTGCGATGCGCCTTTACGTTGCTACGCAACTTCTCCGCTCACTAGTAATCTATATCTTTATATTTACCCAATTTCCTTGTTTAAATCGAATGCTTGCAAAGAAATATCTCGAAACCTGATCTGCTAAAATACCCATCCAAATTCCGATGATTCCCCAATGGAACCAATAACAACAAACATAAGAGAAAACGGTACGGATAATGGTTACACTAAGCATGGAACATTTTGCAGTGTATTTGGTATCTCCAGCACCTCGTAAACATCCCATGTAGATAACCTGAGATATCTGGAAAAGAATAGTTACGATGATGACATAGGAAATGTTAATACAAATATCAACGATATGTGGTTCGGTAGGGAAGAAGAGTCCAAACAAAGTTCTTCCACCAAATAAATAAACAAATCCTAGCATGATAGAAATGGTAAGTCCCATAAATTTGCAGGTAGAACCATATTCTTTTGCCAAATCATATTTTTTCATGCCTAAGCTGTGTCCGATAAGGGCAACAGCAGCGGCTTGTAAACCATCACCAAAGGAGAATGCCAATCCCATGAGGTTCATAGAAACTTGATGTGCAGCCATGGCTTCTGTACCTTGATTGGCAGCCATAAGTGCAGTTGCCATAAAACCGATTCGCATCAGAATCTGCTCAAAGAATATACTGTATCCTACATGAATGATTTGTTTCAAAGCATCAAGTGCTGGTAGAATTTTGTTTTTAAACATAAATGGAATGCTGATAAAGGTATCTTTGCCGATGCCTGAGATTGAATAAATACTCATCACAGCAGCTACTAATGAACCAAATACAGTTGCAAGAGCAGCACCACGTACTCCAAGAGCAGGGAATCCAAGATGTCCACCGATTAATACCCAGTTTCCAAATACGTTGAGGGCATTGGAAACCATGTTGGTACGCATGGTAATTTTGGTATTACCAGAACCACGCTGTGCAGAGTTTACCGACATTTGGATGACGTTGAAAACAATACCGCTCATAATGATAGAGAAATATTCTACCGCTTCGGCGTGAGTGTCTTCGTTTGTTCCACAAAGAGTTAAAATAGCATCTGCATTACTAACAAAGAGGATGCTAATCAGTCCAGCTGTAAGGATTGCAAATAAAAATGCAGTCATGGCGATGCGGTTTGCATCTTCGCGTTTCCCTTCACCACGACGGCGGGCAACCAGGGCGGAGATGGATACGTTTATAGCAATAAACATCGCAAGTCCAATAAATTTAGGCTGGGCAGTTAGTCCGACTGCAGCTACAGCAGATGGTCCTAGTGAACTAACCATTAAGGAATCCAAAAGTCCGGCAAATGCCATGAAAAAAGATTCTAAAATAGAAGGCCAAGCCATATGAAAACAGGTTTTGAAATGTTCTTTCTTTGGTAAATTCATCCTAATCATACTTCCTTTAAATTTTATAAAATCAAATGTATATAAAATATTTTCTTCTTTTTTCCACCTTTTGTCAATGTATAAAACTCTTTCTTTTTTGATGTGGATATGGATAAAATATGCATTGCGATAAAGAGAGGGTGGTAGTATAATGTACATATTTTAAAAGGATGATGATTTATCAAATATTGTAGAAATGAAAGGATGGCTGATTAGCCAATAGGTAAACATAATGAAACAAGAAGATATGAAAAAAATTATGATAGCAGGAGGATTATTCCTTATCGGTGTGGTAATGGCAGTAGTCAGCTGGATGATTCTTCCAGATGCTGTATCTATGCAATTTAAAGGATTAGAAACAGGAGTACCACCATTTCCTAAACTTTTAGCAGTTGCGATTGCTTTCGTATTTTCAAGCGCATTTTCATTTGCGAGTGTAAAGTATGAAGAGGGTATAAAGTATACATTTATTGGATATGGCTTGCATATTCTATATTGGATATGTAATTTATAAAAAAATAGGTGTGATTATTAAAAAAGTATAAAAAATAATTAAATTTTAGTTATATTGTATAAAATCAATGAGGAGAATATGTCGAAAATAACGAAATAAAATCTTGTAATAGACATGTTGTATACAAGGGTGATATAATTACCATGATACAGAGGGGAGGCCTCCCCTTTCGAAAAATCAAATAGGAAAAGGAGAAAATTTTATGAAACCAATCGATCCAAAGTTTCTTGGTGAAAACGGCGTTCACCGCGTGCCAATGTGGCGCATCGCAGGTTTTGCCTGCAACAACTTGGCAACAAACATGTACATGTTCTCTATGATGTACTTGTCCTACTACCTTATCGGTTTCGTAGGTGTTGCTACAATGTTAGCATCCTCATTCTCAACAATCATGAGACTCTGGGATGGTGTAACAGATCCATTCGTAGGAATGATTGTAGACCGTACTGATGGTAAGTTCGGTAAGAACAGACCATTCATGGTAATCGGTAATGTAATTCTTTTTGTAACAAGTTACATCTTGTTCCACTTTACACACCTTATTGGAACTCCTGTTGAAATTACAGCAGAAGGAACACATGTATTATCAGCTGGTGATGCAGCTCTTCGTTTTGCATTCTTTACAGTTGTATCTTGTATTTACTACATCGGTTATACATGCCAGTGTGTAGTTACAAAATCTGCTCAGACATGTTTAACAAACGATCCAAAACAGAGACCATTATTCTCAGTATTTGACTCAGCATTAGTAATAATTGGATATATTGGTGTTGGATCTGTTCTTATTCCAAACTTAACAAAGAAACATGGTACAGTATACTCAACAGAATTATTCCATGAAATCTGGATGATTTGTGCATTTGCATCTGTAGTACTTACTATTATCGCAGTTATCGCTATCGCTCCAAAGGATAGAAGAGAATTCTTTGGTACAGGTAAACCACAGAAAATTGGCTTCAAAGATTACTGGGATACAATTAAAAACAACCGTGCTATCCAGATGTTAGTAGTAGCAGCTTCTACAGATAAACTTGCTTCTACAACAAAAACATCTACAGTAACAATGGTATTATACGGTGTTGTTACTATGGGTGGTGCAGCTGGTTATGCCGCAGTTAGTGGTGGCTTTGCAGTGCTTTCACTTCCAGGTATGTTTCTTACTATGGCAGCTATCGGTTTAGTTGCTCCAAAACTTGGACAGAAAGCAGCAATGGTTATCGGTTCTTGGGGCGGTATCATTGGTAACACATTACTTGCAGCATTATGGATTTTCGGTGATCCAACATCATTAGTTTCATTAAGCGCTGATGGTACAGAAGCTAAGTTTGTATGGGGTTCATTTGCTATTATCTATGCAATCCTTACTATCGCTGTTTCTGTATTTACAGGTCTTGCTGGTAACATCGTTATTCCTATGACAGCTGACTGTGCTGACTACGAAGTATATCGTACAGGTAAATACGTGCCAGGTATGATGGGAACATTATTCTCATTCGTTGACAAATTAATTTCTTCTGCAGCTCCAATGATCGCTGGTTTTGCATATGCAGCAATCGGTTTTGCAGATAAATTACCAGAAGCAACTACACCATATTCAACAGAATTACTTTTAGTATCTGTATTCTTAATGTATGGTATGATTGTTATTGGTAACATTTGTAACGTAATCGCT
>JAZQZJ010000044.1:0-59946 GCA_045633955.1 Agathobacter sp. | reverse complement strand
ATACATTTTTACACCTATATAGGTTGCTTTATAACTTCAACACTTTTTTTATTATTGGGAATAATACTTCTGCCCAATATGACTATTTCACTTAATATTAAAATATTACTTTTACTACTAAGCATGATTACTTGCTATCATATTGGTCCTATTCCTTCTATATATAGACCTGCCTACAGTAAACAATTTATTCAGAAATGCAAAGTAAACGTATCATCCTTTATTTTTCTTTATTCCATTCTGCTGTATATAATACCAGAATCACAATATCTTATCATTGGCTTCTGGATCATTATATTGCATACATTGCAACTAATCATTGCAAAATACACTCGAAAGGAGGTTGTTTAATATGTTTGCAGCAATGTTAACATCGCTAGCTGATTTTACTTGGTGGATTGAAAACTCCATCGCAAGTATCTTCTTGTTTGGCGAATATCCTTACCCAAAAGAAGAAGACTATAAATAATTTATTCTTCAAAAGCACAAAAGCGGCAATTAATGATCTTATCATCAATTTGCCGCTTTATTCATCTCTAATGTAAATTGTATCCAGTTCTTATCATCAACATTTACATTTTCACATCGGATATTACATTTCCATTCTTCGCACAATGATTTTACATAACATAACCCGATTCCTCTATTCATCCCTTTTGTACTGACTCCTTTTTGAAACCATCGTTCCATTGTTGTATATGTAACGTATTTATGTGTATTCCTTATGACAAAATAACAAATCAAGTCATCCTCATATGCATCTATTGAAATCAGTTTATCAGCGTCATTTTTAATTGCTTCAACAGCATTGTCTATAAGAATTCCTATAATCTCAATTATATGATATGTCGGCATCTGAATATTCACAAATGTACCATGTATTTTGTACTCAAACTCATATGCATCATCTTCGACTTCTTTAAATTTCTCATAAAAAAATCCTGCCAAAATATTATTTTTAATTAAAAGCAAATTATTATACTTATTGTCTAGCAACAATCTATTACAATACTCACTTTGTGCTTGTACAAGTTTTTTATACGTTTTATATGTGTAATGAGCTGAAAATATAGCTACAATATGATTTTTAAATTCATGTTGTCGCATTCTTACATCTTCTAATAAGCTTTCAAAATTGGCCTGCATGCGTACATTATTTTCTAATTCCTTTTCCACCTGCTCAATATCCTTTTTTGAACTATTCCACCATCCCATCAATAAAACTATGATAAGCGTCATTGGAATAGTGAATAAAAATATATCTGCACGAATCCCTTTTAATATTTTATCCTGTAACAGTAATAGTGCAACTATAAGGCTAATTATTGCTAATATACCGAACACACGCTTACCTGAATAACGCAGATTTTTTAGTAAACTATCTATTTTCATTTTAGGCAATAAACATTGACAACAAACTAATACTCCTACATCTGCTAACAAAACCCTACACATTTCATTTCGTGGCAACAAAATACTAGACAATGTCAAACTCATAAATTGTAACGCAGATATTATTATAGTTAAGAAAATAATACTGATTCCTGTCCGCCTAAATGTATCTTGAAATTTTAGTTTACAATACAAATATATCAACACAAAGACTATACCAGTTGCCATTTTATCCATATGCAACGTATTAATAGCATCTAACACAATAAGCACTGCTACCGCAAAACCAATCGTCAAGATATCCCATTGCATCCTCTTTCCATATATACGATAGACACATATAATCATTGATATAATTTCAATTACTAAAGCTAAACGTACTAACATATTACTTAAAAATTTCTTTTAATCCTTTTTTGTACATTATCCCAACCTCAACAGTTCCCATTTGATTCTTTAGTTGTATTACCCTATTTGTAATATCTACATTATGTACATAGCACCTGTTCACCACAGTATTTCGACTACATTGAATAAAATCATCACTATCTACATCTGACAAAAATTTCTTTAGTGTTACATATGGAACACTAAGCAAATCCCCTTGTATCATGTGAATATTCAAAACATGATTGATACACTCCACATAAACAATATCTTCTCTATCTGCTGCTAATATGATTCCATCCTTACGAAAATACATTGTTTTTCTTTTTTGCTCTCTAGAAGGAAAATTTAAACATTGTATTACCATCTCTTTTAACTTATTAGAATCAAAAGGTTTTTCAATAAAACTATAGCAATGCAACTTCTCATATGTGTATAGTCTTGCATCTTCTAGAGATGTTACGAATATTACTGGTGTAAATGCATATCTATCAATCTTTCGTATGCCATCAACAAATTTTAGACCAGAGGAATCCCCTGGTCTACTCGTATCTAAAATAATATCTATAATGAGTAAGTCAATATCTTTTTCTAACACATATTGGTACGCCATCTTCATATCAGAACACGCAAATATCGTATTCTTAACATCTATCTCTTGTATTAACGACGTGATATATTCCAGCGTCACAGGATTATCTTCTAGAACTAAAATCTTTTTCAATTTGCCTCCCTTATACTACTCTAACAGAAAGTTTTATGCATAAACTTCATACCCTCTAGTACATCTTTTCGCTTACGTTCTTCCATATGTCCCAACAAAAAATTAATTTCGCAAATTAATCCTTTCTTATCGTTCAAAAGCAATGCATATGGTATAGAAAACACCTCCATCATTTGACACATAATCTCACTATCAGGCAAAATTTTTCCACTTTCCATACCTCGTAGTTTTTTAACATCTACTTTCATGAGCTCAGCCATTTTCTTTTGATTATAATTCAACGAACGTCTTAATTTATAGAATATTGTTCTTCCCTTTTTACATGGCATCAATGCATATTGGATATTCTCTATTTTCTTATAATTATCACCAGAAGACGTTAGCATATTCGCTTTAAACAAAGTCATATATATTATACATACTATCTCTAAATAACTTTTCAGTTCTTCTACTGTACTTTCCAAAAAGAAACTGTCATTCTGTATTTGTTTCCATCTCTCACCTGTAAAAACATAATAAACATCCACATTCGTTTCACATAGGCATTGGATTTCATAATAAGAAAGTCTTCTTTTACCTAGTTCTGCTTTACTATAGTGGCTTTGAGTCATTCTCAACAAGCGACTTATCTCCGTCTGCGATAGAGATATTCTCGTTCTTTCTTCTTTCAACCTTTCACAAAACTTTTGATATTCCTTACTCATGGGTAAATGTCCTCGAACTATAATTCTTATTTTACCCATTTTAAGTCTTTTTATTTCCCCATATAGCACCTTATTATGACTATCCAAATTCTTCCCAAAACAAATTTTATTAATAATCGAATCTCTAATATCTATACTAAAAAAGAGACCGTCGAATAAGTCTAATAACCTAAATCTCAACAGTCTCACTAAAACACTAATACTTTATTTACCTTTTCCCTTTTTAATTTCTTTCAAATAGCGATACATTGTTCATTGCAAATCGTCTAACAAATTCGCAAAAACTTTAATTATCCAAAACAACAATATTTCTGATGCAAAAATAGCTAATTCTGGCACAAATTTCTTCTTTCTTGAGATTTAATTGCTAGATATTCTCTTGTTCTAGCCTATATTATCCAACCTCATGCGATTTTACCTATACCATCCTGCTTGCTCCTCATACATTTCCTTATACACTCCATTAGAACTTACTAAGTCAGCATGTGTGCCTTCTTGTACCTTTTTTCCGTTTTCCAATACAATAATCCTATCTGCAATTTTAACCAATCCCAAACGATGTGTAATAATAATTGATGTTTTCTCATTTACAACTTTCGAGAAAGCAGAATATAATTTTCCTTCCTCAATCGGGTCAATCGCCGAAGTAGGTTCATCTAATACAATAAAGTCAGATTCTCTATAAACTCCTCTTGCAAGAGCAATTCGCTGCCAATTTCCTCCTGATAAATCTGTCCCTCCAAATTCCTTTGTCAAAACAGTTTCAAATCCTTTAGAAAACTCTTCATCCCATTCATTTATTCCCATTTTATTACATGCGACACATACATTCTCCATATCCACTTTTCTATTACTCTCGGAAATAATGATGTTATCTCGTAAAGACATTTTATACTTATTATAGTTCTGAAATACCGCGGACGCTTTGATTACACTTTTCCAGTCCCTGCTTGCAGTATCATAGCCAAATGTCAAAATTTTACCTTCTGTAGGCTGATATATTCCGAGTAATAATTTTGCCAGCGTTGTTTTTCCTGATCCATTTTTTCCAACAATTGCTATGGTTTCTCCCCTTTTCATTGTAAAACTAATATTATCTAATGCCTTCTCTCCATTTCCTGGATAAACAAAACTTACCCCCTCCACTTTCACTTCATCCGATTGTTCACTAGAGGTATCCTTCACGGTCCCTATCTCATAGTTTAAAAATCGAGCATAATTGCGTAAATATACCGTATTTCTGGATATATAGCCCAGAATTCCATCAAAAACTTCTTGTGCAAAGTTGTACATCATACCGATTCCACCAAAAATAGCCGCAAATTCCCCTGGTGAAATTTGATTTGCCTTCATTTCGAAAATAGAAATCATTACTATTCCTATATATCCCATTCCTGTAAACACTTTCAATCCAAGGTTCGTCGTCACATTCTTTCTTTCATTTATATACTGCATCTGCTGTATCTTTTTAGTAGCTGCCATTCGTTTTTGAAACAAATAATCGAATGCACCTAATACTCTATTTTCTTTTATTGCCTCTGCTTTTGTAAGAACCTCTTCAAAATTTTTTTCATCAAATCTTGCGGAAACCAACATATCCTCAACGGAAAAATACATTTTAATTCTAATAATCTTTCCAACAATGACTGGTAAAAAAATCAAAAGAATGACAATTAGTAGTACCGGTGTCATTTCACTTAAATACATTCCTAAAAAAATAAAATATGGTAAATAAAATGTAACAATACTAATCAAAAATAATACCGTCAAATAGCCAGCTTCAATACCTTGTCTAGCTCTTTCTATCATATTCAAAATGTTGATATCTTCATATTCCGCTGCTTTTATTCTTTTTGCTTTCTTATGCATTTTTTTATGAAGTTCAATGAGCACTTTATCTGAAAGATATTCAAAATGGAAATTAGCTAACCCATTACTAACCTCAAGCAACAAATAAGCAACAAAAAAACCTACTAATGCGTCAAACATATGCGTACCATCTTGAAAATCCTCGATAGTAATCAGAGTATCAAAAAGAATCTGTGTCCTCCATAACACAATTATGTAGCTGGCTGCATGCAACAGATCACATAAAGCATAATATATTGTGGTTAATGGCGATGCGCAAAAAATTTCTTTTATCATAGCGCGAAATAATTTCAATAATTCTTTTCCATTTTTCATTACATATACCACTCCTTTTGCGCATTATACATATTTGCAAATAACCCTTTTTGTTCTTCAAGTTTCAACGGATTGCCTTCTTCAACAATCTTTCCTTCCTCTAACACAAAAACATAATCCATCGTTCGGATTGAACCCATTCTATGTGTGATCATAAGCATCATATTCTTTTCCTTCATTTTACTATATTCCTTATACACCTTCGATTCACTCATAGGATCCAACGCAGCTGTAGGCTCGTCTAAAATTGCAACTGTTCCCGGATTAAATTTCAATCTTGCCATCGCTATTTTCTGCCATTCTCCCCCCGACAAATCTGCACCATGCTCTTGTAATTTGGTCAAAACAGTCTCTTTTCCATACTTTAGCGATTGTACCACTTCTCCTATTTCGCAAGATTGAAGTACTTTTTCACATTTTTCTTCTGGGTCAGTCTCCTCAAGATTCCCGATTGTAATGTTCTCTTTTACTGAAAGCGGATATCTTGTAAAATCCTGAAAAATAACAGAAAACATTTTTTCTCTTTCCCTTGTACTATACTCCTTAATATCAATGTCGTTGACAAAAATCTTTCCAGTATAATTTGTATATAATCCAAGCAACAACTTAACTATGGTTGATTTCCCAGAGCCATTTGCCCCCACCAAGGCATATTTTTTTCCAATATTCATGGTAAACGATACATCCTTAAGCACATCAACTTCTGTGTCAGGGTATCTAAAACTCACCTTTGAAAACTCTATTTTATATATTTCAAGTTTTCCTTTACTGGTTTCTTTTCCAGACTCAGTGTATCCATTTTCTCTTAAAAGGAAAAAAGCATTCACTTCCTTAACATATTCGCTAAATTGCTCATAACTCATTAAAGCATCTGAAACATCCCATGAAACAATACCTATCAGGCTCGCAACAGACTGAATAATAGAAATGCAAAGACCTACACTAATCCTTCCCTCAATCAAAGAATACATAAGTCCAGCTGCAACAATTGAAGCAATCAATACAACTCCAGAACTTACTAATTTCATTCTGATAATTCCGATTATTGCCGTCTTTCTTTCTTCCTTTTTGGCCTTTGAAAAAAAAGATAACCATTTTGACTGTACAAATTTTTCTGTTTCAAATAGGTTACGTTCTGCCAAATGTTCTCTGTCCATGAGTATCGTTTCAAAATATTCACTATTCCGTACATATTGCGTATATTCCTTCTTTACATCATACTGCTTTTTTCCATTCATAATCGCCAATTGTACAACAAAATACAAAATAACAATAAACAATACACCTGACCACAACGAATAACGTGCTATTATCAGAAGCGTTCCTATAAATCGAATTGCTATAGACAATATTTTTCCGATACTTTCACAACCGTTAATCACACTATTCTCGGCATCTTCTCGCACTCTGTTATATAAATTATTGACTTCTGCATTCTCAATATAATGATATTCCAAATTTGAAAAGTGTGAAATAAGACTTGGGATATATGCTTCATTCACCCTTCTTTTTAATCTAATTTGATTCAATCCCCAAAATGCATCCTCTATTTGAGTAGCTAACACTAAACCACATAACAGTACGGCTGGTACTATTACTACATCCCACGTTTCAACACCTCTAATCACTTGAACCGCACCATCTATCACTGCAGCTGATATATAAATTTCGGCAATTGGAAGTAACTGCCCCATCAATTTGATTATAATTCCCATTATTGAATATTTTCCAGCCTGTTTAAATATAAATTTTAAATTTTGTAATGTTACTTTCATTAGGATAATGTCCCTCCGTTATTTAATAACTTTTTATAAACAGCCATTTCTTTTGTTGAAAAACAGTTTTGACAGTTTTCACACTTATCACATATAGTATTCTTACACAACTTCGTTAACCCATCAAAAGGATTTTGGTTGAGCGTATTTTCCACTTCCTGTATCAATTCATCTGAATATAATTTCCTCAACACATCTTGCGTCACACTTCCCATACCTTTATTTTTTAGAAGCAAAAATGAAATCAAGCATTGATAATATGACATATCCGTTTCTTCTCCAAAGTAAGAAATATATTTTTTTAAATAAAATATCGACTTTTCATTTTTTTGTTTACGCAAATAATACATTCCTTTAAACAAGGATACCAATATATTATTGATTGGATGTTCCTCATCCATTCTTGGAAAATTCACGAAGTTCCCCAATGGAATATCATCACTTAGTTCATTTTTTTCTACAAATTCACTTAACATATCTAATTCTTGCTCGGATGCATTCACCAATCCTCGTTCTATTATTTGACTAATTCTTTCGTGTTCTATTGCCTTCTCAACCGTACTACACGCGTCAATATGAAGCCAAACTTCACTTAACCTTGGTACAATTACTTGGCATGTAATTAGTCCATCATCGCCTCGTGTTGAAAAATTTGTGTACACTTTCTTATCCAACATCTCTAATATTTTTAACAGTTCATCATTTATATCTTGACTATTTTCGTATTCTCTCCATCTATACTTAGTATATTTTTTACTATTTCCACATATCTGAACTGGATACACCCCATCCCCATAAACCAATATATTAGAAAAATTTCCTTCCTCACATTCATCACTAACATCTTCTCCAACAAAAGTAAAATATTCAATATCAGAAATATTGCGACCTTGAAGCAGTTCACTAAAGCATCTTTCAACTGCCACGTACAATGAAGGATGTACATCTATTTTTACATAATAACCTTTTTGAGATTTATTATATAAAACAACTGCAACTGCTGGTATGTTTTCTCCATAAGACGCATCTTTTATTTCTATCGAATACATTTCCCCACTTTCCAACTCATTTATCCATCGTTTTACTTCCGGAAAATTGGAACACACATCTTGCGTAATATCTACCATGGGTTCTTTATACATTAATATCTTTTTAATCACATATCTTTCTAATAATTCACACAAAGCTTGATTCTGTGCTTCTAACTTTGTGTTTCCTGCTGACATTCCATTTGTTCCATAAAACAAGTCTAAAAGAATCAAAGGTAACCTTAACTCTTCATTCCCTCTTGTAAATGTACAATACTTTACTTCCGGCCCAAGCAGTTTTCCATATGTCCATAAATTATCTATTAAATCATTCCCATCAGCTATTTCGAGTAATTCAGTCCACCTTTCAACATCTCCTGAAAATTCTAAATATGAAGAATAATAATTTTTTCCAATAGGCAAACGATGTGCACAATCTCCTTTGATTCTAAAAAACACATGATTACCTAATCTTTCCAACATCTCTCCATAGGCGCTAGCTAAAGCATGCATTTTTCCGTTTCCTCTACCGTAGGAATAAAAATCCGTCCCACATATGTTTAATGCCAAAGAATCCATCTGATTTTTCTCATACCACTCTTCTGTCACAGATATACCCCATTTCAGGAAAATATTCTTTATATTATTTACAGTTGTCCTCGGATCATTTTCCCTATACATTCTATCCATAACTACTCTCCTTTCTCTGTCAAAAATTCATTGCATACTAATACTTGTGGGCAAAATAAAATGGAAGGACTTCCATATGCCCCAAGTTCATAATTAAATAACAAATCATTTCCTACTTCCTTAACACTATTCAATAATTCCAATATATTTCCAGACAAAATAAATTCTCCTAGGGCTCCTACGATAATTCCATCTTTAACATAATTTCCTATACAAGCAACTGAATAGTCCCCCGTTCCACAATCTACTCCTGCATATCCATCCAAAATATCTGTTATCACTACGCCTTCTTGCATACATTCTATCATTTTTTCCAATGTAAAATCCCCATTTTTTATGTATAAATTTGCTGAGCCTATTCCTATCTCTCCCTTAGTCCCTCTAATTGCATTTCCTGTTGCAACATTATTAGTTTTAGTAGCCCATTCTTGATTATAAAGAAAACTTACTAGTTCTCCATTTTTTATCAATTCTAAAGTCTTAGTTTTTACACCTTCCAAATCATATTTTTGTCTAATTACCCCTGAACTATAGTCATTTAGTATTGATATTTTAGAGTCACATATTTTTTTCCCAAATTTATTATACAGTATCGTTTGATGATTATTATTTTGCTCTGCATTAAATATCACTTGGAAACTTGCAAGCATCAAAGCCATCGCCTGATTTTCAATAATTACATTGTATTTTCCTGTTTGAATACTCATTAAATTTTTTCTTTCAAATGCTTTTTTACATAATTGCTCTACGATATTCTTTTCATCAAGCTCATTGTAATCCGTTATACAAATCAGTTTTTGTACTATTTCTTCTTCACATTCATGTTGGATCTTTAATGTAAACATTAACAGTATAATTTCATTTTCGAGTTCATATTTTACCATGGATGGTACATATAGAAATTCTTTTTCTTTCTCCATCACAACATTCACATCTTCTAGTATAATGTTTTCCTCGACAATTCGGTCATTAAACTGTTCTATTATAACTGCAATTTTGTTTAAAATATTTTTCCTATTCTTTTCAATGTGAATATTACAATTTTTTTCTGTTGCTCTTACTTTATTGTCTATCAAGTATACTTCATTTTCTCCAAAATCTCTCTGTACGTACTCTCGCATTTTATTAACAATTTGATGCACTTTTAGATTTTCAAAATATACTTGGGTATTCTTTCCTTGACATTTTCCACGGATAAAATAACCTTTTCGGTATGTCCTACTACTCTGCTTCACAGCCATTTTATCTATTTCAAGTTCCTCACATTGTCTTTCTAAACAATACAATTCCCCCATTTCTATCCCGTTCACTGCAAGATACCATTGATAAAATTTTCCCAAATACTTTGCTTCCACTATTCTCTACCACCCACACATAAGTTTTTTATGCGAATCATAGGTTGAATCATACCTACAGGTATTTCTCCACTTTTCCCACCGCATGTGCATATCCCACACTCACTATTATTTGAAACATAGTCGATATTGGGCAGAACTTCTCTTGCATTGCCTGTAATTAATGCCCCCCTAATCGGCTCCTTTAATTCTCCATTTCGTATTATACACCCCCTAGTAATCCCAAAACAAAAATTACCCGTAATAGGATCTGCTGAGCCACCACTAAATTCCATAGCAAATATTCCATTTTCTACACTTTTTATAATGTCATCTTCCGATGATTTTCCTGGCAACAAAATCGTATTAGCCATTCTTGAAGTCGGTGTAACGGCATAGTTCTCCCTTCTTGCATTACTTGTCGGTCTTTTTCTCATCTTTAAACTATTTTTATAATCTATTAAGTAACTCCTTAATACACCTTTTTCAATTAAAACTGTTTTTTCTGATAACCGTCCTTCATCATCTATTTTCTGACTCCCCCATTCACCTTCTAATGTTGCATCATCCACTATAGTTACTAATTCTGAAGCAATTTTATTTCCAATTTCCCCACTCAGATTTGACATCCCGTTTGCTACATATTCTGCCTCCAACATATGTCCTACCGCTTCGTGAATCAATGTTCCTCCCATACCTTTCGCAATTACTACTGGCATATTTCCTATAGGACAATTTACGCTTGATAAAAGTTCCAATGCATTTTGCGCAGCTACTCTTCCCACTTTTTGAGGATTCCACATATGTTCTTTTCTTTTATTTCCCGTTGCGCCGACAATATAGTTATATTTTTGAACGTCTGTATCATTCATAGCCGTAACAGTGACTATCATTTTTTCTCGACATCTTTCATCTGTAGCAAATACCTCTTGAGAATTAGCTACAAGTATATTTTGTCTTGACCTTAGCGTTGAAATTTCAACCTGTGCTATTGAAAATTTGCTTTCACTCCTTGCAGATAAGTCAATTTCTTTATGACTTTCCTCACATTGCAATTTAATATTACTTTCTTCCCAAAAACGCTTCTTATTCTCTTTTTTAGCAAAAGAAATTGTCCGGTTTTGAGGACATAAAGAAGTAAAAATAAATACATTTTCACTTAATCTTCTTGCACAATTCCATAACCCTTGAAAAGTAATCTCTGTAGTAACTTCTACAAATTCACATTCATTGGCAAATACTCTTATCGAAGCACCTCTTGACTCTTCTATACAAACCCCTTTATTTTTTTTATCCACAGTCGTCAATGAATGTTCTTCGTTACATTCAAGAAAAATTTCCGCAAACTCTCCACCCTTGCTTAATGCCTTTCCTAAAATAATCTGAATCTCTTGCCGAGATAAATTACCGTTTTTATGTATAATAGTTATCAATTATTTTCTGTACCCCCTCAGCATCATTCTCCAAGTACTCAAGAAATTTAAGTATCGCATACTCGTAATAATCCTGATACTCACACGATTCGCCAATTTCTTCTTCGCCTAAGTAAATCGCCGCCGAACATCTTCTACACATACCTTTTGCCCAACATGCTTGGCATATTTTTTTTGTTTTCCTATTAAATTCATTTTTGCCTAATATCACTTTTTGATTCAATTTGGTGCACGGATATAATTCTCCATCGGCGTAAACAGAAAAACCTGTACAAACCTCATCGCAAAAGAAATCTGAATATTGTTGCTTTACCAAAGCATTGATGACTGACATTACAATGCTGTTACAGTCTTGATTAAAACAACCATTCTTCAAATTTTCATAAGAGATATCAATGCTTTTATAAATATTGACATTATTATCTAACATAAGATGTTGTTTATCAGTTATCACATCATTAATGCAATACTTTATACCCAATGATTCAAAAAATTTTTTTAATTCATCATATGGCAAATTGTCTTTATGTACCTTGGTGTATGTACAGTTAACCATTAATCTATCGTGGTTACATGTCTTTTTTAACAGTTGGATTGCATTCATCACCTTTTCATATGCACATCCTACCCTTAAAAAATCATGAATTTGTTGTGGTCCATCTATACTAATGATTACTTTAAAATTATACTTGCTAAAAAAATCTGCAATGTCTTTATCTATTAATACACCATTTGTTGTAATCTCAAAATCTACTTTTTCATACTTTTTTTCTATTTCTTCAGTAAGAAATTTAAGTACACAAAAGTTAAGTAATGGTTCGCCACCAAAAAAACGAACTTTATTTAATGTCTCACACTTTTCTTGCAATTTACGCAAAATTATCATTGCAGCATCAATACTTATTTTATGATCACTTCGTTTTTCGTAACAATATAAGCACGAGCCATTGCATTGATTTGTTACATAAATTGTAACTTCTGTCGACTTAACATTCTCTAAATAAACGTTTTTCTTATTCGTGCTGTTATAAAGTTCTTCCAAATCATCATTAAGTTCAAATGTTTCCGTATCTAAATAATATTTTTTTTGTTCAACAAAAAATTCTTTTATCATTGTTATTAATCCGATACAATCCAATCATCATAAGTTGGTAACTGAATTAAATCCTTTCTTCGATTTTTCCTTCTTTTTTATCTATAATACACTTATCGTGAACAATTCCCAAAAATGTCCAATACCTACTGAAAATCTACTGTTCTTCCAAAAATATTCCAAAGGTAAGTCCGTTACGTATCCAGTATCCCTATTACTGGAAAAGCAATACATTATTTGCCAATTATCTAGGAAATGCTGACTACTTTCTGCTTGAATTTTAATACATTATAGATATCAAGCAGAGAATTCGAACATCTGTGAACTAATTAATATTTTCCTTCTACAATATGCTGCAACCAGAAGAATAATCTAGTTTTAACAATACCTTAACCGTATGTATGAACATATTTCATATTTTTACATAGCATCAATCCATTTTATCAAATCTTTTCGCATAACACTTTACATTACAATTGCAAAGTAGCGCTTATGCTGTTAATATAACAGTATAAGCGCTACTACAAATCTAAGTCGACCACACCTGTTGTTTATATAGCATGACTCAACTTCCGATTTAGAAGATAGCCTCAATATCAGACCTATCTTTCCTTTGTCCACAAATTAACGTGCTACTGCGATCTGATTCTTGTGAACACCACAATTTGTAGGACGATTTTTAGTTTTTTTAGGTTTCAAAATCACTTTCATTTCCCATCTTCTCCCTTCTACTACAATATATTTATGGTTAATAACCCTTACAGCCGGTAAGGAATTATCCATCTTGTTGCTTACACTTTTAGAATGTAGGTAGCAATTGAATATCTTCCCATTTCTTGAATTTTGCTTCCGTAAAATAGACTGATAGCCAGCACCTCATTCGCAGTGTTCGTTTTATGCAGGTTGAACTGCCTTTGGTACATTTGTATCACATCGCTGTAGATTGAATAGGCAACGACTAAAACTAGTATTTATCCATTACAATAATCGTAAAGAGTTACAAATTTATCAACGCAGTAAGTATTGATGTTTCTAAAGGTAAAAGTATAGTTACCATTATGCGTCCTTTCGGCGAAATTGTTTCATTTCCCTTTGGAATCGAACATACAACAAGTGACATGAGATCACTTGTTGACCTTATCCATTCTATTGAAGTCGAATCCCGAATCGTAATAGAGCATACCAGACGTTATTATGAAGTCCTTGCCCATCAGCTTTCTATTTTCTGATAATACGACTGTTACATAGTATAATCACTTTGTTTAATCCACTTGAATGGCATTAAATTCAGCACAATTGTACTGTTTCTTATAACAAAACGGAACGACGAAAGTGGTATATTTTTTATACCGCTTTCGTCGTTCCGTTTTATTATATATACCGATATACTTTTTTCAGTGTTTAATATAACCAGAAAGGAAGAGTCAACTTATGAAACCAAAGAAAAGTATTTGTTTTTTTGCCTTGTTCTTAATTTGTTTAAATTTACTATTGCCGTTTACTACTGATACATCATACGCCAATTCTCCTTGTAGAATTGGACAAGGATTACCAGGAATACCTATTGATCAATTTATCAAAATGTAACGTCCCATTCTTGCAAAAACTGGCGACACATTTCGGCATTATCCATTTTTCCAAACAATAACGCCCAATAATATACCTGCTTATAACTGTGAACTATAAGTTTTTCTATATTCTGAACTTTTGCCGGATCTCTGCTCAGGATTCGGCATTTTTCACAAATCCAAAAGTCTAATTTATCTCCATAGCCAGATTGGATAGTCGTTTTTAATCCTTTTTCACATAATTGTAATGCTTCCTCATCTTTGCCCATACAATACAACGCTCGCGCCCATGTAGTCATAACCGACAACAACTCTTTTGCACGCATGGAAATTGTATAATCATACGCATTTACATTAGACCACATTTTCTGAATAATACGACTACATTCCATATATTTCTCTTGCTCCAAATATGATATTGCTATATGATTCACCAATTGAATTTCTACCCCAGTATAAAAATGGGTTGCATATTCATCATCCCATTCTGGTATGGTTAGACGCAAAATTTCTCTTGCTGTGTTCCCGTACTCTATGACATTCTTCTTTCCCATAATATATTCAATGGAATTTTCTTCCATTTTTACATACTGTTGATTTTTCTTTACAACTAAATCTAGGTGTGCCTTTAACCATTCTAACTTTTGTGTTAACTCTCCATATTCATGTCTACGAATCAAACTCTGAATTTCATCCCCCACCTGCAAACATTTATAATTATTCGTAACCAATTTTGCTGAAAAGATATCTTCATAAGGCAAATCTAATCTTTCCGTAAACTGTTGATAAACCTTTACCTTTGTCCCTCTTTCACGATTTTCTATCCGTCCCAACGTCATTACATCACAAATATCTCTACTTGCCTCTTCTCTTGAAAGTTTCTTTTCATTTCGACATTTTCTAATTAGATCCCCAAGCATATATTTCTCTTCTTGTACATTCATGATAAATGAAACTCTTTTTTTATAATCTCCGCCATATTTACCATAAAGTTCTTGAAATACCCATAAAAAATTCTGATATTCTTTCACATCTTGAATATTCATTTTAAGCATATCTGATATCATAATTTCCAATAGCACTGGCATTTCTTGTATCCGTAATTGTGATCTTAAAAGTTCAAAAGCTTTTTTACATAACATTAATCTTTCATAACAATTCCCTCCACCATTTTGACACAACAAAATCACTGCTCTCGGATAAATATTTACTAATTCCTCAGGTGCATAGTTTTTTTCAAGATAATATATACACTCTCGTAAATCTTCTTCTCCCGTGTTTTCGTACAGTAACCTTTGTTCCAAATATAATAAAAGTAATGTCATTTCGCCAGTCCCTATGCATCGAATATAGGAAATACCTCTTTTTAATTCTGGTAATGTAATTGTGAGTGCATCCCTCATTTTTGAACAATTATGTTCCACATATGCACTCATATACTGATAAAACTGTTCTTGTATATTATGTAAGCAGCTTCTGTCTTGTGCAATTTTCTCACCTAATAGTTTACGCATACGTTCTTTTTCATCGTGACATAACGCATCATACATATTTTGCTGCCACGTGAAATATGCTAATTCTTCGGGATTTAAAACGGTTATAAAATGTTCCAATGACTTTCCTAGCCGTTGAATCAATGCATTTAATAACAACCTACTTGGTTTACGCGTCCAATTCTCAATACGCGATAGCTCTGGTTGTGAACAAAGTCCCTTACATAATTCCCCTTGCGATATATTTTTTTCTTCTCGGATTGCTAAAAGCAAATCACCTAATGTGCAATTCTGTCCCATTGTATCTCCGCATAAAATTTTTCAGTAATTTAAAAAGCGATATTTGTATATTAAAAAAGAGGGCCCCCCCCCTTTTTTAAACTATTTACCTAGTATAGGTTAAATAGTCACACAATTCTATTTTTTAACAATTCTGTGACTCTTCTTTAAGCACATGTGGATCTATGCCATTTTTCTCCAAAGTTACATACTCTAGTATAAACAATCTTTCAGCAATATCTAATGGATTAAGTCCCCATTCTTCATTATTATTTGAAAAATAAAGATTTCGATAAAAAATAGAAAAATACGACGTATCACATGCCAAAGCATCAGGATACCATAATCGATTAATTGTTTTCAAATTCTTTTCTGCAAGCAATGAATTTAAACGCTGAATCATCAATGTCACACCAACTGAGGCTGCTGTCATGTAAGAACCAATAAAAATTTGTCCCTCTTTTATCTCTCCCTTATAAACTATTGCATTTGCTTTTATAATACTAATAATTGCAATCGCAGCCTCTTTATGACGATCTAAATTCTCACTTGAATCTTTCATATAACGTTCTTGTATGTTTTTGTACATTTTTCTATAAACACGATCATACTCACTAAACGCACTTTCACATACTCCCATCTCTGGCATCTGTTCAACTGTAACCTCTAATAATTTCCATGTTTTTTCTATCGACTGTCTCATTAATTCACTCTTTCCCAAAATATGTTATCATCTTTATCAATATAATCCACATATTCAATATCACCAATGTCATCACAAGGATTTGCCCCACTATTTTTTAATAGCAGAAAATCGCATTCTTCTATAACATCAGACTCACAATTTGCCAAGCACATATCCACTTGTACTCGTAAATTATTCTTGCATAAAATCCGATAATTGGAAATTGTCTTACAAAAAATCAACCCAATACCGATAATTAAACCCAAATATAAAATGTTTAAAATCTGTTCCATACTTTTTTCCCTCTTTCACTCTGCATTCATCAATGGCAACGGCTTCGCATCATATAAACGTTCTATCATGCTCAACAAATTTTCTATTTCTGTCAATAATATATTCAAAAAAACAAAAAATAGTGCTATCGTCCCCATCCCATTACTAAGTAACCAACATATTAATGTAATGAGCAGTATCAACATTTCTACTATTATTTTAGTAAAGTGCACTAACGTTATTTTTTCAGAAATGTAATTCTTTTCAGTCTGGCTTTGTGCCACGATCTTGCTTTGTTCAATATAATTTTTTATTACCATCCTCACAATAGAAACAATATTTAAAAAAATAACTATCACTGATGGACTACTCCCAATTAAATTTATTGTAGAGAACAAAAAATATAAGGAAAAAAGCACCATATCCGCCATATTTGCTTCAAAATTTTGTCGACCTGTTACATCTCCAACAGAGTATCCCCACTTCTTAAGTATATCAACCATCCACAATTTTCCTGTCTGCACGTTTATATTTGTAATAACAAAAAATTGCCTTGTTCACACAAGACAACCTAATAAAGTGCCTCCGTAGGACTTACAATGCAGATACATTGCCCACTTCTTAGGCCATCTATAATTACAACATGATTCATTATACCATCATTTTATCACTTTGACAACGACTTTTTGAATTTTTTATCATCACCTTGACTTATAACTATAATTCTTCTTTCATTCTTATTTTAATACAGAAAAAGAATATTTTCAACCCAGACTTTTCATGATGATACTTCTACGTAGCTTTTAACTATTTCATAGAGGCATACCACCTTTCGATGATATCCCCCTCTACTATCTATTTGCTTCTCTTATCGAAAAGGAAGTTCCCTTCCATCTTTCGGAACCTTCATGAACTCATCCTTTGTCTTTTCCTCTGCTTTAGTCTGTGACTGTTCTTTCTGCTTTTCCTTTTCTCTCTCATACGTTGCCAAGATTTCAGCGTATAACTTCTCTCTAAATTCCTTTGTTACCGGATAACATACATCCTGATAAATAGGTTTGCCCTGTTCGTCAACCTGCTTTGTCTTATAAGAAGGCATTGCCACAAAGAGATTATCCTTACCCTGCAAGATGGTTACGTTGTTTACAATGAAACTATCCTCAAAGAAAATTCGAGCCAAGCCTCTAATGTTGCTACCTTCTCTCACAAAAGGAGTAACACTTACGGAAAATTCAGGCATTTCTACTACTTCGTCACTCTTAGTTCCTTTCACATGATCCTTTGCTCTGTCATAAGCCTCAAGAATCTGACCATACAATTCCTCACGGAACTCTTTAGTAATCGGATTGCACACATCCTTATAGACTACTGCGTTGTCCTCGTCTCTTTCATTAGACTTATAACGAGGCATGGATACAAATAATGAACCTTTTTCCGCATTCTCCAAAATTGCGATATTGGTAATCTTAAAAGAATCACCAAATACGATACTCGCAAAACCTCTTACACTACCTTCACTGTTTTTTACCTGATTTGCACTAATTGCATACTTCATACTGTTTTACCTCATTCTTTCTTAATATGAACTATTCAGAGCCAAGGCAATTTTCATAAATAGCATGAATTATGCTTGTATAAATGAATGCTATTTTGAAAATTTCTTTGGTGAGAACCAAACATGAGCAAAAGTAAAGCCTCGTAGAGGCGATTTTGCGAATGGCTCTGAATAGTTATCTTTTTAGTTTCTAAATTATCTCCCCGGCGGAAATACTCGATAAGGACTATCTGCTTCCGCAACTTTCTCTATATTCTCATCAATACCACCCAAGTCCACATCCTCTACCTTGCCATTCTCAAGGTCTAACTGTGCGTTCAGTTCATACTGTCTCGCCACTTTTTCTTTGAGTTCCTCTTCGTATGCGAATGGTTTCTCATACTCACTCTTTGAGGCTTCTAGGTCATTCCTATAATCCTCAATCTTTTTCAGAAGAAACTCCTCATTCTCCTGCAATGCATTGAAAAGATTTTCAAGTTTTACCATATTACCGACAGGACTTGTAGAAAGTTCTGCCTTATAATCTGTCTTGCCTCGAAGAACCAAATAGTTTGCACCCATGAAATTCTTCTCCACAAGTAACTCGAAACCCTTAAATGCACCGATGGTGCAAGTATCTCCGGTCTTACATTTACTGATAGCCTCTAACATCATCGTTCCGCCATCTACACGCTCTGTAAAGGTCATATTACCTACAGTAATAGCAAATTCCGGATTACGGATAAGTTCAGCATCTCTCGTCTTAATATCCTCTCTGACACACGCCAATTTTTCCTCTGCCGCTTTAATCAGCTTAGGATAACGAATCATAAAGTTATCCTGCAAAGTATATCTCTGGCTGTCATATGAGGACTTGAGTAAGCGAAGTCTCTGTACATCATTATCCAGCTCCATCTTCTCACGGATAAGTGGATTACCCGTTGCAACAGCTTTAATCTCTGCATAGGATAATGTTGCCTCATCAATATCCTCACAAGTACGGGATACAGATTTACTTGTCATTACCTGTGAAATAAAACGCTGCTTGTTTTCCACAATACTCCATGAATACGCATCAAATGTCCCTTTTGTAACATAACGATATACTGCAACCTCATCATTCTCATTACCCTGACGGATACCACGACCTTCTCTTTGTTCAATCGAAGATGGTTTCCAAGGACAATCTACATGATGCATTGCTACAAGATGTGTCTGCACGTTTACACCCGTACCACACTTATCAGTAGAACCGATGAGCACTTTCTTTTTACCCGTTCTCATTTCTTTGAACAGAATGTCTCTCTGTGCATCGGTTTTTGCATCATGGATAAATGCAATCTCTTCCTCCGGAATGCCTCTTGCCACCAACTGTTCCTTGATATAGGTGTAAACATCAAAGTCCTTACCACCCGGAGTACCAATATCCGAAAAAATAAGCTGACAGCCTATTTTGCCATCAGCCTTCGCCTTGTCGTATTCATACATTACATTGTCTACGACTTTATTCAGTTTGCCATCCGGATTGTTTGGTGCGTTTGCATCAAGAAGTCTTGCATCAGTACCAAGAAGTCTCGCTTCGTGAGTAATCTTTAGGAAGTTATCTACCGTAGGGTCTACACCACCATTACGGATTGCCTCTGCTCGTTTTACGAAATCTTCCATAACCTGCTTCACATACCAGTCCGGCTCACTCTCCACAATAGTATATTTACCATCACGAAGGCTTGGCACATCCAAATCAAGCATATCCGCAGTCTGCACATCTGCCACTTCACGGAAGATATTCATAAGCTCCGGTAAATTGGTGAACTTATTGAATCGGCTCTTGAAACGGAAACCACTTCCCTCTACTGTAAGTTCGAGTGCTGTTGTAACCTCACCAAAGTTCGATGCCCAGGAGTCAAAGTGATAAATTCCCATCTGCTCTAATGCTTCTTTCTGCAAATACAACTGCATTACATACATTTCACACATGGTATTACTGATAGGAGTGCCCGTAGCAAACACGATACCTCTACCATTATTAAGTTCAGACAGATACTGGCATTTGAGCTGCATATCAGTAGACTTCTTTGCTCCCGAAGAACTGATACCGGACACATTGTTCATCTTGGAGAAAATAGCAAGATTCTTAAAGTTATGAGCTTCATCGACCATAATAGAGTCCACACCTAAAGCCTCAAAATGAATCAAATCATCTTTTCTGCTTTCATCTGCCAAGGCTCTGATTTGCTCCTCCAGTTTCTTTTTCTGGCTCTCCATCTGTTTTACTGTCCAACGCTCTCCATTCTGTTGCTTCATTTCATCAATCGCATAGGAAATCTCTTCAATCTGCTGACGAAGCATTCTCTCCTTACGCTCTGGAGAAATCGGAATCTTTTCAAACTGACTATGAGACATAATGATACAGTCATAATCACCTGTCGCAATACGGGAAATGAAACGCTTTCTTCTACTCTTCTCAAAATCCCTCTCTGTTGCCACAAGGATATTTGCTGACGGATAAAGTCTTAAAAATTCTGCCGCAGTCTGTCCAATCAGAGGTTTTGGCACTACCATAATCGTCTTATTAGCAAGTCCAAGCCTCTTCTGTTCCATACAAGCAGCCATCATTTCAAATGACTTACCCGCACCTACACAATGTGCGAGCAACGTATTTCCTCCCATAAGAATACGAGCTACCGCATTCTTCTGATGTGGTTTTAATACAATCTCAGGGTTCATACCCGGAAACTGTAAGTGCGAACCATCATATTCACGCAGGCGGATATTATTGAATGTCTCATTGTAATAAGTCACATACTTCTGTCTACGCTCCGGATCAGCGAACAACCACTCTTTGAATTTCTCCTTAATCTGATTCTGCTTTTCTCTTGCAAGCATGGTTTCATTCTTATTGACTACATAGTGATATTTACCATCCCCATCATCAATACGGTCCTTTACAGTTACCGTTTTCAGATTTAATGTTTCCTCAATAATAGAATAAGCGTCCATGCGGCTAGTACCATACATCTTTGTAGCTGCCACAGAACGCTTATCAAGTGATTTGTTTTCAATAAACCACTGCATATTCACTTTATTAAGGTGTACCTGAATACCGGAATTATACCACTGGCTTCGCACCGCCTGTGCTCTGCGAGGCGTATTAAGAAGGTCATAAATAAACTGCTCATAGTCAGTAGGCTCAATCCATGTTGTACCAAGTCTTACATCAATATCCGCTGCTTCAATATCTACCGGCTGTACCTGCTCTAAAGCAGCTACATTAAGCTGAAACAGTTCAGGAACCTGCCCTGCCATAGCCTTTGCTACGCGAAGTTTATCTCGTACATTTCCTGAAAGATATTCGTCAGCAGTTTCTCATCCTGCATTTGGATTATGCTCATTGTATTCTGCCGGATTAAGGAAGATGAGTCCTTCTAATTCTTCAATCATCACAGCTCGCTTCACTTCTGCTTCTGCATCTGCCGAAAGAGATACCTCTTCTCCCGTCTGCTCCGAAAGTTCTGCTAACTGCTTACTGATATTCGGCTCATAAATGCTGAGCATAAATGGAATATTCACTCCACCATACTCATTGATAGAAACATTTAGTGCCTCTACCGCAGTCTCTACTCTGTCAATCTGAAGCTTCGCCTTAATGGTCTGCTTATAAAACATATCTGCTTTCTTCACAATACCATCTTCATTTACATCTTCCAATGAACAAAGCAACGGATAATCGCTGTCATCACGAAATGCCCTGCTATTAGCTTGGTCTGTGATATACCCGTATTTTGCTACGAATTTATCATACTTCTCATTAAGGAGTTTCTGACCGTGTACTAATTCGTCCTCACTACACCCTTCGGTCTGAATATCAATCAAATGCCTTGTTGCACTTCTGATTTCATCCATCAGCTTGATACGTTCCTCCACAGCCTGCGACACCTCCTTCCGATACATCTGGGAGTTTTCACGGTAATATAACTTACCATCCACAAAAGTATAAGAGAAGTTTCTTACATCAGGGTCTGCCGGGATAATATCCTCGCTTACTTCTGCTTCCTCATCAAGTCTCTCAAAATCTGTAATCTGAGCTTCAATGTTTCTTACTGCTCTGTTGATTGCTTCGTAGATGTTGAAGTTTTCATCATCATTTACGCAGGTCGTGTACTTACTGCCTTCTCCGAACATTCTCGTATCATATTCCATATGACCAAGAATCATTTCAGGATGGTCTACAAAATAGGAATTGACCGGAATACCATCTTCGGTATATCCAAGGTGTACCCAATCAGGCTCAATATCAATCTTACGTTCACGCTTCTGTAAAAAGAGAATATCACTCGTTACTTCTGTTCCTGCATTCCCCTTAAATGCTGTATTAGGAAGTCGGATAGCACCTACAAGTTCTGCCCTTTCAGCCAAATACTTACGGATAGTAGGATTTGCCTTATCAAGCGTACCCTTTGTTGTAATAACTGCCACAATACCACCCGGTCTTACTTGGTCTAATGCCTTTGCAATAAAGTATTCATGAATACGGAAATTGTATTTATTGTACTTAGGGTCATATACCTTATAATCGCCAAAAGGCACGTTACCGATTACCACATCAAAGAAGTTATCCGGATAGGTTGTCTTTTCAAAGCCTGTAATACTGATGTTGGCTTTCTGATAAAGCTGTTTTGCAATTCTACCGGAAATACTGTCTACCTCTACACCATATAATTTACAGTTTTGAAGTGGTGTCGGAATGCTTCCGAAAAAGTTCCCAATACCCATACTTGGTTCAAGCACATTTCCACCACGGAATCCCATCTGTAAAAGTGCCTGATGCATACTACTTGCAATCTCAGGTGAAGTATAGAACGCATTATTTACAGTTGCCCTTGCAGCTTCGTATTCCTCTGTTGTAAGAAGTTCCGTAAGTTCAACATATTCTTTTTTCCAACTGGCATTTCGCTCATCAAATGCTTCTGCAAGACCTCCCCAGCCTACATAGTTGGCTAAAATCTTCTGCTCATCCGGTGTAGCAAGTCTGCCCTCCGCTTCAATCCGTTTTAAGGTACGAATAGCATCCACATTCCATTTATATCTCGTTTTCGCACCACCATGTGGAAGCTCCCACAAATTATAATGGAAATTTCTCTTTTTCTGCTCCGGTTTTGTATCTACTACCGCAGGTGCAGATGGCGGATTAGGAGTAAAGCCATTCTTCTCTGCATAATGCATAAAATCCTTTAACACATCCTCCGGAATTGGAATTAGAGTATCAGGCTTATTCAAATCTACTGCTTCTGTTAAAATAAACTCATAAAAGTCCTTTCCTGTAAGCACATTGTTCCAATCATCAGTAGCCTTGATACAGTCATTCTCTGTATCCCAAGTAAAACGCATATCATACATTTTAAGAGCAAAGCACACCTTTTCAGCCACTTGCGTTTCTTCGCCACGCACACGCTCAGACCATTTCTCACGGTTTTCTCTCATCTGGTCACACTTATCAAGATAACGCTGATACATTGGCTGTAACTTTTCTCTATCACCTGCAAACAGCTTATCAAAGTATTCTCTATGATCTGCACCACAATAATACGGTTGCTTAACCATATACTTTAATACTTCGTATAACTCACGATAGCCAATTGTTTCCTTTACACGCTCCCCATGACGATTCTTATAATTGATAGTAATGTCATACGGACGCATATCATACTGAATCAGACCATATTGGTTATTAGCATATCCCGTGTAACTTTCCTTATCCTTTAAGGCAGCTTCTGTAAGAAAATCAAGTGTATTAGGCATAAGCAATAACTTCTCTGTTTTGACCAGTTCCTGAAAAAACGGTTTAAATGGTGTATAAACTGAGCACTCTGAAACTAAAATTTCCATAGCAGTACGCAAATCTTCATCCATCTCAAAAATCTTCTTTTCATAGTCGATAGGCGTAATATACTGCAACTGTGAACGGTCTTTTGGTTCTTCCTGCTCACTTTCCGCTGCGATTTCTGCACCATACTCAGCCATTGTTACCAATCTGTCCTCGATAGCAGCTTCTTCTGGTGTAAGTTCCCTATCCTCTGCATATGCTTTTTCAAGGAGTTCTCTCTCATATCTCTCTTCGGCTCTAGCTCTGTCAGACTCCAGAATTGCTTCAATTTCTTCATCCGATAACTTCTCTTCGACAAATACTTCCTCTGCGAACTGTTCTTCCTCTTCCAAGTCATCCAAAGTTTCAACTGGCGGTTGATAATATTCGCCAGTTAAAATCAAAGCACCAATCTCCTGCTCTACTGCCTTCCATCCAAGATAGCCCTCAACCTCGCCATCTTCATCTCTCCACTGAAAACGAATCCCCTTACCATGGAAAGTATCATAACCATGCAGACCATATCCGTCCAAAGGCCAGCCACTGCCGCCTTGTCCGTATTCTTTTTTTATTTTCTTTACTCGCTCATTTGCATCCACTTCAGATTGGAAAATGTCATAAATACGCTTTTTACCATTTACAAAGCCAGAACCACGAGTTAAGACCTGCACAACATACTCATGTGGTACATGTGTAGCTTTCTTAGGATTAAGGTAAGTGTATTTACCTTCTGCCCTTGCCTTAGCTTCTTTTTCATCCATTTCCTTGAGATACTTGTTTACGGAATCCACCGGTTTCTTTTCTTCCATAAAATCAAAAAGAGAAGCCTGCGTATAAGTGCCTTCGCCAGCTTCTCTTAATATTCCTAATGAATTGATTTCATCAAGTTCTCTATTCAGTTCTTCATCTTCTAATGAAACTTGAGCACTATCTGATGCAACACTACTTCCTCTGCCTGCATCTTCGCTTGCTCCCTTAACTTCCACATCTCCATTGTCGAGTTTGGATTCTCCGGTTTGTGTTTCGCCAGATACTGATTCATCAACTGTTCCAAAAGCTCGTTCGCTTCCTCGTCCACCTGCTGCATCTTCTCTGCCAACATTCCGAATCTCTGGAGTGTTAGAAATCTCTGTTTCTCGTTCTCCTTCAGATAATTCATCGCCATAATCCCGTACTTGCCGAGATTCGTCAGTTTCACTTCTGTCTCCTCCATCTGAATGTCCGGATAAAGGAGTCCGTTCTCCTCGTGATAAGTCAATGCTACTGCTTCCATGTGCAAATCTCCTTTCTTCAATGACCTTAAAGTTTCTGCTGAAACCTCTTAGAACATTACAGGAGACATCGCATACAAGAGAACCAAGACGGTAAATTGTTTCCTCATTGGAATATTTACTGATTTGACTAAAATCCTGTTCTATTGCAGATAAGTCAAATCCACATCTCGTACCAACTGCGTACATGATACTTCTTTCCAAAATATCCATAACAGTCAGCTCTTGCGTTTCATCACTAAATTCCTTAATCACACTACCTGTAATCATATTCAGTTCCGAAATTCGTTCCTCGAATTCCTCTTCCATTATGACTCTGATTTCATTTTTTGTAAAGTCCTTTAATATCTTTCTTAAGTTTTCTTCTGTCGGGTCATCGTACTGTTCAATCTGCCCCTCTGATACAAGATAATCTAAATATTTTCTAAGATTATCTCCGTTTAAATTCCATGTAAGATTACGTTCTTTTCCACCAGTATCCTTAATATCAAACACATAACGCATATAAGGTTTTAATGCTCTGGAAGGAAAAATCGCAATACCTTTACTTCCTCTCTTTACATAGCGGTCTACTTTTTTCCAAGTGTCATAATCCGCAACTAAAGTAGCATGAGGACGCTGTGCAAACACCATTACAATGTTGTCAAACTCATATCGGTAAAGTTGACCCGCTAACTGTAATACCGTTCTCCATGCATCCTGATTCTTTGCTACTTCTTCGATTGCTACATTATACAGACTTCGTACCTTATAATCTACGCCTATTGCCTACACCCCCTCATTATCTTATCTTTTCTTTGCCTCTTCTACGATATTTTCTTTATATTGATTAAACTCCACATCCTTCATATCCTCTGCATCAAGAATAATCTGCTGCCCATAATACATATCCATTGCCTTATCAATCGCATCCCCTAAGCATTCTGCTTCAATAGTCTGAATCTTCTGTAATGTTTCAGTAATTTCAATTTCAAAAGACTTTTTTCCATCCTGTACTACTTCTTTTTCTGCCTCTCCATATTCTTTACGAAGTGCAATAAAGTTAATTTCCGATGGCGTAGTGCCTAAATACACACCATGTCCCCATTCAATGCCATAAACACAATCTTCTGATTCTTTTCCTTCGCTTCTTGGATATTTCGCAAAGAAATCTACACCTAAACCTACAACAAAATTGCCCGTTGCCTTATCCATAAGCAAAAAATTTCTATCCGAGTATTTTTCTAGTAATTTATACGTTACACCATTCAGATTGTACAACTCTTCTCCTTGAACGAACTCCTTGCTGATTTTCTCATATCTCATTGTATTTACGTTTTTTAAACTTCCATCCAATATTTTCATTTCTACCTCCATGAGAAAAGGCAGAGCCAGTAAAGGCCCTGCCCGTTACTGTGGTCTACCAATTAAAACAATACTTCCGATGTTTGGTACATCCCCATATACAACTCCGTATGCTTCACTCTTGGCTTCCACCACTTTTCCATTACCTACATAAATGGCTACATGGCTGATATTCATATATCTACCATTATTACAATAGCTATAAAATATCAGATCGCCTGGTTGCATATCAGCATATGTTATAGTTCTTCCTGCTTCATTAAGTCCTTGTGCCTCTGCTGCCGCAGTATTTGAACCACCGAAACTTATATTTACCCCAGCCGATTGCCATGCATAATATGCTAAAGAACTGCAATCATAATAACTTCCCGAATCACGATAATCTTGACTATATGGATATCCAACCTTACTTAATGCAAACGAGCATACTGTTCTCTGTGTTCCACTAATTCCCGATAATATATCATTGATTTCTTCCTGTGTTAATGAGGATTGTGATGAACCACCTCCATAACCACTTAACATTGCCAAGTTCTGTGTACTCATCATCTGTTCAATCAATTCAATTTGGTCATCATTGAAACTATACTCCGTAATCATGTCACGATAAGTTTTTAATGCCACATTTACATGAAGTGTTGTTTCCGTATGCTCAATTTCTTCCGTCACCTCCTCCCCGTCCTCATTTTCATAAGTATTATAGGTATAATACGTCTGTGTTGATGACGTTGTATAATAGGAACACATATCATCGACCACATTGGCTAACCATACTTTCGATGTATCATTCATAATACTTGCAGTATCTCCAACTCCATGTTTTACCATATAAACACACATAATGTCATAATAATTCGATGGACTAGAGGAAGAACCTTCATATCCTACATAAACGATATCTCCATAATTATATCCCGTATGCTCCGATGCCAATGTATTCACATCACGATTAAACTCTGCTACATAGGCACTTGTTACCGACATTACTGTATCACCTGATTCTAGTGGTGGTAGGAATATAGCAAATGGCGAATTATACAGAATCCCAACAACTGCAACCACTGGAATCGCAGCTATGGCAATAATGAGTGCCATCGTCAACAATACAAGTCCAATCGTTGGTGCAGCCGCTTTAATGGCAGTCATTGCTCTATTCACAAGCAAATCTTTTACCAGCTTTGCAAAACTATCGATCTGCTTATTCTGGGCATTCATCTTATCCAAGAAAAACTTAATCTTACGATTGCGATTCGTTACCTGCATATCTTTATAATCAACAGCTACACCTGCCACATATCCGGCTGCTACACCAATCGCAGTACCTACACCCGGTGCAAGAGCAGTACCAGCCGTTGTCGTCGCTACTGTCGTAGCAGTTTTAGTTACAGCCTTTGTTGTGTCTTCTGCGACCTTCTTTGCTAAGCCCTTTGCTGTGTCCTTCGCCACTTTCTTAGTCGTTTTCTTCACAGTTGACTTCGCCACTTTTGAAGCAGCTTTCTTTCCCGGTTCTACTACTTTCAGCTTTCTTTTACGTTCTGCTAACATTGCCTGCTTCATGGCTTCTGATGTCTTAGATACAGTTCCTGTAATCGGCTTAGCAAGTCCATATGCAACCATGGCTGACTGTTGAAGTTCCTCTCCACCTTCCATCTGATCAGTAGCTGTTTTTACTCCTGCAAACTTTACATATTTCAGATTTGACTTCTTTTTCTTGATACTATCCTTAGTTTTCTGCATTACCTGTTTCTGATTTACTGTTCTAATTTGTTCAGAATTGACAGTTGCTCCGTTTATTTTTGGAGTAACCTCCCTTGCCAGAACATTCCTACCCTTGGTTGACAGCTCCTTTGATTCCACAGAATGAATCTTGGCTTTTCCCTTGCTATGAATTACCATAGGTTTATCATCTACTTTCTTTATTTTCAGCGTTCCTACCTCCCTAGCGACATAAAAAAACCATTATAGAGAATTTAATCTCTATAATGGTAATACGTTGTTTTATTAAATTATTATTACATCTGATTACAGCAACTATTTATAAGACTAACTATATGTTATTCTATTCAGTTAGTTTTATTCTTGACTTAAAATATGTTTTCTTTCACTTTCAATCCAATCATTCAAATAATCAAATTTTTCCTGATTTTTTTCGTCTTCATACTCATTATATGAACTAATATATTCGACTTTTTTTCTTTTAGAATATTCTCGTATTGCATCCTCCACTTGCTGATAAGCATACTTTATTTTTGTAGCAGTGTATATTTTTTCACTATATTTTACTCGTTGGAAGAGAGATGGTTCAAAACAAACAATATTATGTCCTTCTGTTTGAACGCTTTCAAAAAATATACCATTACCATTTATACTTTTGAATATGTCTGCTAAAAAACGGGTTGTATTGTATATGTGTTTCGTCCCATTGTGTACTGGCTGCGTCAAAATTTTGAGCCAAGTTTTCATTTCTTCATCATCGCTAAATTTTGTTAAATCAATAACTTGTAATTTCTCTCTGCAAATAAACTCACCAACACTACAATTCTGACCAATTTGTAAATGAACTTCTGCTAAACAAGTTTCAATTGAATCTGCCAAGTATAAATAGGATATCCCCTGTCTATTAAATCTTCCTCCCTCCGCATAAATTGGCGGTGGTGCACCAATTTCATGTTGATAATATGGTAACAAAAAACTTCTATTATGATCATCTTCGGCCCCATAAAGCACTTCATTTCCAATGCGTCCACGATAAAAGGTTTCATTTTTTTCTATATCTTTAGTTGGCAATTCTTTAGTTTTAAAATATGCTTTGTATTCTTCATATAGACTATCTGGATTATTATACATTAAATCATTACTAATTATCTTTTTTAAATCCGATTCAAAACTATAACTCCACACAAATGTCTTATCTTTTTGTACGGTACAACTAGCTAATGAATCTGCCATTCTTTTTGCTTGTTTAATCTTATCTTCTAAACACATTTCCATCCCGCTTCCTCATATGTTTTCAATCAATTGTTGCAATAATCTTCTTTTCATTTCTCTTGGCAAATTCGCTCAATGAATATGAACGAATCCTTTGTTTTACAATATTAGGTACTAAAAAACCATTATTTGTAAGTTTTGCACATCGATTAATTATTGTTTTATTTGTTACTCCTAACATTTTACTTACTTCTATTGGCGTGAACTCTAATAATCTTTTCTTCAAAAGAAATACCAATAATTCTTTTTCTTTTGCATTTAAATAAGATATGCTCCCTTCTAAATCGTCTGCTTGTGCACCTTTTGATATTTCATACACTTTCTTTGAATACAACTCCACCATACGCAAAAAATAATTTATCCAAATCTCTGGATGAGGAGGATTTTCTCTTCCCGAATAATACAGCACTGGAAGCCCCATCTGTAACGATGCATAGTATTCATCAGAATCGTAAGCAAAGTATTCCTCTAATGAACCGATTCCTCCGAACCCATATCCGTAAAAATCAAGTATATATCCCGACATAAGTCTCGCGGTTCTTCCATTTCCATCTTCAAAAGGATGTATTGTCACTAATTGATAATGAACTACTGCCGCTATAATTAATGGATGATCATCTGTTGTATTCACATAATCGACTAGTTCATCCAACAATTCTGGAATATCTATATACTCCGGCGGAATATAATCTGGTGTACCACTTACGGAATCATATACCGCAAACAATACACCTGGTGGCATTTGCCCTCTAAGTCCAATTTTTTCCTTTGATGCTCCTTTTTCGACCATTGCTTGAACTTCGAGAATCATTTCTTTTGAAAACTTTTCTCTTTTCCCTAGTTTCTCTTCTAATAGATTTAGTGCAAGAAAATAGTTTCTAATTTCCTGCTCTGGCTTTAGAAAATGCTTATGCTCATCTCTTTCAATTACTTCATTTGCCTGATTTTCTGTGAGCGGATTACCCTCAATTTTATTTGAGGCATATGAACTTTTTTTCTTTGAATTTTTTCTCAATCTATTTTGTGTCATAGGTGGTAATTCTATTGTACTTAGTGAAAACCTATTTTCTTCTATTGACGAAATTTTTTTTAATATTTCATTAGTTAATGTAACCTTGATCATAGCAACATCCTTTCTCCAAAGCCCTCTCTTAATATAGAAATATTATATCCTAATTGAATACTTTTTTCCATTATTTTTACACTATTTTTACACTATTTTTCACTTTGCACTTTATTACGCTTTATCCTTTCCTAGAAGAAATTACGGTTAATTTTAACCAAAATTTCTTCTAGAAACACTAAGGTTACAGATTAGCCTTTACTTTTCTTTCTGCAATTAACTCATGAATATTTGTATTGTAGAGCTTATAAAGGTCTGTATCCTTGCTAATCTGATTGTCAAATGGAATAATCGCAGGACCACACTTAATAAGTCCCATACCGGATGAGGAATTAGTTACAAATCGAAGCTGTGCTTCTGATACACCGATTACCTCTGCCATCTTTGCACTATCCGTATTTGCCTGCTTCAAAAGTGCTACGAACTCTGAGTTTGCAAGCATAGTAGTTGCTGTGTAGTTCTGTAAAAGGTCAACGACGTTCTGTGTGATACCCGTACACAAACCACCTTGCTTTCTCACTTTTTTCCACAACTGCTGCAAATATTTGGCTGAATACTCCGAATTTAAGAGCACATGGAACTCGTCAATATAGAGCCATGTCGCTTTACCACGCTTTCCATTCTCTACAATTCTCTGCTGAATAGATTCCATCATTACAAGCATTGTAATCGGACTAAGCTCTGCACCTAAATCACGAATTCCATATACCGTAAAACGGTTATCTACATCCACATTCGTCTGATGATTGAAGATGTTAAGCGATCCATTTACGAATAACTCTAAGGATAATGCAATATCCTTTGCCTCTTCCTCCGGCTGCTCTAACAGTAAATCATAGAAGTCCGACATGACCGGAATATATTTTTCTCTGCTTCTTGCAATATCCAAGTACAGTTTTCTGACGCAACGGTCAATAATGGACTTCTGACGAGAGTTAAGCGAATCACCAATACACTGTTCACATAAGCCGAGCATAAACTCGCCTTTTTCTCTTACCCAGCCTTTTGTGTCATTCTGGTCTAAGTTCCATACATCCATTGCAAGCGGATTCACATAGTTATCCGTGTAAGTGGACATATTTACTACCGTTCCACCATAGGTGTATGCCACATCAAAATACTCATTCATTGGGTCAATGACAATAATCTCATCATCACTGGAAAGAAATACACTTCCCATTTCCATCTTACAGAAGAAGGACTTACCAGAACCCGGAACCCCGAATACAAACCCATTACCATTGATGAGTCGTTTTCTGTTGCCGATATTGATATTCTTACTTACCTGATTGATACCGTAGTAATTACCTCCAATATCGTTAAGTTCCTGCACATTAAAAGGCATTAAAACTGCAAGTGACTGTGTGAGCATGGTTCTCATTGTCTCCACCTGTCTTACCCCAATCGGTAATGCAGTATTTAATGCCTCTCTCTGCTTCAGATAATGTGTATCAATGGTACAGCTATTTCGCTTCCCAATGGTTTCCACTGTCTCTGAAATGCTATCTAATTCCTTTTTCGTATCTGCCATGAGAATAATGGTTACTGCTACATAGAAAAGACACTGGTCATTTTCTCTGACATCATCCATAATCGCTTCAATCTCACGTTTTTCAGTTCTCTTGGCATATGAAATTTCCGAAGAAAAGTCGTTATTCTTATTACGAACTCTCTGCTGCTTAATAATATCCGCCTCAATGCCAAGATACTTTTTCTGCAAAGTTCTAGTAGTCAAATCCTTTGGTACTGGTACAACATCAATACTCACAATGGAATGAACCGGAAGTGAAGTAATCTCATTTAAGAATCTATCAGACAAGCTACTCGGATACTTCTTGATGAAGAGTGCCTTACAGAACTTTCTTTCATCTTCAAAATGATCCGGATAGAATTTAAGCATTCCATTACATAAATCATTCTTGAAATCTGTGCCAGCTTTTTTGCATTCTTTCAAATCAAACTGGAACTGTCCCTCATTACCCAAATGATAGTAATCATAGAGAACTTTCAAACGTTCATTGCCATTTAGCGGTACAATCTCTGCTCCTAATTCCACAAAAGCCTTATGAATGGTTGCTTCTAAGGTTGCAAACTGTGCTTTTGCCTCTTCAAAAGTCTTTCTTTCGATAGTAATGGTTAAATAACGCTCCTGCTCAATTCCTTGTCTGCCTTCCAGAATCTTCTCTTCAATAATATCGTTGTAGATTTTACGGAAATGGTCATAACCGTCATCCATATATTGAAGTAATACCTGCTCTCGCAACAACTCCATATTCTTATTTTTATTGTTAATCGTAATTTTGTAATTACAATCAAGCGAATTTAAGAACTTACAGTATCTTTCAAAAATACTAATCTGTTCCTCTTCGTTTGTGGTGGTGTAATTTATATCTTGAAAGCGATAGCACTTGGAGTATTTATTCTTTGCCACCTCAAAGATTCCATTTTCTGCTACCGCCATTATTTCAATGGTTTCCTGAATGGACTTTGGAGTCTTATATAATGGCTCACTTGCCTTTTTAAGCTCCTTAAATCCGTCTGAAAATAATCCCATCGTTTCTACCTCTCTTTCCTGCTTAATTAAGCACCAAGCCGGGACAATCCCGGCTGATGCAGGATTGTCCGACCAAAAGAGGTCAGACTGATACTATCGAGTTGCCTTATAGATGATTGCACTTACAATAAGCACTACAACACCTACCACACTGGCAATAATGGTTGTTTTCATCTTTTTCTTCATAGCCTCGAATTCCTCTCCCTTTTTATCTGTGTTATCCGGTTGCTCCGACTTTCTATTCTTCATGGCAAGTGCATTTTCTGCTTCCCATTCCTTTATTGCTGCCTCTCCCTCAGTTGATACATATACAAGAGGCTTGTTGCCAATCATAAAGTGAATTTTCTTTCCCATATACTCGTAAAAATCCATGCCATTAAAGGAATAAAAACCTCCAAGAGCAATCGGTGCTACTACCGGTATTGCAATATAAGCAGCAACTGTAAGCCCGACATACTTATATAAAAGCAGTACCAAGCCTCCACCTACCGCTACACTCGCAATGGAAAAAACAAGCTGCTTCGCAGTAAGTCCCATTGCAACTGATTCCTGATACCTGTCGATATCCTTATTGATTTCAATTACCACTTATTTCACCTCTTACTTGCTTAATACTTTTTCTTCCTGCTTCTTTCCGTATCCTTTGCTCATTTCATAAGTTTCCATTCCATCAGGACATAACTCACGAAGCCTATCTACGTTAAACATATACAATGGATACACACAGAATCCGCTTCTCTGTATGAATCCGGTAAATTCTCCAATATCATTATCAACGAGAAACTTTTCCAGTTCCGGCATATTGTTAGTATCCACATACCCACAAAAATCCGGTACTTTATCTCCGAGATTTACGGTCACATCTCCATAAGGCTCTGGATATCCATCTTCCATTGATGAAAGACCAATATACATATTGCCATTGTTAAGATAAGTGTTAATCTCAATACTCACCTGTTCTGTTGTTCCCCATTGCGTTTTTAATTCTAACTTCTTTTCCACTTTATCCTCCTTATAATCCAAACACCTTGCTCGTTAAGGACTGTGCTCCCTTGACACTTCCAACAGTAAGTGCGATTGTAAAGGTCATTTCACATAGATAAATGAGTGTCTTTGCCCAATCTGCATAACTTCCGGTAAATGTAGGAAGTCCGGCATTGATAAATGCGTTGCATATCATAATTGCAAGTGCCATAGTTACAGCTTCAAAACATACCGATAAGAAATACTTGCAATATGCAACAACTGTATTACTTACCGTTTTATTACCACCCATAGTTGAAAAAGCAATGGACCCTAAAGGTACAATCACAAGTAATTTCAAAAATCTAAAATATACTGTGTAAATCATAAAGAAACCACAGATAATGATAATGATGGAAAGAAGTGCCGCTAAAATCAGCATGATAAGACTCTCTCCAAATCCTAAGTTTCTGATAATATCCGCCTGTGTACTGTTAATGGATAGTGTGGATGTCGTTCCCGATGAAAGCATTCCCACCCAATTCCCAATGGATGTAAAAAATGCTTTCATAATCGTTACACAGTTCGCCACAAAATATTCTGCAAGTGCAAGTTTAATCAGCATCCTGAGTATTACCTCAAATCGCATTTCTTCTCTGATATCTACACTTTCCGAGCAAAAACCGATAACGAAAAATAACACGACTAGCGATGAGCCTACTGCTACGAAAATCGGTTGTATGCCTTCAACAACCGCCCATGGACCACCACCTTTAAAATCTACTGGTGATTGACCTAACATCGAAAACACTAACGATATTTGGTTATTCCAAAAACCAAATACCATCTCAAGCAAGGAAAGAATCTGTTCTCCAAGGTTGAAAATATCCATCCCTTAACCTCCTTTTCTTTGCCTTTGCCGGAGCGAATTGCCCCGGCACATCGTTCAACACTCTTAGAAACCTAAGAATGTTAATACAGTAGAAATACCTGCCATGAGAATACCTGCTACAATACCCTTTAATGCAGAGTTCATTGTAGAAGAATCCTGCTGCTGGTATGCCTGAGCAAACTCCATAACATTCTTAGCAAGAATGATGATACCTACTGCACCGATGATTGCGATTACTAAGGTTTTTAAGTTTTCAAGTGGCTGTGTAATAGCCTGAGTGCTTGCTGTTGCCGCAAATACACGAGTAGTAAATGCGTTTGACATGAACATTGCTGCACCTAAAGCAGGCATCATCTTACCCTTCATCTGCTTAAATAATTTCTTCATTCCCTTATTCTCCTTCTGTGTACTAACCTCATTTGTTGCTACATTGTTTGTTTCTACGTTCTGCATAATCTCGTACCTCCTACATTTTTTGCCTTTTATATTCCTCAAATGTCTCTCTGATCTCCGTCATCTGTTCCACCGGAGTATCCGGATAGAAGAACTTTAGAATTTCTTCTTTAGGCATTTGTGCTTCTAATAACTTTCTAAGCTCACTTTTCTGCTCTGTACTGTACTTCCACGTCACCATTCGATTTGTAATGGAATCCTCGCCGACAAGTTTTGGAAGAGGCACATTCTGTGCCTGTGAAGTACCACCAGCGGAGCTATTTCCTGCTTCCGATTCGTCTACATATTCCAATTCTGAACTCTGTTCATTATTCAGTTTTTCTTTCTGCTGTGCTTCATCCATCTTTGTGAATCTTCGTTGCATATCCAGTTCTCCAAGTAACATGAACTGCTCATAGGCAAGTGAATCGATATAGACGTTTTCTCCCTTGTCTTTGAGCGTTTCAAAAAAAGAAACTGCCTTCGGAGAAAGCAGTTCAAATGGTTTACCTATTAAATTGTTCTTCTGATTTGGAGTATGGATATATGGTTCTCCATCACCATCAGCAGTCTGGTTAAATGCCGGATGCCCAAATGGTACATATTTGTTATCCATAATCGGGTCAAATCCACGTATAAAAATAAGGCACTTCTTATTATCAAACTTTCGTGCCTCATCCGGTGTTAAGAGTTCTCGCCCTAACACGTCATAATTCCTGCTTGAGCTTCCCTGTCGTCCCAATGTTTCTCCAGTCGCTCGCTTATCAATCGTCCCTTTCCCTAACAGTTCAGATACATACTTATGGGTACTCTGCTCATTACCACCGAGATACACCAAAGTATCACAGTTGCCGGGAATGGTTTCCCACGTATCCTTAAATAAAGCCTTAATCTGTGCCAAGTTCTGAATAATAATGATGGATGAAATTTCTCTGCTTCGCATTGTCGAAAGAAGGCTGCAATAGTCATCTGGCAATGCGACGTTTGCGAACTCATCTAACATAAAAGTCACATGAATCGGTAGTCTTCCACCACAGTTAAAGTCAGCCTGATAATACAGCTCTTGGAAAATCTGTGTATAAAGCATACCAATAATAAAGTTATAAGATTTATCCGAATCCGGTATTACACAGAAAAGTGCTGTCTTTGTAGTACCATCGCCATTTACTCCGATACCAAGTTCTGCAAGATTCAATTCATCCTTTGAAAGCAATCGAAGGACCTGCTTATTTTCCAAGTACGCAAGTCTGGAGTTTGCAGAAATAATAATGGAACGCACGGTATCTCCTGCACCACGCATACATTTGTTGTACTGTTTTACCGCAGGATGATTCGCTCCAAGAGGTGAAGTCTCTTCCAAGAACTTCATTCTCACATCAAGTCTGGAAGGTTTCCCTTTTTCCATTACTTCTGCTTCGCCCATAAGTTTTAATACTGTTTCAAAGTTTCTCTTTGCCGGCTTTTCTTCCATCCACACATAATAAAATAGAGCCTGTAAAAACAAGCTCTCTGCTTTCTCCCAAAACGGATCGGAAGGTGTGCTACCCTTTGGTGTAGTATTGGAAATCAAGTTCGTAATCAGCTTTACAATATCCGTTTCCTCACGAATATAGGAAAACGGATTATAACAGTCTGACTTCTCCATTTCTAAGAGATTGATGACCTTTACGTTATAACCGTTCTGCTTTAACATACCTCCACAGCTTCGTAAAATCTCCCCTTTGGGGTCCGTACAGATAAAAGAACAGTTACGAGGCATTTGCATCAGATTCGGCTTTACTTCATAGAAAGTCTTACCCGCACCCGAACCACCGATGATTAACACATTGTTATTCAGTTTCGTTTTTCTTGTGTTTAAACTCATACGGACATTCTGACTTAGTATTCTGTTAAAACTTTCGTCCTCATCCTTTAACACCTTATTTACCTGCTCCACATTTGCATACTTGGCAGTACCATACTCTTTCCCTGGCATATAATTTCGCTGTGAAGTATAGTACATAATAATAGCGATGGCATATACCATTAAGACTATGACCACCGCATTTACTGTGTACTCATTAAAGTAATTATGAAAAGGATTATCCGCTACAATTAGAAAGGACTCCAGAAACTCAGCCACATTCTCGCTATCCGGCCATGCTCCGCCCGCCAGATAGCCAATAAATGCAGACAAAATCGCACCAAGCAGAATTAACACCGCAGAGGGTTTCTTTTTGGTCGTTGGCATATCTTATCTCTTCCTTCCCGCAGGTGGCAAAGCAGTTTTTGCTTTGCTTGCTGCTTTTGCTTTTCGCAGTGTCTTTTCGTAGCGTTCTCTGACTTCAGCTTCCACCTTATCATAGTGCTGTGCATAAAGAGCTTCGCCCTTCTTCGTCTCTACCACACGATTCTCAGCATCATAGATTTTATAATCCTTACTTCTATCAAGGAACGTAAGCATTGTCTTTCCGTTATGAATATCCATGATATTGTCTTTGTGAATCCAGATATATCTTGCTTTATCTCCCCAAGTACCCGGAATACGGGTTTTTACCGCAGTCTCACTTTCCTTGGCAATCAATGTCTTACTGATAGTAACATTTGCAAGATTCATATCTTTAGACTTAGAAATCGCTCTCATACGCTCTGCCAAGTCCTGATATCCACGAATGCGATGTGAAAATGCATCTTTATCCATAAGCACCTTATGGTTGCCCATTTCATCCTTTTTCGCCAACACTCCCATCGTCTCAAGCTGCTTGATGACATCTTCTGCCTGCTGACTTCCAATGGAGAAATTCTCTTTTACAGAGTCCACACTGACATTCTGCTTCTCCATAGCAAACATACCGACCTTTTCAATCAGGCTGTCCATTGCTACATTTGCTCTGACTGCTTCCTCAGTGTGGACGTGAGCGTTTCCCTTTTTCTGTCCTTCAAGGAATTTCATAATCTTATCAAGTTGCTTTTCATCGCCACCTTTCAAATAATCATCAAAGGTTGCAATTCTACCGGACTTTAATTTCTGAATCATCATATTGATTCGTGGAACTGCTTCTGAATGGAAAATAATCTCTGACATACCATTCTGCTTATTCACATCTGGAAGTACCGAATATAAAATTCCGTACTTCTTAGCAAGTTTCTTAACCTTTGCCATATCCTCTGTCTTGAACTGGAAAATCTGTAAATCTCCACCCTTCATCAGAAGTTTTCGCATACTGGTCTGTCCGATGGACTTCTCATAATCAAGCATCCCTTTAAAAAACTCCAATACACTCTGCATTGCTGAAATTCCACCGCTACCTACTTTCATAGCAATATCAATACCATCATAAGCTACTCTGATAATTTGCACCGCTTCCTGAATTTCTTCTGCCATTCGCTCTCACCTCCTTATCGTACCTTTCCTGCTTCAATGACTTCCTCCGTCATCTCTGCATCTTTTTTCTTTAATTCCTCATCCAAAACACTGATGTTATAAGAGGTAAGAAGTTCGGAAAGTTCATTGATTGCCTTCTGCTCTTCAATACGGTATCTCTCGATACTTACAAGCAGCTCTTCCATCTGTCTGATTGCTTTAGGCTGCTTATACAAACGGTCCTCAAAGCAAACGATAACATCTCTTCTCGCTGAGCCTTCTTCTAATCCTACCAATCGTTCAATCAGTGTTTTCGTAAGTTCCATATCTTCTGTCTGATAGGCAAAATAAGCAATAAAACTTTTCTCTTCCTCTGTAAGAATGTTTTTATGCTCATCAGCCATTTTCATAGCAGTTGCAACACTCTTAATATTCATAAGTACCTCCTACAATATACTGTTTTCTAATACTGCAATTTCAATGATTTCTTTCATCTGGTCCGCAGGTACATTATTATTGATAAGGTTAAGCAACTGATTCTCTGTCAATTTCTTTTCCATACCAATACGAATCTGCTGTAACTGTTCCGGTGTAAGATTGCCGCTTGCCACCAACTTCACAATGTCCTGACGTGATTTTTTCTTAAATGACAGTTTCGCAAACATTGAGGCAAAACCTACGTTTTTACGCTCTGTTCTCTCAATTACAGTCACTTCTAGTTCTTTTGCTCCTTCTGCTTTATAAGCAATCGCATAATGCACCGGAATACCATACACCACATTGCAACTTGCATCTTTCAGTGGTACTGTTCCCGGTGGAGTTACTTCTATATCCCTTTCTTCCTGCTGTGCAACAGGCTTTTTTCTTTGCTCCTTTAAGGCTGCTATCTGCTCATCCTTTTCTGCAAGCTGACCGTTCAGCTTTCCAATGGTTTCCTGCATCTTTTTCTTCTCCTCTTCCTTTTCATCTGATTCCCTGCGAAGCCTTGCAAGTGCAGAGTTTGCCTGATTGATGTTATCCTGCTGATTACTGATAATCACGTCCTTATCTGCCATTTTCTGATAAAGTTCCTCTAACTCCTTATCACTTGCCTTACCACCTGCAATCTCCTTAATCTTGGCATTAAGTTCATCGAAACGCTTCTCATCATAGCCAATCTGAGATACAATTTTTCGCATTTCCTCAAACAATGAATCCACATACGTTTTATCTACTTTCGCCAAATCTTCCTCAGAAGTTCCCTGCACAGCTTTCACCTGTGCCAATATCTTCTTGTAGGCTTCTTTCATTCCGTGGGCATTCATATTCTGGGCAATGACTGACTTAATCGCCTCAAGAGGCACACCCGCATCGTAATAGTTAATTGCAGTCTCAATCTGATGAATGTTAATTCCTGCATCTGCAAATACGGTTACAAGTTCCACGCCACAACCTTCATGCAATGCCTCTGATAATTTGTGTTTTACCTCAATCGGAAGTTTTCTCATGAGGTAAACATCCACCTCATCCCTTGAAAGACCATATTCCAAGTCTGCCTGAACCAGTTTCAGTACCTCCTCATTGTATTTTCCGGTTCTTCTTAACTGCGCCATCGCTTCACTAATATCATGCTCCGACAACTGTTTTCTGTTCGCTTCCATCCATTACCTCCGTTCTTTCGCAAAAAAATAACAGCCTACAAACGTGGCTGCTCATCTCTAACGATTTCTTTTTCTTCAATTTTATCAATATCCCTATCTTCCTCTTCGATTTCTCTAAGAATAGATTCTGCTACACGAATCTCTTTTCTAAGAGACAATTCCTCTTCTCTGGTGCGAGCAATCTCACTTCGATAATGTTCTTTCATTAAAAGCACTTCATCAAAAGTGTATCCTAGCATTTTAAATTTCTGCTCCAATCTACACCATTCCTGATGTTCATTGGCAAAATAATCATCTCCCGATTGATATGCCTTCTCCGCATAAGAATAATGCTGCATTTCCTCCAATACTGCAAATAAATCTTCACACTTTTTACGCTGACGATATACTTTGGATTTTTCACTCGATACCTCTTTCTTTTTATCCGTCAATGCTTCTTTCGTGTCACACAAATCCTTAACCGTATCAATATCATGATTTACAAGAAACAGATACTGCTCCTGTAATTTGTGCATTCGTCTGATATCTTCTCGATACTTCCAAGCCTGACTATACGGTTTTCGCTTCAACAATCCTATACGATACAAGCGAGCATAATATTTCTTCTGCAATGTGGTAAGTTTTGCCCTCTTTCCCCGTGGAATTTTAGAATATACAATACGTTCCGCTTCCTCTAATGTCTCCACCTTATAAGTAGAAATATTCTCTACTAGAACTCTATCCCGTAGTCGTTCCTCTGTATAATCTTCCCCGAAAGACTTTAATCTACGGAACTTTTTTATCCCCATTGGTTTTACTGCAATATGCTTACCCTGCTTGATTTCATATCCTTTCTCAGATAACATAGATAGAAATTCATCAAAATTATTTGCCTGCACCAAGCAAATATCAATATCTCGCTTAATCATATCTGACCATACGAAAGGACCATCTTTGTACTCATCCCACTCTCTGTAAAATTCTTGTGGTTTCGCTCGATCCGTTTCAATCTCAATGGTAGACAAACCGTACTCCTCACATAAACGATTGACAATCGGCTGGATATACTTAGCCCAATCTCCCTTTTGATAACGAAACTTTCTTCCCGTTACACGATTTACACTATTGAATACAATATGGGAGTGAATGTTATCTGTATTATCGTGTACTGCATATACTGCTTCATAATCATTGCCCAAATACTCTCTTACAAACTCTTCCGTCAGTTCGAAAGCTGTATCTGCATCCACTTCATTCTCCACAAAAGAAATAATTAAGTGATATGCCTGCCTACCATCAATACTATTATGCTTGCGTTTCGTCGCTTTCATTGTCTCAAATGCATTTGCCGGAGTACAGTTAATACCTGCCACAAGTCTAAAGTCCTGTGTTTTTTCTCTTGCCATGATATACTCTAAAGCTACTTTCAAATGCTTTCCATGAAAAGAACCACCGCAGTCTTTCATATATAAGATTTTACTTGTTGCCAAGTTCTACCACCGCCTCTTGGAGTGTATCGTTGATTTTCCTCAAATATGCCTCTAAACGTACCTTATCTCCCTCTTGATATTCACCTGAATTGTGTCTCTTTACAATCTGATTGATGTTTACTCCTATATGGTTGATTTCATTGATAAGTCTACCAAGAAGTATTCTAATTTCAGGATAATCATCAGGCTTATGCGAAATAGCAAATCTAATATATTCAGATTCTTTCATATTTAGTGCTTTCGCTTTTTCTTGAAGGTCTTTCTCTTCTTCACGATTGACACGAAAAGTTTTTACAATCTTCTTATCAATCATGCTATCGCTTCCTTTCCATATGAAAATCCTTCACTCCATCTGCAATCATAGTAGCAGCTTTTTCCATGTCATTCTCAAAGATTTCCATTACCTGCCCAACTAATCTTTCCGCAAGTTGTGTTATATCCTTACCATACTTCGTTTGCTCAAACATTCTGTCAAGTAACACCTCATCTTGCTTCAAACTTTCATATTTACTTTGTGCTCTTGAGAAATCAAGCATATCCTTCGGATTATTTCTTCGCTCATCTGCTTCTAAAATCAATTCATAATTCCATTCACATACAAGGTCAATAAACTCATCCAAAGAATACTCAACGCATTCTCCATTCTCCACTGCCACATCAATTCTGACAAGATTTCCTTCTTTATCTGTTCCCATAGCATAATCATGACCATCCAGATAATTAAGAAGTAGCCGGATATCCTCTGCTGAAATGTCCATAAGAACATCATGCTCTGACATCCATTTCATCAGTTCTTGCGGTTCTGTTATTAAAACATCTTCTTTTGCCATTGAAATTAGTACACCTCCTTATCTGTGTTTTGTGTAAATTCCTCATCTTCCCCGATGTCCAGGATAGACACCTGTACATCGCAAGATACGCATTTTGTAATACAAAATACATCTTGTTAGGGGACAGCCCCTAAAACCCCGAAATATGCCCCAAAAGGGCAAGTGGTATGACAATTTGATAACACTTTTTTCATTTTGGTATGAAAATCTGCAACAGTGTTATCACTTTTTCATCCCACTTTTATCTATGCCTTCTCTACGAATAATAATGTGGTATGACGATTTGATAACACTTTTCCGATTTTGGTATGAAAATTTGCTACAGTGTTATCATTTTTTCATCCCACATTTTGTCAGGATACATTTTGCGAAATTTCACAAGCCACTCATTATAATCTTTATATCCTTTCGGGGGCGGACAATCTTCTACATCATATCCAATTCCATAGTATTTTTCCGTTAATTGAGCAGTTGCATCTCTTCCCGGACCATCATTATCTAAGCAAAATCGTATCAATCCTACCTTTGGATGCTCTTCTAAGAATGTTTTTAGCGGTGCATCCGATAACATTCCAAGTGCCAGCTTGTTTGTTTCGTAGTCATTATGAATATCCATATAACTCATAAGGTCGATTGCTGCTTCAAATACCACAAGTTCTTCACTATCCTCATTTACTACATTGAAACCGTAGTTCTTATCGTTTCCTGCCACATCACACTTAAATGGTTTTCCTTGCTTATCAAACACTCCTCGCATACTTGCAAATCTTGTTTGACCCTTTACGTCATTTCCAAGAAAAACTACATTGTGATAATGTCTGCTCTCGTATATAAGTCCCTGCGATACAAAATAGTCAATTATTTCTTTTCTTATGCCTCTGTCATTTTTCAGATAATCGTACAAATAAGAATTATCAAGCGATGGAGCTGGAAGAATAAACTCTTTCTTATCCTCCTCTTTCTTAGGTTGCACCTGATATTTTAACTTTACCTCTCTATCTGCTTCCGATATTCTGCTATATCCAGCAAAATCCAAAAGCCAAAAGACCGCCGTTTTAATATCCATACCTGCAAATACTCTAAGAAAATCTATCTGCGACCCCCCATTCTCTCCCTTATCATATTGTCTTGACCATCTGAACCAATGGCTCTTGTCATAAATACGAATAGAGTCCATTTCCTTGAGCGTATAATACCTACCTACTCGCTTCGGAGTAAAACCAAGTGCCGCAGCTACCATCGTAAGGTCAACGCTCTTTGCAATTTCAAGTTCTTCTGCACTAAATCTATCCTGTGTCATCGTGCTTTTCCCTCCTCTGCTACAAGCGAATATCCAAACTCAATATCATGATAATCAGTACTTACCATACACTTCGGTGTAGGCAGGATGTTCTTTTCTTTGAAACTGAAATAGTTGCTATTGTCTCCACCAACAATAATGTGGTCCTCTAGCGGTATTCCCATATAAGAACACATCTTTATCATTCGGTCTGTTATCATTGTGTCGTTTTTAGAAGGTGTAAGATTTCCGCTCGGATGATTGTGCACGATAATCATACTTGCTGCATTGGAAAGAATACTGCTCTTAAATATTTCTCTCGGATGTGCCATACTTTCGTTGACAGTACCTACACTCACAAAACTACAATTAATTGGTTTTCCATCCGAACATAGGTTAATCACACACAACACTTCTCTGTCCATTTCACACAATTGCTCGCCTACAAGCGTTACTGCATCTAACGGCTTCTTTATCGAATGCCCCGAATATAATGGGGCATCCTTTACCAACCGGATAGACACTACATCGAGTTTATACGGATTCATCGTTTTGCTCATTCGATTCCTCCTCTCCAAATTCCACATGGATGATAAAGTCATTGTCACAACTGTTGACTAACGTCACGATATCCTCCATTGTAAATTCAGTTCTATCCATACAGCCTCCTATCTGCCCATATCCTTTGCTTCATAAATCAACGCCGGTTCAGCCACCGCCATTCCGTCTAAACGCTTATTAGGAGTATCCGTTGCCATACTGAGCACTCTCAAATCCTTATCATAGTGATATACCTGATTAGAAAGTCTCTCCTGCAAAGATACCTGGTCCATATTGATTTCAGATACCATCTGCGCCAGTTCTTCCGGATCACCCATATCAACAGATACAGCGATAGTTTCATGAATAGATGAAGGTAAAATATAGAGGTCTGTGCCTAACTGTTCTGCAAGTGTATGAAGCTGATCCTCATATAACATAGAAATCGCACCGTTAATTCCTCTATCATTACTAATCACATACATCATTCTGTCCGCAGGTACTTCACCAAGAATCATTTCTACTGCTTCCATAGGCATACCATCTGCCATAAAAATTTCTTTCATAACATCATTCATAGAACAGACTGTAGGTGGAAAAATATTTCTGGTATTTTCTACCGCATGTTTGAATAACTGCTCTTCTGTAAGACCAAGTTTTTCAGCCAAACCATCACGAACCACTGCGCTTTCAATACCATCTTTATCTACATTTGTTACCAAGCGATAGATAATGGATAAATCCTTCCATTCTCTATGAGGCACATGTGCTAACATGTCCTTATTCTGTTCTGTATTGATTAACTGAAATACAATCTTTTCCTCCGGATTATCAAAGTTTAATCCCTGCTGAACCTCTACGCCCTTTGCCATTGACTTAAGCATTGCTTCACCCACAGTCTGAAGAGTAAGCTGTAAATCACCAAACTGCTTGTAATGTTCATACATATCATTAAGATAAATTGTCGGACTAACCTTTTCGTTCTCTCCATCCATTTTCAAAATCAAACCATCCACTGTCTGGTTGATTTTGTCTACCGGATGAATCATTACCTCCCTGCCTTTTAATTCTCCCGGCAGATAGGAAGGCATTTTCTCTGCCACTACCTCTTTGAAAATTTCATAATCCATCATTTTCCATTTCCTCCATTAATCTAAATTGTCATAAAGGATGCCTTCTTCATCCTCATAAGTTTTCACATCAGTTTCATATCCCAAATCATCCTGCACACCAAGATGCCGAACCCTAGTTGGACTCGACACCTCTATTCGCACACCTAAGTCCGGATAAACTGAAATCTTGATTTTTGTTTCTCCCACACTCTCACCTCCAAAAAAATAAGAGGTACAAGCATAACGGCCTGTACCTCTTTCTACTGTTTACACCTTATGAAGTTGTTAATAAACCTGCTTAAAGCTGTTTCACTTTTTGAATTGCCCATACCATTATTGGACACATACACTTTAACCTCTGCAATATCTTCTTTTGTGAATATCCATACAGAATAGGTTGTGTTACTATCATTTTGAACATTGTTCATTGCACTTTGTAAGGTGCTTCTATATGCTACGTCATTTCTCCATAACGATGTAGACTCCAGTCCTCCAAGTTCATATGATTTCTGCCAGTATCTGCTACTGATAAAACGTGCATGTCTTCTACTTCCGTCATCATCCATATCACCACTGGACGTATTCGTTGTATCTACAACTGTTACAACTGCTCTTTCCGTAGTCACATTTCCTCTACTGTCCGTAGTCGTGTATTCTACCTCTACAAAACCGTCCTGTGTCAAACTTGTAAAGCTCGAAGCACTGTAATGGCTCAGTGTTATAACCGTTGTTCCATCCTCTCTGTCAACCGAAGATGCAGTTCTAAGAAGTTCCGCATGTGTAATGACACCGTTTTGTGCCTCATAAAGCGTAAAATATCTCGCCTTTGTCGCAAGTTCTGGTGCATAATCCCATATTGCGTAGAAGTGAAAGGTATATCCATCCATTGCTGTCAGATTTTTGATTCTCTGACCATCACTGTATTCTTTATCAAATGAATTTGCATTTGTATTCCACCCAATATAAATACACTCCCTCTCAGGATATGAAAAATTCATTGTCGGAAGCGTATAGGTCTGGTCGTAATAGCAAGTCATTTTTGCCATAGTACCGGAACCGCCATTTGGATGAAATTCAATATAATATACATTCGCTCTTGCATTTGCTGTAAGCGATACATTTCCAGTTACCATAAAGGTAAAGTTTTTAGATGTGCTGTATTTATCCCCACTCCAATTTTGCCAAGTGTATCCCGTTTTTACCGTTGCGCCTACCGTACAGTTTGCACCATAATAGTAGGTTCCTGCACCTGATACACCACTAATTCCTACACCACGAGCAAGTGTTACTGTATACTTCTTTCTTGAAATATTCACATAATTATCTTTACTTCCGGTTACCTTATAGGAAGTAACAGAAGCCGAATTATAACAATCATTTCCAGCGTATGACCAACTGAAATTAGCACCATATCGAACACTCTGTGTTTTTACCAACTGGTACTCTCCATAATTTCCACTTGCATCCATATACCTCGCATAAACCCTTTGTGTATAAGATTTTCTACCAATATAAATATAATGGTCATTTGCTTTCTTTACAGTATAACTGCTTACTGAAGCAGACTCATAAGTAGTAGAACCACTGTATGACCAGCTATAACTCGCACCATATCTCACATTTTTACTTTCAGCTAACTGCCAATCGCCGTAATTCCCACTAGAATCCATATAGCTTACATATACTCTTTGCAAATAAGTCTTTCGCTCAACATCCACATACTTTGTATTTGCAGAAGTTGCAGTATATGATATTGATGCTTTCTTATATACATCATCAGCAGCCCTGCTCCATGCTACTGTTTCTCCATACACATAATATCCATTAATAACTGCTGAATAGTCACCATAAGAGCCATCTGCCTTTTGGTATCTTACATATACTGTCTGCCACAGCTTTAACTCTGTTTCATAATTGATAGACTTATTAAAGTAACTCCATAACGAGGAGGGATTACTCCATCCCGCTGCTCCTGCAATTCCATAGTAATCAGTATATACGCTACCATAAAAATTCCCCCAATCATCCATACTTCCGCTATTGGTTCGATTTCCTTGGCTATCAATTTTCACTGTGATCATACAGCTATCTACTACAATATAACCACCGTTGATGACAAACTCACTGTAACATCCATAATTTTCAGATGACAGCTTAGACTTCACACTAGAAAGGCTAACTCTGCTTAAACTGTAAATATAACCATCCGATATTACTTCACTTACTTCTGATACATTAGCACCAGAAAACGAATAGTAGATATACTCCGCATAATTAGATGTTCCCACATACATTCGATATCCAATCGTTTTCCAATGTGTTGTACTCACTTGAGAAGATGCTTGCTTACCATAAGTGGCAAAGTAAAAATAACCATCTTTAAATACAATCTGTGAGCCATAAGTGTTATAAAATGTCTGTGCATTGTCAAATGTTCCCGCATACACTTTCTGCGTATTACAAAATATACCGATGCCAAGTGCAAGTACCAGACCAGAAATGGCTATCACGATTCTCTTTCTTATCTTTCCCATGACACCTCCTTAATCTCCGGATACTGAATACTGTTCCATAATCACAGTACGTTGCACCGATATTTGACCTTCCGTTCCGATTGGATGATAGAAATGCTCTATCACTTCGACAGATAATAAACCTTTTGCTTGGTCTACATTCAAAATGCGAATTTCAATGCTGCAATCAGAATTTATCTGAACTAATAATGCCTGCATGAAATCCGCAATGAACTCATCTGTATTATTCACATCGTAACTCTTTTCATCAAACTGATTCTCTACCGTGGAAATCAAAGCATTATCCACCGCATCTCTCAGTTCATTTGCTCTTAACTGCTTTCCGGAGAGCGTCATTATAATAACAAGAAATAGCACACCGCACATCGTGATAACAGAACCTAAAAATATATTCTTCATTTGCTATCTCCCTTCATCCACCACTATCGGTATTCTCCATGTTTCCTCTACATTCTCTCTGTCAATTACACGAAAATATACTTCGTAAATGCCCGGCTCTTGAAAATAGATATATCCGTTGCTCTGGTTATAATAATTCATCACACTATTTCCATGATTATTTCTGATGTCGCATATTGCAGCAAACATAATATTCGGATATCTCTGTCGAATGATTACCTCATCCAAGTAATACACAACACCCTCCATATCCTTTGCATAATATCTTTTCAAAAACTCTGCATTCTCATCAGCAAAGAACCTTCCTCTTGAGGTAACATAGAACACTTGTGGTTTTTCTCTTTCATACCATACCTTCACCGCATCAAAATCACGGTATGCAGTATAGTCCGTTTCTTCCTTTTGCAAGGTTGTTCCTGCAATTTCAAAGATTCCGGTTTTCCCTGCATACTGCACACCAAAGATAAGTCCTATTAGTGCAATGCCAGTGATAATTGCGATTATGGCTGTTCCATATTCCTGAAATATCTCTTTCATCCATCCTCCTAACCGATTGCACTTGCAATAAACTGTACAATCAAACCTTTTAATGGTGGTCCGAGAAAGAAATTCCAAAGGATAATGAGAAAGAGAAAACTACCGACTGCTTCCACTATGAACTCTCCGTATTCTTCAAATAGTTCTCTCACACATTCTCCTTCCTGCTACACACTAATCACATATAGCAATCCTAACAAAATAGCTGCCATACCTCCGCCTGCAATGGCATATATGACAGCAGAACCATACTGTTCCATCAATATCTTCATATTCTCACCTACCTCGCAAAACCTCGTATCTGCTGTGTACTTAAAACTCCAAAGAAGTCAATCCTATATTGATATTTAAGAATTACTTCCATTAAAGCAGGTCTGCCATCATCATCACGAACAATACTGTCCTCATCAATGATTAAGTCATACCCTGCATTCGCAGCTTGCGTTTTGCATGAACTGATAACACTTGGTGCAAAGTTGGAGTCCTCAATCTCTGCAATTACTGAAGCATGAAAATCTCTTGCTTTTCCTGCATCAATACAGGCAGATAAGACTCCAGCCATAGAAAACAGTGACAACATCAAAATAAAAATACCGACATAAGTTTTAATCGTTGTACTCATATCCTTGCCACCTCCTAGAACTGTAAATTCTGCAAGAACAATACCAATAAAAGTGACATATCAATCATCAGCTTGAAGGATGCTAACAACGAAGGCAGTAAGATATACACCTTCATTCCCGCAACCAAATCTTCCTGATGTAGCTGTTCCGCTTTATCCATCATGGTATTATTTCTTTCAATCAATTCATCAATCTGTGCTCCGATATTGATAAAGTTACCTACGGATAACGCATACAGCATCTGCATTGCCGACTGTACATCTGGGTTCTGATAACGTCTAAGGAAGCGATTGTATGGAATAAGTGAATCCGGCTCAATCTCAAGTTCTGTAATTAATTCTCTAAGAGCAGGACGTAATACATTAGGTGCATCCTCTAAAGACTTTCTAATGGCAATCTGTACATTGTCCGTCTGTAATAAAAGTGCCACCTGCATAAGCCATTCCGGAAACTGTTTCTCAATCTCCCTTGCCACTTTCTTCTTTGCAAGGTGATGTCCAATCTTATGCTGATTCAAAAGGAATACCACAACTACAATTCCTGCTAGAAGAATGCCCATGTGCTGCTTCCATATAAACAGAATCGCTGTAATAATGATTGGTGCAATCGCCATCTTCATACTGGTTTTCAGCTCTGCTTCCTCGTCATAGTTCTCTACTTCCAAATACTTCTCTTCGATTCTTGTATTGTCCGGTTTCTTTTCAATCCAGCTTCTGCAAAGTCTCTTATCTGCTTTCACATAGATAACGATACACAAGCCAATCATCACTACCGCTGAAATCTGACAAAACAGCATCGTAGAAATATCCAAATTCGCTCCTAACAAATAAAGAGGCAACAAGCATATCAGTAACGTCGCAACCAATGCCAAAAGAATATTTCTCTTTACTACTTGGAACTCTTTCTGAAGGTTACAGATTCTGCTTACCCACATAGAACGGTTTCTCTCTAATAAAGCAATACTGCTTGAAGAATCACCGCCTCTTCGTTGTGCACCAAGCACAAATGCGTGAATGGTATCAACCTTATCACAGTTAAAGAAGTCTCCAATCATATCCAAGGCTTCTTTTTCTGCATCCTCGCTATCTGTTGAATACAAAATATGGTCTATTGCCTTATTTACAATCTCTTCAAATGCCTGATTATCGAATACATTTGCTACTTCTCTAAGAGCAGAAAGAACAGTTTCTGTTCGCTCAAAAGAGTAAAGAAACTGTTCCATATAGTTATTTGCAAGAGAAAACATTCCCGTGTGATAACGCCCTTTCATAGTCTGCAACATCATACTCGGCAGATAAAACACACCAAATAAGATGATTGCTATCACTCCTGGTATTTCCAATTTGTAAAGGAATCCTACAACCGCTGCTACTAATACAAGCAATGCATATCCATACAACGCTTTTCTCGGAGTATATTCATATCCGTATCTGGCAAGTTCGCTATGAAGATTTCGATATCTAAGGTATCTTAACTTATTCTTCATTGCTTCCTCCCTCTTCAAATGGCTTAATATTTGCTCGGTCAAACTTCTCCATTACCGCCTTTGGTAATTCTTTGGTGATTAGTTCTCCATCAAGTACAACCGGATAAATAGTGTTCTTACCTTCGTTACGGATAAAAAAGCATACCTGCTCAATTCGTCTGCGAAGAATACCATCATTTCCGATTTTCTTACCAATGAGAACCCCCACATCCAAGAACATATAAATGTCGTTTTCCATTCGATCCGCATCCATACGATTTGACATCATATTGAGAATACGGTCTGGAATCTTTCTTACATCATCTGTGTGTAATGTGGTAAAACCACGAATCCCCGTTGAAAGACACTCCATAAGATACTTAACTTCTACAGAACGTGCCTCCGATAACATCAGCCACTTCGGATTCTGTCTGAGACTTGTCTTGATTGCTTTTGTATAATCAAAGCCATCTGACACCATAAACTCCACACAGTCCTTTTCCGGATTGATTTCCTTGTAATGCAGTTCTGGTGTATCTTCTATCGTGATAACACGCTCGTTCGGAGCAATACACTGTGAGAAGAACTTAATCCCTTCCGTTTTTCCTACTCCCGGCTCTCCGCAGAACACAAAATTCATTCTTGCGTGAACACAGTTCTCTAAGAGCACAAGAATATCTCTGCTACAATAACCTTCCTCAATCATTGTTTCTCTTGTCATTCTGACACTTGGTAGCGTTTTTCTGATGCACACGCTTCTACCAGAGATAGCAGATGTTTCATGCACAATACTGATACGAAGTGTCTCTGTGTCTGCCTCAAGCAGATTGTCTACCTTGTTAAAAGGTTTACTAACATTGTTTGCCACATAATGGCTGAACTTCTCAATGAACTCCTTGGTAACTCCATGGTCGGACACTTTAGTACGCTCATTGGATGTGTTAGTAATCCAAAGGTCTGTACCATTGAAGTCAATATCCGTGATTTCATCATCTTCTACATATTTCCACAAAGGACCAAAGTGAGCAGGAGACAGTTCCCAATTCTTATTAATCTCCATCTTTCTTCCTTTCCGGGAGAGGAATTTTGAACCTCTCCCATACAAAATTTGCTACTAAGGTGTAATTGTGCCTGCTGCTCTGTTGAAGAAGCTTTCAATCAAAGTCTTAAAGGAGTTTGCTACCACTCCGTCTGTTGCGAGTAATAACACAATAATTGCTACTAATGCACTGATTGCTACTGCTGCGATAATAACGCTACCATACTGTTCAAAAATCTCTTTCATTCTCTTTTCCTCGTTCTTTCTTAAAATTTTGCATAAAAAAAATACAGCCTCTCACTTTTGGCTGTATTTTTAAGTTCCATATTCAGTTGTCATTTTTCTTCTCTCTTTCCTAGTTTATTGGCTCTAGGAAAGGCTTATCTCTCGCCTTTGGCATTTCCGTACCTCACTTCTTTGCAAGTTCGTTCAGCTTGAAGAAATACTTTGCAAGCCTTCTGTTCTTTCTGTAATTCTTAAATGTTCTCATCATACTGCACACCTCCCTCCTATGGCGTTCCGGCTCTTACAAAAACCATAAATATTCTAAGTATGAGGCTAAACAAAAGCAGAATCAGTTTTGCAACATTCAGCACCATATTCAGTAAAAACAGTATCACTCTACCTATTCCTTTCAAGAGCCACAATGCTCCGTTTCCAATTCCGCTTAGTATTCTCATACCTGCCTCCTAACTAAAAGTATCCCAATGCCACGTCAGCAACTGCATCATCTATTGTCTCTTCCTCTTGTTCTTCCACACTTGGCATTGCACTTATTACTGGTGTTCTTCCTGCCATAGATGAAAACATCATTCCGAACATTTCCTGCATAATGGAATCTTTTATTCTCTTTTCTGCATTTTCCAGTTCCTTTTTGGTAGCTAACTGGCTTAAATCTACAATTTCATCTTCTGATTCTAAACTCTCTGATTCACCAAATATTCCTCGATATGCCGCTTTACGAATATAATTATTCTTGGACTTATAGATTTCCATACTGGCACTCATAATTGCTTGATGAAGTTTTAAATCTCTTGGATTATTAAGATTTAGTCTAAAGCTGTGCTGAACAATATCTTCGTTCGCCATATCCTACCTCCTTGTAAGTGCAATACGTGCTAATCTTTCAAAACCTTTAGCATTGGCTTTTACATCCAAATTATATTTGATGTTCTGCTGCTCATATCCACCGAAGTTCTTCATTACACAAGCACCACCGCCAACAAATACAAACTGTGTCGTTTTAAGGCTGTATCCCTCTTCACGAAGCGAGTTGTATAATCTGGTTGCAAAATCCGTAAGTGCTTCATCCATAATTTCTACAAACTCATCACTAAGATTTGTCTGCTTATTGATGATATACTGCTGAATATCCATCTCATCAATTTTCTCATTATACTTACGGGTACACATCTTATTGATGTTTCTCATACATGGAATAAGACCTTCTGTGATGGTATTAAATCCCGAATCATCCGGTTTCTTATTGATAATTGGTACAATATCAATCGTCCATGAACCAATATCAACAGCAACAACCTTTTTATCAAAGGTGCTAATCTGGTCAACCACCGCTGCATAACACTGTGGGAATACTGCAATCTTAACAATCTTAATGTGATACTGCTTTTGCTCAAATATAAATGTTACTTCCTTATTCTTAGACAGATAATCAATGAATGCCTGCTTCTCACTACCATATCTGCTTGCAGGCAATCCCACCGACAAAACTACACTTGCATCTGATTTCCCTCTGATACGAAGTTCCTTTGCAACTGCTGCCAAGGTAAGCAAATAATAATCATCATTTTCTACCTTATTCTCCATTACTGTCTCTCTTGCAGTTCCTACTTTGTAGTACCTGCCCTCATACACAAGTACATCATCATAGAACGCTGGCTCTGTTAAAATCTCTCTAATACCTGCCGAAAACACAGGTGCATTTACTGTTTTCATCTGCGACCAACCGTGGTCGATTCCAATTACTTCAATGTTATCCATTGCCACTATCCTCCTTGTTTGGTTCATTCTTTCTATTTCCTCCTCGAATACCTTTGATAACGTCACGGAAGCATGATGGTAATCCGATACAGATACCCTCCGGTCTGCCATACGGACAATCGCCCGTCTTATCCATTGGACAAATTGCTTTCTCATGTTTCCCCTTCTTTTCTCTTTGAAAATTATCTTCATGCTTCCTAACTTTTTCGCGATATATTCGGATAATTTCTTTTTCGTCAATATACTCATCCTTAATACCATACTTCTCAAGTTGTTTTGCAAATTCAGCATCACAATTTATTCGTTCAACTAATCTACGCAAATCGTCCTCGCAAGTTATGTTTTGCCCTTCAAACTCTAGTTTCACATTTTCACCTCCCATTTCTCTATTCATAACTTTGTTATGTAGGTGTACTTCGACTAACAATAGTCCCTCTTCGCCCGTACACATGGGAATTACAAATGAGCCGCCTATTGCGTTTACGACGCCTTACCTTATTGGTAACACTATCTTCTCTACCGCCATTTTCGAGAACCGGGAATCTCTTTAGACACCCTCGTAGGTTATTATCCTTCCGCCATAGCAATTCTTACCTTGTTTGCTCCATCTTCATTTCTCAATCCATCAACACTCATCGCAAACTTTGACTGATTATGTCTGGTAACCATACCGGAATTTTCACTGCATCTGTAACTGATATTTAGTTGTACCGAAGTTGCGTTTACAACTTTCTCTAACATATTAAATTGTTTTGTGCTTTGGTGGAAGTTCGTGAAAAGGAGAATTTTTAAGAATAACTGTTCCTTATAAGAACTAAAAAAGTGCCTACCACTCACTAGTAGACACTTTCATTATAAAATATTTTATTGTTTGCTTAATTCGAAGATTATTTTTTATTCATTAGAATCTTCTTTGTAATAACCTATTTTAGCATTATGGCGTATATATGCTTCTTCTAAATATTCTTTATCAGTCTTTTGTTCTTCAAACAAAGTAAATTGATATCGCTCTGGAAAATAAACATCTAGTAATCTTTGTTCCAATTCATTATGACTTTGTAAGCTTCCATCTGACATAATATGTTGTACATCTATGCCTTGCTCATGGAATGTTCGAGCCACCATAATTGCACGATGACATTCTATTGGATCTTTCTCTGTACACATTAAAGAAATTTTATTTCCTTTCTCAATTCCTTTTATAACATTTTCGACTCCAGCTTGAAACTTATCTGTTTTTCTAGCTTTGTCAAAATCTAAATATCCCTCTTTAGTATACAAGCTTTCATCGTCTGGTCTTGCGCCAAAAAATGTTCCCATGAATGTGTATTGAATTCCAATATTATTAAGAACAGATTTAATATGTTCTTTATTATAATTTGATGCAAACTGTGAATATGGTGTACTTCTTACATCTAACAAATAATTTATTTTATGTTTTTTTAACATTGCAACAAACTTTTCTAAATCATGTTGTGAATGTCCTATCGTATATAAAATATTATTCATACATATTCCTCATTTATGTAAGTGCTTGCGCCACTACTTTATAGTATTTACCATCTTTATATTTATCAGTTAAACTGAAAACAAATGTGTTAGTTCCCGTTGGATAACTTCCTACATTACGATTCATATATTGTAACTTTAATTCTCTATCGGTTACATTGAAATATGAATACTGTACTCCATTATAAATAAAATTCAGCTGAAAAGTGGTTCTCTCTGGAAATCGATTTACAAAATAGGATGGCATACGTACTTTTAACAACAATAATGAGCCACCTGCATCATAAATCTCATCCTCAGTTAATCGTCTATCATCATTTCCAAATACATATTCCGTATCGTCATATCCGTGAATTTCAATAACCTCCTCCAAATTACTTTCACCTATTTTTTTCCATCTGATTGCTTTATTGTATAAATAGTTTTCTGGTTGAACATCTGTTGGAACCGGTCTAAGAAAGTCAATTTCAACTATATCATACACTTCTACAAAACTTCCATCATCCAAGAACATATCATCATATGGAACAGCATACTCAGTACTAACATCATTTGATACCACACGAATCCACTCACCTGTATCCCTATCTATTCCTGCTACGCAATATCCAGAATGCTTGTCTGATTTTGTCAATATAATAATCTGTTTTCTCATATATTTCCCCCTATTCACAAATATTATAAGTTAACAATCTGCGATCCAAAAACACTTTTAAAATACTCAGCCACCAAAGATCTATGGCAAAAATCTGATTTTTCCTCACTACATAAAAGACATATCCGTTTATTAGCCAACTCTTTATAATTCTCTAGTATATGTTCTTGGATATTTCTTTTTTCCATTAATTCGCCAAAATTCTCAACATACTCTTCCCATGACATTTTCTTATTTTTATAATCTTTTAGTATCCATTCTTCTGGCGCAAGAGTAGTGTCACTAATATATTTAATGTTACATATATTTTTTAGAAAATATTCTATATCTGGATATTTCGAAAATCCTGCCAGCTGCGAAGTATTATTTAATCTTACATCCAATAACACTTCAATCCTATTGTTAATTAGCAACTCAAAAAAAGTTTCTGCACTCTTTTTGGTAAATCCAATAGTATATATATTATTCATTATCATTAACCTCTAACTTTCTGTTATCGTTCTTTTTTTTATATGATAATCTATTCCTCTTGTTTCGCAAAAATTGATTACTTCTTTGGCACATTTATTGTAAAATGTTTTGTACTTTTTATATTCCGACACCTTTTTATTATAATGCATTCTTCCGAAAATAATTTTGTCTGTAAAACTAAGTCGTTCTAATATTTCGCTCAAATTTTGTTCAATAAAATTTGGTGTTGGATATGGCTCCATGCTAACCCATGTTTTACACCCTTTATTATGCAATGCTTCTAATGCTTTAATTCTTTCTTCTATTGAAGCAGTACCTGGCTCCATTTTCTTCCTAAAGTCATCATCTAGTGTGATGATGGTAATTCCATATTCATTTTCCTTGTTAAAATCAGCTAGCTCAATTGGTAACAGCCCCTTGGTCAACACTGAACATTTTATGCCATTGTCATTAGCCTTTTTTAAAACAGACATACTTAGCTGAATCACATCATCTTGTCCCATCATAAATGGATCTGTTGTAAAACATAAATGTAAAATATCAATTTTGTCCTTATACTTAGGAATCTCTTTATCCAACAATTCCATTGTGTTTTCTACAATCTTAGGCTTTATCCACTCTTCATATGTTTTCACAGTTCCAAATCTCTTTGACATTTGAAATGCATAGCAAGGATACTTACATCCATGGGAACAACCCTGCACATAATTTAATGTGTAATCACCATATTCAACAGCCGTTTTATATATTAAGGATTTACGAATCACTTTTTTTCGTCTCTATACAAACGTATATGTATCATCTTTATAGTTACTTGCTTTGCTTACTTTTCCATTTTTCCAAAGCAAGCCTTCAGTTATCATAGGCTTAATCACATACTTGATTATTTGCCCATCTCGTAACATTGTATTCTCAATTAGATACATTTCAATCGTTGTATAAGACACCTCCATTCCTTTATATTTTTCTATCAGCATTCTCTTAGCTTCCGTTGCATATCCCTGTGCTCGTAACTCTTTCTCATCACTAACTGTAAACAGTGACATTTGCCCAGTTTCTTCTGCATTTCTATGGAACTCTTTTCCGTCAAAGACATTCCATAGTACCTCTTTTAGTTTCTCCAAACCTTTTTTACTTGGTGTAACAAAAATAATCTGATATAATTCAACATTTGTTTTTGTCTTAAACTCATAAGAAAACAAATATTTAATTGAACCAACTTTTAATTGCTGGCCTATATATTCAACTATCTCTTCTTTGCTCTCAATTTGCAAACCGCCAATACACTTCTTTATTCGTTCCTTATCATGTCGAATATTTCTTCTATAGTCACTGCTAAAGAAGTTAAATATTACCTCGCAATAATTCTTTTTAAGAACCTCCGAAACTTTTGGAATAATAACCGTTCCAAAATCGAATGGGTCTATATAGAGGACTGTAGATTTACCCCTTCCAAATATATTAGAATCATCTACTAATTCATCTAAATAATCATTCACATCTTTATTATGTATATACACACGTAAATTATTTACTTTTCGTGGATATACATAATTAACAACCTTTGATACTATATCAATTTTATTTTTATCATAGTCATTTAGATATAGATTAAAATTTTTATATTTATGCCTCTCAGCTATTTCCATGAAAATTTTTAGTACTTCTATTGCCGTACAACAATCCCCATCTGCATAAACGCCGGCATTACACATACAGTCAATAAAGTTAATATCTTCTACATCTGATCTTTCTGCGCTAATAATCGCCCACAAACGAATATATTCAGAAACATATCGAATTTTATAATCAGTTTGTTGCTTTTTAGCATCCAAATTACTTTCGCAAATATTTAATATTTTAAAATCATTAATAATATTCATTTCCTCGTCCCCAATAAGCAAAGCATACTAAAACTTTACCTCTCATAATTATATTGTACATTCATTTTATTTTCAATGAAATTTCATTTCAAATAAAATAATCGAATTTAAATGTTTCTAGTATTTAAAAATTTATTCATAAAAACCGTCTGACATATCTTGTAAATATGGCTTTATAGACTGTATAATATCTTTTATATCTCTCTTTTCCTTTCCCTCGGCCATTTTATCATATAGTTTTTTAAGACCTGCATAAAAGACTTTGCATGTACTTTCAATTGTTTTTAAGCCAATTTCTGATATAAACTGATCATGCTCTATATTCTTTTCAGGGTCTAATAATTCTATTTCCTCCATCTGAATTTTAGCTTGAATAAAATAATATGCTGCTTCATATAAATACATCTCTGCTACATCACCATCGTAACCAATTTCTTCGGCTTTATCAACAAAGCTAATTCCTATAACAATATCATTAATAATAGATTTATGAAATATCTCTCGTAATTCACTACGTCCTTTGCTTGTCCCCTTTTTTTTATATAATCGACTTTTATTTTTAGTAATTCCATTTATTAGCAAACCGACAAAATAGAATAATATAAACAGTG
>JAZQZJ010000043.1:0-9318 GCA_045633955.1 Agathobacter sp. | reverse complement strand
GTATTCTTAATGTATGGTATGATTGTTATTGGTAACATTTGTAACGTAATCGCTATGAAATTCTACCCACTTTCAAAAGAAAAGATGGAAGAAATTCAGGACGAAATCGCTGCTATCAAAGCAAAAGCTATGGCAGAATAGTAATAATTTGTTAGTTACATAACGAATATAAAAAGGTTTATAACAGGCGCTAGAGCAATCTGGCGCCTGCTATTATTGGAAAGGCAAATAATATGTTTGAAACACTGAAACAAAAGCAAGAACAGAAACGCATGGAAGAGCAGAAACGTATGCAGGAGGCTGCAAAACGCAAAGAAGAGGAGATGCAGATTCTTGCAGATATCGCGTATGCACAGGAAGAACTAAATCAGTTAAAGAGAGAGCACGGAATGGAAGATGAAGAAAAAGGTTTGAAAAAACTGATTTCGAAGCTTCTTAATAAACGTGAAGAGCGTGTAAAGGTTCCTGTGAATAAGAAAAAATATATTAGATTGTGCTTATTAGGCCTTTTTGGAGCACATCGTTTTTATGCGAAACAGTATGGTACAGGTGTATTATATTTATTGCTTTTTTGGACTGGAATATCTTTTAGCATGACTATTATTGATTGGATGATTGTAGCTCCAATGGAAGCAGACGAAAATGGAAATGTTTATTTATAATTGATGGAAGAGAGGCTGTCGTAACATAGACCGATTGTGTCTGTGTTGCGAGAGCCTCTTTTAGTTTCTTTTTGTGAAAAAAAGGAGTACAATGTAAAAAAGGAATAATATTCTGTGAGGTGCTCGTATGCAGATAAAATACTTGGGGATTAAAAATTTTAAGTCAATACAGAAATTGGAGATACAGGATATTGAAAGTGCATTGATTTTAGTAGGGAAGAACAATACTGGTAAAACGGGGGTTTTGGATGCTATCCGTGCTGTGACTGGAGATTTCCAAGTGAAAGAATCTCATTTTAACGAGAGAAAGCAGAATATTGAGATTGCTATGATATTGCAGATATCAGAGGAAGATTTGCAGTTGTTTCATGCACAGGGGATTGTGAGCCAGTATAAACGCTATGAACTATGGGAAAAGGACTTTTGCGAAAAACTTCCATCTTTTGTAGATGTAGAATTGTCTTTTGTGTGTACCTTTAATCGAGATGGAAAAATTCGTTATAGTGATGATACACATAAGAATAATCGTTATATTCGTGAAGTGCTTCCGAAACTCCATTTTATCGATACAGCTCGTAATCTGGCATCTTTTCAGAATGATTTACTAATGTTTGAAAAATCTGAGGACCTGGTGCAGATGAAGAATAATGTCTGCATGTTTGATTCGGCAAGAGGGTGTAACCATTGCTTTAATTGTATTGGGTTGATTAATAAAAAACGTCCTGAGGAATTGCAGTTGCATGAAACTGCGAGACTTTTAGAATATAAGATGTATCAGGTCAATATGAGTGATTTTTCTAAAAAGGTAAATGAAAATTATCATAAGAATGGTGGGGTAGAGGATATTTCTTATCATTTGTCTTGTGATGTGGATGAGATGTTTCAGGTAAAAGTAGATGCGTGGCATGAACGTTCGAAGCATTTGAGCTCAGTAGAACACTTAGGAAATGGTATGAAAAGTATCTATATGCTGTCTCTATTGGAGACTTATATTGAGAATCAGAAATGTTTGCCTAGTATTATTCTTGTAGAATATCCAGAACTGTTTTTACATCCATCTTTACAAAAAACAGCATCAGAGATTTTGTATAAATTATCGAAAAAGAATCAGGTGATTTTCACTACCCATTCACCAAATATGGTTTCCAACTTTACCAAGGGACAGATTTGTCAGATGGTACTGGATAAAGAGGGAGATTCCTATGCAAGACAGAATGCAGACATTGATGATATTTTAAATGACCTGGGATATAGTGCAAATGATTTCCTTAATGTGGACTTTGTGTTCATCGTAGAAGGAAAGCAGGATAAATCTAGACTGCCACTTCTTTTAGATAAGTATTATGCAGAGGTAAAAGATGAGTCTGGTATGCTGTCGCGTATCTCCATTATTACTACCAATAGCTGTACCAATATCAAAACCTATGCTAACTTGAAATATATGAATCAAGTTTATTTACGAGATCAGTTTTTAATGATTCGTGATGGAGATGGAAAAGATCCAGAAGAGTTAGCGGGACAGTTGTGTAAATATTATAGTGAACGAAATGTACAGGATGTGGATAAACTTCCACGCGTAAAGCGTGAAAATGTTTTGATTTTAAAATATTATTCTTTTGAGAATTATTTTTTGAATCCAAAGGTAATGGCAGAGATTGGTGTTGTAGAGAGTGAAGGTGCATTTTGGGAAACACTTTTTGAGAAGTGGAACCAATATCTGCATCGTATCAAGAGTGGAAAGTGTTTTACGGAAGCTATCGGTAAAACGATAGAATCGATTGAGGATTTAAAAGAGAATTATGAAGTCTTTAAAGTACATATGCGCGGGCATAATCTCTATGATATTTTCTATGGACCATTTAAGGAACAGGAGACTAAAATATTGATGAAGTATTTGGATGTTGCACCAAGAGAAGACTTTGCAGATATTTTGGATGCGATAGACAAATTTGTATATTTTGATAGTAGAAAGAAATAAATTACGGTTTAGTTTACTAGTAAGAAATGTAAAAAGACTTCAACGGACGCTCATGCTTGCATGAATGCGGACGTATGAAGTCTTTTTTATTTGGCGATTAGCCATCTAGTGTGAAGGTGTGCATAGCTGAGCCTAGTCGCGTTGCAACGGAAAGTTACACAGTGACGTGGATTGAGCTAGCTTTTCTCACTAGTTTGTAGTGTTAAAATAGACGCGCGGAGTAAGTTTTTATAATTATTTAATTTGAATTCGCGCGTGATTTTAATTATATAATATTTATTCCATCTCTGCTTGTTATATTCTATCTGTAAATCCTATTCTGTCATGTTCAAGCATTTTCGTGCATCTTCGGTGCAAACTTGACAGAATAGGACTTTACAGATGAAAAGTTAATCAAGCAGAAATGGATAAGTGTGGCTTTCAGACCATACTTTTACTAAATATTTTCAAATTTTCCTAGCATAACAGATATTTGTTTTTTTAAGGATGCTTTAGTTGTGAAAATTCCTAGTATTTACAATAAAATACCAGATACTAGGGATAAATAAAAGGAGAAAATCCTAGTAAATCCAAAAGTTTTTCATATACTAGGGATAAATAAAAAGAGAAAATCCTAGTAAATCCAAAAGTTTTTCATATGCTAGGGATAAATGAAAAGAGAAAATCCTAGTAAATGCGAAAGTTTTTCATATGCTAGGAATGAAATGGAAATGAACTTCCTAGTATATAAAGAAAAATGAACAAAACTAGGAAAACAAAAGGAGAAATGAACCTAGCAAATATTAGAAAACTGAATTTGCTAGGAGATTCAGACTTGTGAATATAATCTTTGTAGATAGAAATGGAGACTTCTCATATTTGAGAAGTCTCCATAGTAAGTTACGAAATTAAATTCGTGTGTTAAACCGTAATTTATATTTGATGGAATAATCCATTCACAGACATATCAAATATCGTGGAAACATATCGTTTCATTTTTTCGATATCGTAATTATTTGGGTTTTCAATTGCATCCAAGATAGAGAGAACGGTGATACGTGTAAGATTTTTTACAAGAAAATCTCGAAAATCAGGTTCAATTGTTTTTTGATGAGCATTTTCAAAATTTTGGATGAGCTCTGATGTTTTAGGAATAAGACATTTGTTCAAAAGTTGTGTGATTTTCTCTCGTGCAAGTGGATCTTGAATAAATTTCTGCAGATATAAGTGTTGATTCATATAATCAATTGCATATGTAATGGTTGCATCTAAATCATAAAGAGGATCAAATGTAGAAATTGCATTTTGGATTTCGTTGTTTAAATGCCATTCTAATAAGTCATATACATCTGCAAAGTGATAATAAAAAGTTTTTCTGTTCAATTCGCAAAGGCTTACAATTTCAGAAACTGTAATCTTCGAAAAAGCTTTATTGGCAGATAGGCTGATAAGAGCATCGCAAAGCATTTCTTTTGTGTTCTGTGAATTGAGTTCGTGTTTCATAAATTTCTCCATTTATTAATAAAAGGATTTGTACCACAAAATTCAAAATCTGTCCGAATAGTACGCAGATTTTTAAATGTGTCCATGGTTCTTTGGGATAAAATAAGTATACTGATTCTTGTAGGAAAAAGCAAATCATATTAATGAAAAGGAGATAGGATATGACAAACGAAACAAAGAACATGACAGATGTTGTAGTAGATGGTGCAGATAAAGTATATGGAACCGCAGTAGATCGTACTGTAGAACGTATGGAACAGGTTGCTGAAAATATTGAAAAAGATAAAGAGACAGCAAAAAAAGCGGCAGATGCGGCAGTTGAAACAGCAGGGGTATTTGCAGAAGCAGTAGCAGATCATGTTTCAAGTTTGTTAAATGGTGAAAAGTTAGATTTAAAGAAAGAAAAAGAACGCGCAATTTTCACTATTGATAAGATGGTAGAAAAAGCAGATGGATACTATTCTGTGATTACAGATCGAATCATGGATAGAATGGAACAGGGTGAAAAGAATTTAGAGAAAGATGTAGAAATTGGGAAACAGTTGGCTGATGAATTGAAGGAAATCGCAAAAAATTTAAAATAATATAAAAATAGATACTTTGGAGAGAAATGCCTGTAGTAATGTGGTAGAGTTGCGGCAGGTGTTTTTTTTCTGTGCATATTATAGGTTGACAAGCAATACTATATGTCATATAGTATAGATATAATGTTATATGACATATAATATTAATGGAAATATATTATGGGTTTGAAATACCAAAAGAGGTGAAATAATATGACTTTTAATACGGGTGCAGCCCTTTTGGATGCAATTGTACTCGCAGTTGTTTCTAAGGAGGAGCAGGGGACTTATGGGTACAAAATTACACAGGATGTTCGTCAGGTATTAGAGGTTTCGGAATCGACTTTATATCCAGTGCTTCGTAGATTGCAAAAGGACGGGTGTCTAGAGGTATACGATATGGAGTATGCCGGACGAAACCGCAGATATTATAAATTGACGGAAAAGGGAGAGGCGCAGTTACGGCTTTACCAAATCGAGTGGAAGAATTATGCTTCGAAAATTAATTCATTATTCGAAGGAGGATGTTAAGTTATGAATCGACAGGAATTTTTTAGAAGATTGGAATATTTACTTCGTGGTATTCCAGAGAATGAGAGAATGGATGCGTTGGCATATTACAATGATTATTTCGACGATGCAGGTGTAGAAAATGAACAGCAGGTAATTCAGGAGTTAGGTAGTCCTGAGGCTGTAGCACAGATGATTTTGGAGGATTATCATAGAGAACATAAGAAAAATAGTGGTGATTATTGCAGTTCTGAAATGGAGTATGAAAGTAGTTATGAGCAGAAAAAAGGAGAACCTACTACTTTCATAGGAAAGATAAAAAATATGAGTAAGTCTACAAAAATTTTATTCGTTATCTTACTTGTTATTACTTTCCCTATTTGGATTGGTGTAGTAGCCGGATTGTTTAGTGGTATTGTTGGATTACTCGGTGGTCTTTTTGGTGTTGTAGTAGGTCTCGGTGGTGCAGGAATTGGTGTTCTTGTTGCTGGATTGGCTTGTTTGGTTATTGGCATATTTCGACTTGTGGCATCGCCGGTGGAAGGTGTTATGACGATTGGAGTTGGTGCACTTTTTACTGCGATTAGTGTGCTTTGGGTATTACTGTTTGTATTATTAGCATTTAAATGGTTTCCAACAATGGTGCGAGTGATTGTGAAATGGGCAAAAGGTTTGTTCAAACCTCAGGAAGGGGGCGATGAGATTTGAAACGATTTACAAAGATAGCATTGCGAATATCAGGATTTTTCTTTATTGTTGCAGCAGTTTGCTTTATTGAAGCATTTGCAATGGGAGTTACAGTAGCAGATATTCAGAATATGGTAGCAAATGGAGTATTTAGTTTTAGTCCAGAGGATGGTTTTTATATTCAGATTCTAGACGATGATGATGCAGATGTCCATTTGGGAAATAAGCATAATATAAACAATGATTATGTAGAACGTGAGGTTCCACATAAGTGTACCAAGCTTTATGTAGAATTAGCAGCTGGTAAAATAGATATCTATTATGATGATGTTGAGTATGTGCAGGTTCGTCAGAAAAATGTGCCAAGATTTTCAATGACAACCAGTGATGATGAACAGAGTCTGCATATATTAGGTGACTTAGACGTGACAGAAAATTCAGGCATAGAGCTGATCATTATTCTTCCAAGAGATGTGGAATTAGAAGTGGTTCATTTAGAGGTTGGAGCCAGTCAGTTGACGCTTCGCGATCTTATGGTGGATCAATTTCATTTTGCAGTGGGAGCAGGGCAGGGGGATATATCGAATCTTTCTGCTTGTGATGTTGAACTAAAAGTAGGTGCGGGTCAAGCAGTTGTAAGAAATTTATCTGTTCAAAATTTAAATGTGGAAACAGGTCTTGGCGAAGTAGATATTGAGATTGCAGGTGCAGAGGCTGATTATAATTATGAAGTAGAGTGTGGCATTGGTGAAGTAACTGTGGGAACTTATTTCTTTGGTGGAATGGGTGCGGCGCAGAATGTTACAAATGCTAGTGCGAATCACCATATGAATATTGAATGTGGTATTGGTAAAGTTTCCGTTAAATTCACTGAGTAAAGAATTCCAAGAGGATGTCATAGACATCCTCTTTTTTGTGTCCGATTTATCGACCATAAGGTTTTGTATTTTTTATGTGTCTTAGGAAATATATTTGTTTTTAAGAAGTAAAAAATAATACGTTGATATAGGAGGAGAAAACATGAAAGGATATGTAATTGACAGTGGATATATGGGATATGTAAATGGAGAATATATGTTGTTTGCAGATGAGCAGGACTATAGAGATATGTATGATGAAATCACAGAATAATTGAAATGATAAAGGGGACAGATTAAAAAATATGTGGAAAAATTTCTGAAAATAGATGCTAGAAGTCATAAATTGTGGTACAATAAATTCAAGTAAAATGCTAGTTAAGGAGGGGAACTATATGAAGTGTAAAAGAGCAGAATTGATGGCTGATGTACAGAAGTATGAATTGGGAAAAGGTTTAGAAGATGGCTTTGAATTATTCTCTGAGATTGTAACAAGAGAGTGGATTGTGACAGATACTTTGATTCGTATTAAACGTGATGATGGTTATGTGGTATCCCCATTTATTCTGAATCGTCGTGGCAGAGAATTTATCGGACAAGATGATTACATTGTAATCGATGAGGATGGAACAAAGCATGTTTGTGGTGGCGACAAGATTTGGAAACGCTACCAGAAAGTAGAATAAAAGATAGAACGAGGTTTATTGTGTGATGTTGGATACACAAATGTTAATAGAATTATTTGGTTATATTGGTTCATTCTTAGTGGTTTTTTCCATGCTGATGTCTTCTGTTGTGAAGCTAAGAATTATCAATACGATTGGTAGTGTGGTTTCCGGTATATATGCATTGATTTGTGGTGCATATCCACTGGTGCTTATGAATACTTGTCTGATTATCATTAATCTTTATAATTTGTATAAATTGTTAAAGACGGAACAAGAGTATGAAATGGTAGAAGCAAAGAAGGGTGATGCTCTTTTAGAATATTTCTTGACGAGATATCAAACAGATATGCAGAGGTATTTTCCAAGTTTTACATGCGAGGAAGAATATGCGAAGGCATATGTCGTGTGTTGTAACGGAAATCCGGCAGGTGTATTGTTAGGAAATATGAAGTCGGAGGGAGTGCTTGATGTTGTGGTAGATTATTCCGTTCCGATGTATCGTGATTGCTCGGTTGGCAGATATTTGTATACAAGGTTAACATTGAAAGGCGTTTATACCTTAGAATATCGACAGAAAGAGACAGAGGAGCACGTTGCATATATGGAAAAAATGGGATTTACTAAGTCAGGAGACTCTTATATATGCAATTTAAAATAAAAGAATAATAATTGGAATTTATTGAAAATAGCCATTTTTTATGAGATAATAAAAAGTGGCTATTTTTATATTTTAGGAGGCATTATGATACCAGAAAGATTACAAGCACTTCGTCATGAGATGGCAAAGAGAAATATTGCGATATATGTAGTACCTACAGCGGATTTTCATGAATCAGAATATGTAGGAGATTATTTTACAGCGAGAAAATATATTACAGGATTTACAGGTTCTGCAGGTGTAGCTGTCATTACGATGACAGAAGCTGGCCTATGGACAGATGGCAGATATTTTATTCAGGCAGCGGCACAGCTTGAAGGCACCACGGTTACACTTTTTAAAATGTTTGAAGAAGGTGTTCCAACGGTAGATGAATATATTGAGCAGACATTAGAAGAAGGTCAGACATTGGGCTTTGATGGTCGCGTGGTAAATAGTTCCTGGGGTAAAAAATTAGAAGATATTGTAGCAAAGAAACATGGCCAGATGGCGGTAGAAGAGGATTTGATTGACATTATCTGGACAGATAGACCTGAACTTTCCAAAGAACCAGTGCGTATTTTGGATTTTAAATATACAGGAAAAGAAACGGCAGAAAAACTTGCGGATATTCGTAAAGTAATGGAAGAGAAAGGGGCAGATATCCACCTTGTAACTTCTCTTTACGATATTGCATGGATGTTAAATGTTCGAGGAAATGATATTAGCTATGTACCAGTCGTATTATCTTATCTTGCACTTACAAAAGAAGAATGTATATGGTTTGTTCAGGATGAGATTCTTACAGATGAATTATCTAGATATTTAAGTGCAAATAATATCACTACCAGACCATACAATTCGTTCTATGATTATGTGAAAGAAATCGAAGCAAATAAAACAGTTTTAATGGATAAATCGGTAGTAAACTATCGTATTTGCAACACGATTCCAGATGGTGTGATGATTGTAGATGAAAAAGATCCATCGGTATTTATGAAAGCACAGAAGAATGGAGTAGAACTGGAAAATACTAGAAATGCACATATCAAAGACGCTGTTGCAATGTGCAAATTCATGTATTGGTTAAAGACAAATGTGGGTAAAATACCTATGACAGAGATTTCTGCATCGGATTATTTAGAAGAGTTAAGACGCGAGCAGGAAGGCTGTTTTGATTTAAGCTTTAACACGATTTGTGGCTATGCAGCACATGGAGCAATTATTCACTATGGCGCAACAGAAGAAACAAATATAGAGATTAAACCTGAAGG
>JAZQZJ010000042.1:0-41299 GCA_045633955.1 Agathobacter sp. | reverse complement strand
TTCAGAAACTTAAATCTGAATCTACTGTTTAAAGGGTTTTAATCTCTCGATTAAAACGTTCGCTAAATCTTTTCTAGATCTAGACTTGAATTATTCTCTTTGAATCTTTCAAGGTTTTTCACTGTTTAGTTATCAATGTTCGTTTGCTGTTGTTAAGTGACAGCTAAATCAGATTATCACAGTCAGATTTATTTGTCAACAACTTTTTCAAAAAATTTTATTTTTTATTTTTGCTGTCGTTTGCGACAGCTATGTTAGATTAGCACAAGTCGTTTTCGTTGTCAATAACTTTTTTAAAAAAATTTTTTTCAAACCATCTAACAAAGCGGAGAAGGAGGGATTTGAACCCTCGCGCCGCTATTAACGACCTGCACCCTTTCCAGGGGTGTCCCTTCGGCCAACTTGGGTACTTCTCCGAATAAAATAACATCCATCATAAGCCAACTGTATGACAGAGCACTTTCTAGATGCGTCACACTTTTAAAAGTATATTTACAAAAAAATATAAGACTCACATCGTGAATCTTATGCTATGTGGATATTTTCGCTCTTTTGTTTTTGAGCAAAAAAATAACGGAGAGGGTGGGATTCGAACCCACGTGCCCTTGCGGACAAACGGTTTTCAAGACCGCCTCGTTATGACCACTTCGATACCTCTCCGTACAATATAAATGCTATGCTTGTGTAAAAAAGCGGAGAGGGTGGGATTCGAACCCACGTGCCCTTGCGGACAAACGGTTTTCAAGACCGCCTCGTTATGACCACTTCGATACCTCTCCGTATTATATTTAACACTTGCTTAGCGCAGAGATAATACTATCATCATTCTCGTATAATGTCAACAACTTTTTTCATCTTTCTTTCTTTTTTTATAAAACCTTGATTTTATAGGCTTTTCCTCTATTTCATGTATCGCTCAGATAAAAACACAGTCGCAATTGCCAAATCTTCCGGGGTTGTAATCTTGATATTACGATAATCCGCTTCTATCATTTTTACTTCATGATCCGTAGCATATTCCAAAACCATTGCGTCATCTGTTATTTTAGGGATTGTCCATCCTTCTTCTTCATCCTGAATTACACTTTTATATGCTTCATATATAATAGAGTAGGAAAAACATTGTGGTGTTTGCACTTGCCACACATACTGTCGATCAGGCGTATCATTTACATAACCCTCATCATCTACAATTTTTATTGTATCTTTTACGGGCATACCTGCAACCGCCGCCTCTTCTTTTATCACAGCTTCTTTTAATCGAGCAATTGTTGCTTGATCAATCATTGGACGAGCACCATCATGGATAAAAACATAATCTGTATCTTGCACCACTTTTAAACCTTCATATACAGAATGATATCGTTCTTTTCCACCTGGAACTACGGCTTTTATGGATTTCAAATCATACTTCTCTACAATCTCCTTTTTGCAATAATCCACATCATCTTTTCCGCATACTAATACTATAGAAGAAAAACCAGCTTCCTCAAATGCTTTTAGACTATAATAAATCACTGGTTTTCCCATTAAATCCATGTATTGTTTTGGGATATCACTTTTCATGCGGCTGCCTACACCTGCCGATAATACAATTGCAGAAAATTTACTCATACTCTCCACCTTTTCTGAAAACTAATTACGTAATATTTATCAATCTCCCAACTTCAGATTTGGTACTGCATTTAAATCCCAACCCGAACGTTTCCCTGCAAGATAATCATAATACCCTGCTGCACCTATCATAGCAGCATTATCTGTACATAAAATTGGAGATGGGTGATAAAATTTCACACCTTTCTTTTCACAAGCTTCTTCCATTGCTTTACGAAGTGTCCCATTTGAAGCAACGCCCCCCGCAATTGCAAACTTGTCCATCTGATATTCATCAATGGCATGCATTGCGTGTTCTACTAACACATCAGTAACAGATTTTTGAAAAGACGCCGCTACGTCTGCTTGATTGATTTCTATTTCTTTCATTTTACAGCCATTTAAATAATTTAAAACAGCTGATTTTAATCCACTAAAACTAAAATCATAAACACCATCTGCAACCTTTGCACGTGGGAAGGCTATCGCATCAGGATTTCCCTCATGGGATATCTTTTCAATTTTTGGCCCACCTGGATACCCTAATCCGATGGCACGCGCAACTTTGTCAAAAGCTTCTCCTGCTGCATCATCACGAGTTTTGCCAAGAATCTCATATTTGCCATAATCTGCAACACGAACCAGATGTGTATGTCCACCTGAAACTACAAGACATAAAAATGGTGGTTCCAAGTCTTTATTTTCAATGTAATTGGCACTGATATGCCCCTCGATATGATGTACACCAATCAATGGAATGTTACGAGCAAAACTGATAGCCTTTGCTTCTGCTACGCCTACTAAAAGTGCGCCCACAAGACCTGGCCCATAGGTTACAGCAATTGCATCAATATCATCCAAAGTCATTTCTGCTTTATTTAAAGCTTCTTCAATAACCTGATTTATTTTTTCAATATGTTTACGCGAAGCTATCTCTGGCACCACACCTCCATATAAGGTATGAAGATCAATCTGTGAAGAAATAACATTAGAACGAACATCACGTCCATTTACTACGACTGCCGCTGCAGTTTCATCACAAGAGCTTTCAATTGCCAATATTTTAACCTCTTTATTCATGATCAAACGAATCTCCTTCTACTTCATAAAATGTGAGGATCTTCCATCTGCCATCCTCATCCTGACGAAGCACAAATTGTTGATAAGAATACACAAACTCTCCGTTCACGTTGCTAAAATAGCTTGCATCTACATACGCCAGCTTATCAACTTCCGATGTGCTTTCTTTTTCATCATTAACATACGTTACTTCATTGCTATCACATACATCTGTAGAAACTACACGCTTATTGTCTCTTTTATACATTGCTATATCATTTTCTACTGAATTAATATATTCATCACGAGGATTTACTAACAACAAATCATCATCCAAAAGTAATAACATCTGATCTGCTAACTTTTCTAATTCATTCTTTTTTATCTCGCCACCATAATAACATGAAACTATTCTGTTATAAAACTTTACAACTTCTCTCGGTGTTTTTGGATAATTCTCTTCTAAATCACGAACAATGAGTTTTTCTACTTCAGTTAACTCTTTTTCTATCGTAGCATTATCCTTTGAAAAGAAAAAGAATCCTACACAAATTAAGCAAATACATGCAATTCCAATAATGATTAATTTAAAATTTTTCATAGTTTAATCCTCCTGAAATAAGAGTTCTTTGGTTTTACCATCTTTTCCAAGACAAGCATTGGCGAAAATATCGCGAACAGCTGGCATATAATCTTCTGCACGTACCAATGATGGAGAAAAATGTGTTAACCACAATTCGGAAACTTCTGCTTTTTTTGCCATGTCTGCCGCTTCATAAAACGTCATATGTTTGTATTGTTTCGCTTTGGCGAGTTTTTCTTTTTCCGCATACATTCCTTCACAGATAAAGAGGTCCGAACCCTTTGCGGCTTCCACAATCGCATCTGTAGGACGGCTATCTGTACAATAAGTCACTTTGATTCCTTTTCGCGCTGGTCCTAATACCATGTCTGGTGTGTATGTGTTTCCCTCTAATGTAATCGTTTCACCTTTCTGCAATGGATTCCACAACTTCATTGGAATATTCTGCTCTTTTGCTCTATCTACGCAGAATTTTCCAGCACGTTTAATTTCAAAAGAATATCCATAACAAGGAACATTGTGTTTAACTCTAAATCCATGGATATGATATCCATTGATTTCAAAATAAGCATCTGCTTCGGTCATTTCAATACATTTGATTTCAAATGGAAGCTCTGGAGCAATCACACGCATGGCATTTACTACACGTTCCAATCCTTTGGGTCCAATGATGGTAAGCGGTTCTGTTCGATCTGCATTTCCCATGGTAAGAAGCAAGCCTGGTAAACCACTAATATGGTCCGCATGAAAATGTGTAATACACAACACATCAATTGGGTTAAAACTAAGTCCTGCTTCTTTAATCGCAATTTGTGTACCTTCACCACAATCCACCAAAAGACTACTACCATTGTATCGAAGCATCATGGCTGTAAGCCATCTATATGGAAGGGGCATCATGCCCGCTGTTCCTAAAAGACATACATCTAACATCTATATTCCAACTTTCTTATTTATTATTTTAGACAGATACATCACAAGACATAATGTACGCATCTTCCTTCGGATGCTCGTAAAAATTTTTACGAATCCCTAAGTTTTCAAATCCCATCTTCTCATACAAAGAAATAGCTGGTCGATTTGAAACTCGAACCTCTAAAAAGATTTTTTCTATCTGCTTTTCTTTTGCTTTTCCTTTTGCAACAGATACAAGTGCTTCTCCATATCCCATTTTACGATATACCGGCGACACCGCTACATTAGTAATATTAGCTTCATCAAAACTGATATACATGCCAATATACCCTGTAATAATCGTTTCCTCTTCACAAACTAGAAAAAGAGTATCCTCTCTTGCAATAGATTCTTGAAAACTTTTTTCACTCCAAGGTATGGAAAAACATTGTGTTTCAATTTCCACTGCCGAAGCGATATCTGCAACTGTCATCTCTCGAATTAACATATTTTAAAATCGCGTTCCTTTTCTTTTAATTCGCGTTCTGCCTGTGATAAACGCAAATATTCTGGTTTATGTTCTCTAGCATGTTCCACAATTCCTTTATGGAATAAAACTTCTCCCAAAACAGCCACACTGGCTGCACGCTGAATATGACAGGTAGCAGGAGCAAATTCATATGGAACTGCAACATGCTCTACTAAATATTCCTGAAACACAGGAACACCATCACCTAAAAAGATAACTTCTCTGCCTTGCTTGTTTACTTCTGCAACAACTTCACTGATATCTACTGCACACTGTGGCACAACTGTATGAAGATGTCCATTTTCAAATGTATATAAACCAGTATATGCCTGCTGTCTACGGGCATCCATAAGTGGACAAATCAGTTTGTCTGTTCCCCATATATTATATGCAAGAGCATCCACCGTTGGTACTGGAATAATTGGTTTATCAAGTGCTAAACCTAATCCTTTTGCAGTCGCAGAACCGATTCGTAATCCAGTAAACGATCCCGGTCCCATAGATACAGCAATAGCATCAATGGTAGACAAATCAAGTTCAATCATTTTTGCTAACTCATCTAGCATTGGTAACAACGTCTGTGAATGTGTCTTTTTATGATTCATTGTATATTCCCCAACAAGGGTATTATTTTCAATAACTGCTATACTGGCAACCAAGCCAGAACTTTCAATCGCTAATATTTTCATGGTCTTATACAACCTCTGTTTCTTTTTTTATTCTACATCAACAATTGTGATTTTACGGTAATCAAAGCCTTTTTCCAAATCTTTTTCGATGGTAATTTCTTTGCGTTTGGATGGGAGAATCTCTTCAATAAGATTTGCCCATTCAATCATACAAAGACCTTCGTCATAAAAATAATCTTCGTAACCAATTTCATCCATTTCTTCTACATCACCAATACGATAAACATCAAAGTGATAAAAAGGCATACGTCCATCTTCGTATACTTGTACAATTGTAAATGTAGGACTACAAATTGATTCTTCGATTTCTAATCCTTCGGCAATCCCTTGTGTGAAAACCGTTTTCCCAACTCCAAGATCCCCAATTAAAGTATAAACATCTCCAGGCTGTGCATTGCGTCCCATTTCTCGCCCTAATTCCAAAGTTTCTTCTGGAGAATAACTTTCTATAATTTTCGTCTGTTCCATATATTAAAAACTCCTATTTCATCTTAATACGATATTTTTCTAATTTTTTGTGAGCTAATTCAGATAATTTGCTATATGCTTCGCCTAATTGTTCTTTTGGCAAAATATAGGCATTAATACGATTGGTGTAAACCAATACCATATCCTTTGTAGATTTCATCTGAAATATATTTTCCCATTTAAATTCTACATTTTCCTCCTCTACCGAAACACGAATCACATCTTCCTCAAAATCATAATGCAATGTTTTGGAAATGGCATTATTAGGGTCATTCATAATTTTCTTCACACGCATCCCAAGAGATACGGGTACATATACCAAAAACATAATTCCAAGACCCACATAAACAAGTGTAGAACCAATGCTCACCTGACCAAAAGTAGTTGTTGCATAAGCAAATACTAAAACTGGAAGAGTAATAGACAAAAAGCCTTGCATCCCTTTGTATGCCTGCATCATATTGAATTTATATAAATCTTTTTCTGTTAATTTTATATCAAAACTTACTTTCATCTTTCTCTCCGTATTCCTTTTTGTGAAAAACACACAAATCTCCACTTTGCATTATTATAGCATGCACTTGCAAAAAAAGAAAGACGCCCAAAACGTCTTTCTTCTAAAGCTTTTATTTTTTTCCTTTTAAAATTGGCGATAAATGTTTATACACCAACAGAGATACACCTACCGAAATCAATCCCTTTAATGTGGTAAAAGGGAAGTTGAAGCAAATCAAGCACTGTACGATAGATTTCATAGAAGGTACGATAAGCTGATAAGCACCTAATACTGCTTCCTGTGGCATAAAATGGTAGTAGAATGGGTATGTAATGTAATAATTTACTGGAATACTTGCAATACCCATAAGTACCGCTCCAATTGCTGCTGCAATCGCAGCATTCTTTTTTGTCTTTTTACGTTTGTAAAGAAGACCAGCTGTTCCTACAAAAATCGCTCCTAATAGGAAGTTTGCAAATTCACCAACGCAGGCAGTGGTAGATACTGGCATGTGTAATAAGTTCTTAATCAAACATACCAAAATACCACAACTAGGTCCATATGCAAAAGAACCTATTAAAGCTGGTAATTCGGATAAATCCATTTTGATAAATGGTGGCATGAATGGAACGCTGAATTCTACATACATCAAAATAAATCCGATGGCAGATAACATTCCTGTTACGGCAACGTAACGTGTGTTGAGTTTTTTGTTCATCTTCTTTCTCCTCTCTCATCCAGACTATACTGTCGGTTCTGGAGTTTCACCAGATCGGCCGCCTTTGGCGGTTCACGGACTTCAACGAATGTTGTCACCGTCGGTCGGGAATATGCAAATAATTCGCAGCACCCTGCCCCGAAGAGCTAATATTCAGTTATTGATTATTTTATGCTTCTAACAATCATATGTCAACCAAAAAAGAAATCGCATCACTGCGATTTCTTTTCTAATCTTCACTATTTATTTGCTAATTCGCAAAGCTCATCTAACATCTTTGGTAACTCGGTTGCCATATTTTCATTTGCAAACTGGCAAGTACCTACTTTTTTGTGTCCGCCACCATTGTATTTTAACATGAGACTACCTACGTTTACATCAGAAGTACGATTTAATATACTGTAACCAACAGCTGCTGAACAGCCTTCGCCACCACGTCCACTTACAATCCATGCAGAGATATTCTGTTCTGGATACATGCTATAAATCATAAATCGATTTCCTGTGTAAATAGGGTCAACGCCACGTAAGTCAGTAATGATAACATTGCCTTCTGTTCTAGTATACTTATGAACCATCGCTTTAAATTTTTCAGCCTGATCATAATAAACTTCGATACGTTCCTGTACATCTGGTAAAGAAAGAATCTCCTCTGTATCCATGGTACGGCATGCTTCCATGAGTTTTTCCATTAACTGATAGTTGGAGATTGAGAACTGACGCCATCTACCAAGACCAGTTCTTGGGTCCATAAGGAAACCTACCAAAATCCAGCCAGATGGATTCATAACTTCATCTACAGTTAAGTTACCCGAGTCTACTTTATCAACTGCTTCCATCATTTCATCAAACTGTGGAAAACGTTCTTTTCCACCATAGTATTCATAAATAATACGTGCACAAGATGGTGTAATACGGCTCTCGCCTTTGTATTTTCCTTCTAATTCAAGTCTTTCATGTTCACTAGAATGATGGTCGAACCATAATCCACAACCTTCTACGAATGGTACGTTTGCAAGTACGTCGTTTTCATCTACAGGAACAAGACCATCCTGCAAATCCTTTGGATGTGCAAATTTCCAGCTGTCAATGATGCCTGCTTCTAATAACAATGCGCCGCATGCTAATCCGTCAAAATCGGAACGTGTTACTAATCTCATAATTTATTTCCCCCTCGTGTAATATTCACCATATACATATAATGTTATTTTAACATATTTGTGTTCAATTTTCAATTTCCGTTACAAGAAAACAGGAAAAGAAAAAGTTGCCGTAATCATACGACAACTTTCATTTTTCTATATTCCGCGCATTGTCAACTGGATACGCTGTTTCTTTACATCTACACTCATAACCTTTACTTCTACGATATCACCAACACTTACTGCTTCTAATGGATGCTTGATATAACGGTCGCAAATCTGTGAGATATGAACCAAGCCATCCTGATGCACACCGATGTCTACGAATGCACCGAAGTCAATAACGTTACGAACCGTTCCTTTTAATACCATACCTGGTGTTAAATCTTTCATCTCAAGTACATCACTACGTAAAATTGGCTTTGGCATATCTTCACGTGGGTCACGAGCTGGTTTTTCTAATTCTTTTACAATATCTTGTAATGTTAATTCACCGATACCTAATTCTTCTGCAAGTTTCTTATAATCACTTACCTTTTTCGAAATACCTGCTACAGCTCTGTTAGCAACGTCATCCATAGAATATCCTAATTTTGCAAGAAGTTCTTTGGTCGCATTATAGCTTTCTGGATGTACACCTGTGGCATCAAGTGGATTTTTGCCACCTGTAATACGCATAAACCCAGCACACTGTTCGTATGCCTTTGGTCCAAGTTTTGCTACTTTAAGAAGCTCTGCTCTAGACTTAAATGCACCGTTTTCTTCACGGTAAATAACAATATTCTTTGCAATCGCTTTTGAGATGCCTGAAATATATTCCAAAAGAGATGCAGAAGCTGTGTTAAGGTCAACACCTACTTTATTTACACAGTCTTCTACTACGCCACCAAGGGCTTCAGAAAGTTTCTTCTGGTTCATGTCGTGCTGATACTGACCAACACCAATGGATTTTGGATCAATCTTTACAAGTTCTGCAAGTGGATCCTGTAAACGACGAGCCATGGATGTGGCACTACGCTGTCCTACATCGAAATTTGGAAATTCTTCGGTAGCAAGTTTACTTGCAGAGTAAACCGATGCACCTGCTTCATTTACAATAATGTACTGCACCTGTACTGGAATCTCTTTTAAAAGAGACACAATTACCTGTTCGGATTCACGAGATGCTGTACCATTTCCAAGAGAAATCAAGGTGATTTTATATTTAGAAATCAATTTCTTTAATACAGTTTTTGCTTCTTCAACTTTGTTCTGTGGGGCAGTTGGATAGATAACAGTAGTGTCTAATACTTTTCCAGTTGGATCTACTACAGCTAATTTACATCCTGTACGGAACGCTGGGTCCCAGCCAAGTACCACCTGTCCAGTAATTGGTGGCTGCATAAGAAGTTGTTCCAAGTTTTTGCCAAAGACCTTGATAGCACCATCCTCCGCTTTTTCTGTTAAATCATTACGAATTTCACGTTCAATAGAAGGTGCAATAAGACGATCGTATGCATCTGCGATAGCTTCTTTAATTGTCTGCGCACATTCGGTATTATCATGAACGATAATTTTCTTTTCTAAATATGCAATGATATCTTCTACTGGAGCTTCTACTTTTATTGTTAGTATCTTTTCTCCTTCTCCGCGATTAATCGCAAGTGTTCTATGTCCTGCCACTTTTGACAACGCTTCATCATATTCGTAATACATTTCATATACAGACTCTGCTTCTTTGTCTTTTGCTGTAGATATAAGACGGCCCTTTTTCATTGTGAGGTCACGAATCTTGGTACGATAATCTGCATCGTCTGAAATCATTTCTGCAATGATATCTTTTGCTCCAGCGATGGCATCTTCTGCAGTTAAAACTTCTTTTTCTTCAGTGATATAGTTGGCTGCTTCTTCTGCCAATGATGTTTTTAACATCTGAATCATGATAATATTTGCAAGGGGTTCTAAGCCTTTTTCTTTTGCAATGATAGCACGTGTACGACGTTTTGGCCGATATGGACGATACAAATCGTCTACGGCTACCTGTGTCTCAGCTGCAAGAATCTGTGCTTTTAATTCTTCCGTCAACTTGCCCTGTTCTTCGATACTGGCAAGTACGGTCTGCTTTTTATCTTCAAGGTTACGAAGATAGGTGAGGCGGTCAAAAAGGTTACGAAGAATCTCGTCACTTAATGCCCCTGTCGCCTCTTTACGGTAACGTGCAATAAAAGGGATGGTATTTCCTTCATCGATGAGTTTTACCGCTGCTTCGGCCTGTCCTTTTTTTATTTGTAATTCTTCTGCAAGTTTTGCAATAATATCCATTCAATTACCTCTCGTTTATAAAAAATTCACTTTTTATATTATAAACGAAGTGGTATGATGTTTTCAAGAAATATAATACTAAGGAAATATAATATGGAACCAAATTATAATCCATTTGAACCACTACCTGAAAACGAAGGTTCAAATAATGAAGAAAATCTTAATTACAACTTTAATCATAACTTTCAGCAGAAACCTAAGGTCATCAAACTAAATATGTTTGAAGCTGCCTCTATGATACTAGCAATCGGTGCCCTTATCAGCTGTACCTGTTTTTATGGGGCATATGTCATGGGTGCACTGGCCATTTTATTTGCCCTGCTCTCTCGTGGCGGACAAATGAAAATGAGCTCCAAAGCAAGGTTTGGGCTCATTGTAGGAATCATTGCGATTGTACTTACAACCGTTGTGACAATCGGCTCGGTTTACATTGCCATCGAAGAATTTGGTAGCATTGAAAATGTTTTACGTGAATACTGTGAAATGTATGGTTTGGACTTTGAGCAGGAATTCGGGCCATTATTTGAGTAGTATCATGACATTTTTCCATAAAAAATTAATGAGAATGAGCGCCAATGCAATCCATGCATAAATCATACGAAAATGAAGCGCGACTTTTATTTTACCTTTTGTGAGGCGTTCGACGGTCTGGGAAATCATAAACCATCCGCCAACAATTGCTCCATAGGGTACAAATGGATGCAGATAAAATGATCTCAAAATCTGACCTTTTGATAAAGCAAATACTGCTCTCGTACCACCACAACCTGGACAATAAAATCCAGTCCAAGTATAGAGGGTACATGGAAGCATATAATCCAAAACATCAAAACCTAACAAATTTTTCAAAACAAGGTATGTAACCATAATTGCAATACCACACCAACCGATGATATAAAAGCAGGTATCTTGTGAGGAATCTTTTTTCATGGGATTTCCTTTCTACATGTTTTCGTGTATAATGATATTAAGAATTATAGCATTTGCAAAAAAGGAGGGCAACGATGAACGTAGGTGCAATCAGCGGATATAAACCAATTTCATATATCAATCCATATGCCAATGCATCGGCTGCCACACAAACTCCTGCAAAAGCATCCGAAACCAAAATGTCAGAAGGCATAAATACTGATTCTAAAATAGACGAAAAAAAAGTTGATAAGACCGATCCGAATTATAAATGTGAAACCTGCGAAAATCGAAAATATCAGGATGGTTCCAACGAACACGATGTATCTTTCAAAAGTGCAACAAAGGTTGCACCAGAAGCTGCTGCTTCTGCGGTAAGAAGTCATGAACAGATGCATGTAAAGAATGCTTATCAAAAAGCTGAGAAAGCAGAAAACGCAAAGGTGATTTCTGCTAGCGTTACCATTCACACCTCTATCTGTCCGGAATGTGGAAAGACTTATGTATCAGGTGGAACAACTCGGACACAGATTAAGTATAGCAATGAAGACAATCCTTATCAGAAAAATCTAAAAGATATCCAAGGCGGTTTCTTGCGTGGTATAAATTTAGATATGGAAATTTAATTGAAATATGGAAGTATAAGAACTTATGAGAACTAAAATAAAAGAACTTAAAAGAATTGCCCGCGGTAATTTACAGGGCCGTTTCTTGACATTTATTCGTGTGTACATCTTTTGTACTTTGATTGTATCACTTTTGGAAATACCATTTTCTTTAACCACAAACGAAGTACCATTTTCTACACCGAATATCATTTACTATATTGCAACGATACTTATCGGTATTGCCTCTGTAGTCTTAACTGCAGGTCAATACCGTTTACATTTAAGATTGGCACGTAGTGGAGAAATGCACTTATCCGAAGTTTTTGTGCCAGTAAGGTTTCATTCTGACCAATTTATTTTTACAGAAATGATTTTGTTTGGAATCTCATTAATTACAATGCTGCCAATGTTTGGTGGAATCTATCTTATCTACACTGGCAAAAATATGCAAGACTATATAATTGCACTCGTAGCCTCTATGATTAGTCTTATTTTAGGCATATATATATCATTATCTTTCGATTTAGTGTACTTTGTAATGATTGATGATGAAAACTTATCCATGATACAGGCATTGAAATATACTATGAAAATGGTGAAAACACATAAGAGACGCTATTTGTATCTGCAGCTTAGCTTCTTGGGTGTATTACTTTTATGTGGTCTTTCTTTTGGAATCGGATTCCTTTGGGTTCAGCCATATATGGTACATACGACAACATTATTTTATTTGGATGTAAAAGGAGAATTGCCTGAATTACTAGAGAATCGAAGAATGAATGGTCCTACACCAGAACCAGTTATATTTAATGAATATGTATAGTTTTTATGTTAAACAAAGCCCCCGGCTCCAACAAGCCGAGGGCTTCTTTTATGAAATGCAACTAGTATGGGAATGAGAATGAAGTATTTGCTACTGTTATCATGGTAATAATCATTGCATTTACCAAACCTGCCAACCAAATGTTACCTGTAAGTTTTACCAACTTAATATTTAAATAAGCTGCAATACCAAGGATAGGTACGATTGGGATAAGCAAGATAGGAAGTAAAGCTCCTACCGCTACCAACATTCCTGGCAATCCACCAAAGATAGTCATTTTTGTAAAAATAACTGGTACATAAGTGATTAATAAAAATACTGCTGGTGCAAAGATATTAAATCCTACAGATACAAAAATCTGTTTCTTTTCTGACCAGTCTTCAAAACAGTTACGACTACAGCTTAAGCTGTTGAGCAAATAAAATACTAAGAAGAAAGGTAAGTATTTAATTGCTACAATAATTTTAGAAAAGTCAAACACACGAATATCCAAAGTCCAAATTCTAAAATCAGTCATAAATACATAGTCTGCGATAAATACTAACATAAAAGTAGCTGCTACAACTGCAAGCGCAAGTACAAGCGTACGACGACGAGTTCCTCTTGGAACTACTACACCAAATTCTTCCCCGCGTCCTTTTAATTTACCATTTCCAAGACGAAGCATCCAGCGAGCGATAAGACCACAGCCTAATGTCCAAAACGCGATACCACCTGTCGTGTCCTGTGGAAATATTGGATTTAATAATCCCACATAACCAATTAATAATAATGGTAAGATAAGAGTTGCACAAATCACACCGTTTAAAATGTTGATACGAATATATTTACCTTTTGCTTTTTTATCAGCAAAGGTTGGAACAACGATCTGTTTCTCTGCTTTTAAATTTGCAAAATATGGCAATTCCAGCATCAAAGCTGCGATAGGTACAATTGCGCCAAAGAAACCAATTAATGCAATAAGATTAAATGCTTCTTTGATCCACCAAGTCTGATTAGAACCAGGTATTGGATTTGGCGCGCCAAGAGTTTCTTCAAAGAACTCCACAACATGTCCTACAGTAGCCATTGAGAAATGATTCTGTGCATGGAATTCTGCTGGATTATAAAATGCCAATACATATCCATTACTTTCATTCACATAAAATTTTCCTTCTTCTGCTGTACCATCTAATGTGACACCAGTCTGAACAGCTACCAAGTTCTTTGTATTTTCATTTGTCAGAAGTTCAAATCCATAATATCCCGACATGCCTGGATAAAATTCATCAAATTGGCCCGCTACGATACCTAAATCACAGAGATATCCACTATTTCCTGTGGTATCTTCCGACTGTGATAATGCAAGTGGATAATTTCCTACAATAAGACATGCAGCAACTTTATTAAGTGCCTTTGCTTCTTCTGCAGTAGCACCATTGGCTAAAGCTTCTCTTTCCAATCCACTATAATATGCAGCAGTAGCATTGGAGTATCCACCACCCATAGAGTGACCTGTCACACCAATTCTGGTATTGTCTACAAAATCTAACTGATATAGATACTCTACAGCATCTACCATACCTGCGGTAGAATGCTGTACTTCACTACCTGCTCCATCTACCAAAACGCCTGAATTTCCATGATTGTACGCATCCTGTGCGAATACCACATAACCTCTACGTGCAAGTTCTACATAGTTTAAATCCTGCATCTCACGATTATTTAAATATCCATGACTGGTTACGATAGCAGGAGCTGGATTCTCTGCTGTCGCTGTATCTGGCACAAAGAGATAACCTGTATACTCTCCTGCACTGGTGCGAATCACTACATCTGTGATTTCTACCTTACCAAAATTCGATTGAATTAAGGATGCGCCAAATGCTCCTACAAGACAAAGTATTAACGCAATGCTTAATATTTTTCCCCAATTCTTTTTCATGAAAAATCCCCCCTTTTTCATTTGTATAAATATATTATACTCGAAAATGAGAGGATTGTCATTGTATACAATCTAATATCCAATTGTAAGTCCTAACAACAGTAATGCACTCGTTACCAATACATTTAAAAACTGGAATTTGAAACTCCATTTGAACCACTTTGAATAATCCACATTAACAAGCCCCAGGCTAATCAAAAGCACAGGATTCGTTGGGTAAAGCACATTAGAAAATCCATCTCCAAACGCAAATGCCACAATACAAAGCTGTGCAGAAATGCCAAACGTTTCTGCAATAGGTATAATAAGCGGCATCAGTAAAAATGCTTTTGCTGAGCCAGAGGAAATGAAAAAGTTCATCACCAATACTATCAAATAGATAAACAAAATCACCGACCAACCTGGAAGTGTTTTTGCTGTTGCAACCATTCCTTGTAAAATTGGCTCAAGAATGTTTCCTTCTACCATCGTATATTTAATGGAGTTTGCCATAAGAATCATAAAGACTGCTGGAAACACATTGCTAACACCATTCAAAAATGTTTTTGAAATATTTCCACCACGTCCTGTAGTAGTTACTGCAACAAGCCCTGCAACTAAAAATGTAATAGCAACGATACTCATCGTAATATCCTGTAAGAAGGTAATTACAACGGAACTAAGTACCAAAAGAATTCCACCTAACATAATGCCAGCAAAATATTTCAACCCTTTATCCATTTGCTCATCTTTTTGAAAGTTGCGACTTAACAACTCTGCATCAATTGGTCTTTCAATTTTCTTTGCATGAAAATAGAGAAAACCAATGAGTAATATGTATACTAAAGCGAAGCCAACAAGTCGAAACCAAATACCTGAAAACATTGGAAGTCCTGCTAACTCCTGTGCCACACCTACCGTAAATGGATTACATACACCTGCTGAAAAACCACAGCCAATGGCTAGTAAACTCATACCCAAACCAGTGAGTGCATCCCAGCCGAGACGAATTGCTAATGCTACAACAATAGGCACTAATGGTACTGCTTCTTCAAAGGAACCGATAAATGAGCCCATTGTCATAAAAAATAAAGATACAAATGCTAAAAGTTTATAACGCTCTTTTCCAAATCGATCGGTAATGGTATCTAACATATACTGCATCAGACCACATTTATCTAAACAGTTAAAAATACCGCCAATGACCAAAAGGAAAATAATAACCGCAATCAAGGAGACATTACCTTCTGCACCTAAAACTAAAAAAGGAGATAATGCCCACTTCCATAAAGGAATACTTCCACCTGGAATCACAAAAGTAAGTCCATAGGTCAGGGTCATTAATGCAAAAATAACAACAATCGCTGTTATAAAGGATTTCACACTAATATTTATACCTGTGTTTTCGTTATTTGTACTCAAAATCACACCTCATATGTTAAATTATGTCTAAAAATCTTTTCTAACCACTTTATACTCCCTAAGATAAAATTGCAAGTTTTTGTTGCTAAATATAGGGTTTGCTTTGATTTTTGTACAATCTCTTGCATGAATAAAAAACACCCATGAACAATCTATTCATGGGTGTCAGTTCTTATTTCTTCTCTGCAACAAATTCATCTACTAAACGCTGCACATCATCCAAACATACGCCACAGGCTGAGCCAGCACCAGTTGCTTCCTGTACTTCTTCTAAGGTTGTAGCTCCGTTGTCTACCGCTTCTTTGATAGCTCCATTTGTAATACTATAACAGTTACATACAATCTTTTCCATATCCATATTGTACACCTTCCTTTCGCGAATAGGATGTACCATATTTGGAAATTCTATACTATAACACTTTCGTTGTCCACTGTGAACAATCCCAAAGCTTATTTACGATATCTCCGTAAAATTCTGGTTCATGACAAATCAGAAGAATGCTTCCTTTGTATTCTTTTAATGCTCTCTTCAATTCATCTTTTGCATCTACATCTAAATGGTTTGTTGGTTCGTCGAGAAGTAAAATGTTGGTGTCTCGATTGATGAGTTTACACAAACGTACTTTTGCTTGTTCTCCACCACTAAGTACACGCACCTGACTTTCGATGTGTTTTGTAGTAAGTCCACATTTTGCTAATGCAGAACGTACTTCGTACTGTGAGAAGGATGGGAATTCGTCCCAAATCTCCTGAATGCAGGTATTGGAATTTTCTTCTTTGATTTCCTGTTCGAAGTAACCAATTTCTAAATTATCTCCTAATTCTACTCCACCGCTTACAGGCTTGTTTAAACCAAGGATGCTACGAAGCAATGTAGTTTTACCAATACCATTTGCACCAACGAGCGCAATCTTTTCTCCACGTTCCATGGAAATATTAAGAGGTTTTGATAGTGGTTCGTCGTAACCAATTACCAAGTCTTTTGTTTCAAATAAGATTTTTCCTGAAGTACGACCTACACGGAAATTAAATTCTGGTTTTGGTCTTTCTGCTGCAAGCTCGATAACATCCATCTTATCTAATTTCTTCTGACGAGACATCGCCATGTTACGAGTAGCAACACGAGCTTTGTTACGAGCTACGAAGTCTTTTAATTCACTGATTTCCTGCTGCTGTTTACGATATGCTGCTTCAAGCTGTGATTTCTTCACTTCGTAAACTTCCTGGAATTTATAGTAGTCACCTACATAGCGATCCAAATGCTGATTTTCCATATGATAAATAATGTTGATTACTTCATTTAAGAATGGAATATCGTGAGAAATCAAAATAAATGCATTTTCATATTCCTGTAAATAACGTTTCAACCATGTAATATGTTCTTCATCCAAATAGTTAGTAGGCTCGTCCAAAAGAAGAATATCTGGTTTTTCTAATAAAAGTTTTGCAAGAAGCACCTTCATACGCTGTCCACCACTAAGGTCGGTAACATCGTGATCTAATCCTAAGTCCAAAAGACCAAGGGCACGTGCTACTTCTTCTACCTTAGAATCAATGATGTAAAAATCATGACTGTCTAACATATCCTGAATCGTACCTAGTTCTTCCATCATAACATCCATCTGTTCTGGATCCGCTTCACCCAAATTATTACAGATATCATTCATGCGCTCTTCCATTTCAAAAAGCCAAGAAAAGGCTGATTTTAAAACAGATTCAATAGTCATCCCTTTTTCCAAAGATGCTGTCTGGTCAAGATAACCAACACGAACATTTTTTGACCATTCTACTTTTCCTTCGTCAGGCATAAGTTTACCTGTTACGATGTTCATGAATGTGGATTTTCCTTCCCCATTGGCACCAACTAAACCAATATGCTCTCCTTTTAAAAGACGGAAAGATACATCATCAAAGATGGCTCTGTCACCAAAGCCATGGGTTAAGTGTTCTACATTTAAAATACTCATACGTTTCTCTCTTTCTATTCATTAATCGGCATAATCATTTTCGTTAAAATGAAGTCTACGATACAGCCTGCTACTTCTGTCTTTGACATAAGTTCGTGTTCTACACATTCTTCTTTTGTGATGAATGTAACAACATTTGTATCGTGTCCAAAACCTGCACCTGCTACCTTTAAGTTGTTAGCTACAATCATATCTACGTTTTTACGCTCTAATTTTGCACGGGAGTTTTCTAACATATTTTCTGTTTCCATAGAAAATCCACAGATAAACTGCCCCGGCTGTCTGTTTGCACCAAGGTATGCAAGAATATCTTCGGTACGTTCTAATTCAATGATAGAGTCGCCTTCTTTTTTCTTTATCTTTTCATCTGCTACATGTGCTGGACGATAGTCTGCCACTGCTGCAGTTTTGATAATAATCTGCTGGTCTTTACAACATAATTTTACTGCTTCTGCCATATCTGCTGCAGATTTCACATTTACCACTTTTACAAAAGGTGGAGGCGCAATAGCAACTGGTCCGCTTACCAATGTAACTTCCGCACCACGACGCATACAGTTTTCTGCGATAGCATAGCCCATCTTTCCTGTAGAATGATTTGTAATAAAACGTACAGGATCAAGACTTTCCTGTGTAGGACCTGCTGTAATAAGCACCTTTGCTCCTACCATATCTTTTTCCAATGCAATCTCACGAAGAATATACGACAGCAATGTTTCTGGTTCAGGCATTTTTCCTGCTCCTGTATCTCCACATGCCAAATAACCACTAGCTGGATTTATGATTTCATATCCATAGTGTTCTAATTTCTTTAAATTTTCCTGCACAATTGGATTCTCAAACATATTTGTATTCATGGCTGGTGAAATAATTTTTTTACATTTACAAGCCATAATCGTTGTGGTAAGCATATCATCAGCAATACCACTTGCAATTTTACCAATCACATTTGCTGACGCTGGTGCAACCATAAAAACATCTGCTCTTTTTGCCAATGAAACATGTTCGACATTAAATTGAAAATTACGATCAAATGTATCCACTAAACATTTATTTGAAGTTAATGTCTCAAAGGTAATTGGATTGATAAAATTAGTAGCATTCTGTGTCATAATCACATGCACATCTGCATGCAGCTTTACCAATGCACTAGCAAGATTTGCAATTTTATAGGCAGCGATACTGCCAGTTACTCCAAGAACAACTGTTTTTCCTTTTAACATGTTTCTACCTCACTGGTTTTATTTTAATTAGTACTACACCAAGTGCAGATACCAATGCGCCTGATAATATAGCTTCAATCACACCGTTAAATCCAATAATTCCTGCTATCATCCCAAGCACTGCTGCTGGATCAATTCCTTGTGCTGCAGCATAGGCATCTTTGTATAGTAAATAAATCGATCCCATTACGAAAAAAGTATTAGTAAATGCTCCAACAATACCTGATACCGCAAAATTTATAGATTTCCACTTGGAAATCTTTTTCATTCCCTTATAAATATAATAAGGGAATATACCAACCATAATACGTGGAACAAAACAGATAAATGTACTAAACAATACACCTTTAGCACCAAACATATTGGCTGCTAATATTGGTGAAAATACGAAAGCTGATAAGGTTGCTGGTGTAATCGTATTTTTCAAAAAACTGGTAAATCCAAATAGGAATCCCAAAAATACTCCCTGTTTAGGTCCACAAAATAGGGCACCGATAATTACAGGTATTTGGATAATCGTCGCGTTGATAATACCAAGCGGAACATATCCAAGTGGTGTAAACGCCATAATAATGATAATGGCTGAAAACAATGCTGTCAGCACCATTTCCTTAATTGCTTTTTTTGTATTCATTTTTTAATCCTCCTTTTCTAGTAAAAGCCATGCTTTATGGTCTCTTCTGAAAAGCCGATTTTATACTATCATTGATTATAGGAAGAGGTCAAGAACATTCCTTTCTTGACCTCTCTAACTTTTATAAAGAAACTTCTTTTCTTCTTGCTTTTAGAATGCTTTTTACCCAGAAAAGAATCGTCACTGCTGCAAATACATCCCATCCAACCTGAATCCATGTAACTAAGGATACCTGCTTGGTTTCTACCGGACGAATAATCATTGATTCATCTATGTATTGTGAATCTGCTACACCCAATGTATTTTCGTATCCTGCATTGGCCCACATATAAAGAATATTCTTACATGCTCGACGAAGTTCCTGTTTAAAACTATTGGATTCTGTTTCAAACGTAAAATCACCCATAACGAAACCATCCATCCAAAGGTCACCACCCGCACGCAATGCCTGATCCATAATCATAAAGTTCTGATGATCCGAGTAGTCTGTGATAATACATCCTTTAAAACCAAACTCATCACGAATTACACCATTCATCAGAGCTTCACTACCACCGGCCCATACAGCTCCAAGACGATTATAAGAAGTCATAATACCAGTTAGCCCACCTTCTTCAATGGCAATTTCAAATGGTACCAAATAAATTTCACGAAGTGCCTGTTCCGTCATCCATGTATATAAACTGTCTCGCATAGAGTCTTGTTCATAACAAATTAAATGCTTCATATAACAGAATGTACCTGCATCCAAAGAACCTTCTACTGTTTTTGCAGCCATCATACCTGATATGTATTCGTCTTCGGAATAATATTCGTAGTTTCTACCACCAAAAGGAGTACGATGCATATTTGCAGCTGGCGCATACCAGCCTTCAATACCAAGCTCACCCGCCTGTGCACCTTCAATAAGACCAAATTCATAGGCCAAATCCGTATTCCAGGTCTGAGCAATTACAGTTGCATTTGGGAAACCCGTAGTTTTACCCTGAATACAATTTGCAAAACCTCCCATCTGTGCTGGACCATCATAGTCTTTAGTCTGGATCTTTCCAACCGAGGCTACTTCCATAGTTTTCGTATAGCCATGAAGCACCAGATTTTTCATTTCGTCAATTGTCATTTGATTTAAGACATCTTCCCATTGTGGGTCGTTATAATCCGCACCTAATTGTAAACCTAAGTCGGTAAATCCATTTTCATCATAAAGTAATAAACCGTTATCTACGCCAGTTACAATATCTGCATCTGATGTATCCATAAAAGCGTTAGCATCTTCTGCTGTATAGAGATTTAAGCCTGCTACATTCTCTGTCATAGCACGGTCTGGAGCAAGTGTTTTGGGGAAAGTTCCCTCGAAATCTGCACGAGACAAATATGTAATATTCGCGTTACTATCACTTCCATCTAACGATACTCCATCCTGCGCATCTTCACCTGTAAATTTATTAGCGACAGTTTCACCTGTTTCTGCACTGGTTGGATACTGGATATTTTCTTTTAAGGTATAGGTTACAAAAGTATCTTCACCGGACAGTTCATGGGCATTTTTCATAACCTTAATCTGATATTCCCCTGCATCAAGCTCATATCCTTTAAAACCATTGTTATTGGCATCATAAGTATCATAAGACGCCATATCTTCTACAGAGAATTTCAATGTAATTATTTCACTTTCTCCTGGCTCTAAGAGTTTCGTCTTATCAAAAGCAACTAATTCAATTGCAGATTTTTCAATCTCTCCTTTGATGTATGGAGCTGTGTAATATACCTGTACCACTTCTTTTCCCGCTACAGTTCCTGTATTTGTTACTCTTACTGTCACATAAATCGACTGATTTGGATTTGTAATTTTATGGCTATCTGTCGATTCATTATCAATAACTTCTGTTTCAAAGGTTGTATAAGAAAGCCCATAACCAAATGGAAACTGTACAACGCCCTCATATCCTTTTCCAAAATTATTATCGACTACATCCCAGAACCCTTCTACATCTGCGGTTTCATACCATTTATATCCTACATAAATTCCTTCAGTATAATCCACATAGCTAACTCCTTCATAAAGAGGATTGTCCCCTACATTTGGATTTGTAGTCACACCATCTGCTGGATAAAGTCCATCTGCATTGGTATACATACCTTCTCCTTCTTCACCAGAATTGATATATGTAGAGGATGTAGCAAAAAAGTACGCATATGTATCCGCCAAACGACCCGATGGACTTACTTTTCCACTTAGAATCGCTGGAATTGCAGATGCAGCATTGATACCTGTTGTACCTGTTACCAGACATCCATCAATTCCATCTATATATTCTAGGAAGTTCAAATTCATCTGATTGGTACTATTTACCAAAACAATTACATGTTCATAGTTCTCTCCCACATAGGTTAACAGTTCAAATTCCTCTATAGAAATATCCAAAAATGTACTGCTATCATCTATTTCAACATCCTCTTCCTTATAAGTTCCATTTTGAGTTTTTGTAATCTTATATTGTACACGAGGACAATCAATGGATTCTCCAGAATATCTACCAAGAACAACAATTGCTGTGTCCGAAAACTCTTTTGCATTGGCAAGCATTTCCTCTGTGTAATAATTCTCATCTGCAATAGATGGCTCATACAAACGGCAGGTCTTTTCTGCATAATTGTGTAAGGCATCCTTGTATGGATTTGCTGGCATAAATGCTTCATACATATCAGTTAATTCCTTATTATATGCAAATCCTGCTTCATTTAGTGCTTCTAACAAATCTGTTTCTATCCCAACTGTTTGTGCCGAACCAGAACCACTTGGAAGCCAGTTGGTAGAAGCCCAACCAAACACATTGACATTAGAAACGGTATTCATATCCAGTGGCAATACTCCATTATTTTTTACGAGTACCGTTCCTTCTGCCTGTACATCATATGCCGCTATTTCTCCTAGTTCTAAATACTGATTCATTTTTTCTTTATCTGTTTTAACAGAATATGTTCCATAATAACCATCTAGGGCTTCACGTCCCCATGGTGCAATCGCATTGATTACAATTGTAAGAATACATACGATGACCATAAGAATATTAATAATGATTCTCTTCCCCTTTTTCATAGTACACCCCCATATACTTTCGTACTTTTTTCTTTGTATTCTATTGTATCATAAAACACTACAAAACAACAGCCGACTCCTTTTCCATTTCTTTTACTGCAAGTTTGAAAATTGCGATAAAAGTTCTTCTGCTGAAAACAATTGTAATTCTTTTGCATCTGACATCGTCTTATGATTCCAACGCATGAGAGATACATTTTCTAAGTATGCATGTGCCACTGTCCGATTTGGATACTTCTCCTGCCATTCTGGATGATGTTTTCTCATATATTCCGTGGCAAGTTTAACTGCAATACTTTCTGAACCATCCTCCAATGCTGTCCCACAGACTGATACCCCCGGTGGGCTTGCATGTACTAACAGCACACTTCCATCTGTACAAGTTCCCAAACTAATCCACACATGACCATCCATACTCACAATATCACCCACAAGAAATTCTGTTGGACATTCTATATATGTTCCCCATCCTCTATCTGCATAATTTTTTGCCATATCCGTTGAAGTTACCACATATCCTTCTTTACCAGATTTTGTTTCGAACGTATTATAAACCACCCAGCCTATATACCCCGAGCAGTCCAAACCATTTTCCCGTTCCAATCGATGATTATTAAAGTCATAGTTTTCATCCTGTTGCTTTGCAAAATATTCCCATTGAGCAGATAAACCAAGCTGTGTAGAAGTTGCACCTGCACACTTATCATCACTATCCCAACCTCCGCCCCAGATATACATAGTCGAACCTACTGGCTGTAATGCTTTTTGTAATAAATTCTGTATGGAAGATTCCTTTGTACTGTTATTTCCTTGTTCGATATACATTACTAATCTTCCTAATAATATCAATAGAACCAACAAAACTACTATGACTTTTATTCTGTCGAAAACAGGATGTCTTACTCTAATTCTCATATTTCAACCTTATTCACAATTCTATTTGTAATACTTATGAAATAAATACTTGTCATTATGTTTTTTTGGGTGTACTTTTTGAGTTAAATTTGATATACTTATCTAAGATTACGTAAGAAACAAAGGAGAAGGTTATGGGGAATTTAATTCGTAGAAAAGCCTTAACAAATGCACAATACAAACGTGCAAATATGGTTATGAGTGTTATTTTAGTGCTCTCATATGTAATGTATTTTATTGTTGAATTATTGAATGTAAGCAAACATGGATTTGGTCTTGGGGTGACACTTCGCTGTGCACTTTACATTGTAACGACAATTGTCGTGTTCATTACTTACAAGCTAATGCCAACCCAAAAACATAGTGTCATTATTTTTGCTATTACATTTTTAGTTTCGTATGCAGCACTTTTATTTGGTAATGGTGTTGTTGTTATGACTATGGTATTTCCTGTATTAATCGGTTTCATGGTTTACTTAAACTCTGCTATCGTAATACTTGGAATTTTGATTACTATGGGTATGGGCATCATAAAAGCCATTATGGTATCTGGTGACTCCGAATTATTAGGATACTGTATCCTAATTTTAGCTGGTTACTTTGTTTGTATCTATGGTTCCGTTCGTACCATCTTGTTATTAATTGCATTTGGCAACGAAGACCGCTCTGTAATTGAAGCGGAAGCAGAAAAACGCGAAGAGGTTGCTATCACTGTTGCTGACATCGTACATAAAATGGATACCGATTTCCGTAGTATGTTAGTAGACTTATCTAATGTAAATGAAGCAATGGGATCTGCAGATTCTGCGATGAATGATATTTCTAATAGTACTGAAAGTACAGCTAGTGCTGTAGGTACACAGGCTAGTAGCACTTCTCTTATCCAGCAGAACTTAGAATTAACAAATACTTTGGCCACAGAAGCAAGAGAGATTACCGATCAGCTTGGCGTAATTGTTATTGATGGAAAACAGCTTGCAGATGAATTACAGCAGCAATCCGACTTAGTTGACCAAAACGTAGCAAGTATTTCTCAAACTATTGACGAACTTGTTCGTAATGTTCAGCAAGTAACAGGAATCACAGATTCTATTTTAAATATTTCTTCTCAAACAAATCTTCTTGCTTTAAATGCTTCAATCGAAGCGGCTAGAGCTGGAGATGCAGGAAGAGGTTTTGCCGTTGTAGCAGATGAAATCCGTACACTTGCAGAAGAAACAAAAGTATCTACAGAAAAAATTACTGCTATTATCAATGAACTTACCGATGTTACTACCAAAACACAGGCTGGTATCATTGAATCAACAAACAGTATTAATGAACAGCGTCAAAAAGTAAAAGCAGTAACTACAAGCTTTACAGAAGTAGAAACCGGCATGGAACAGCTTCAGGGTAGCGTACAGGTTATCAGCGCTAATATTGATTCCGTATTAACTGCAAACACACAGATTGTTGATAGTATCTGCTTATTATCAGCAGCCTCTGACGAAGTATCTGCTAGTACATTGACTTGTAAGGAAACCATTAGTACAGCATTTGAAAATCTTGGTAAATTTTCAAATAACGTAAATGGTACATTTGAGCAGTTACAGATTCTTCGTGAAACAACAGAAAATAATTAATGAATAATATAAAACCCCCGCATTTGCGGGGGTTTTATATTTATGCTCTTAAATTATGCATTTTTTCACACCAGATACCACATACATCTGGTCATTCGATACCTTTACATCTACTTCAAAAAACGCATCAAAGAGTTTCGCAAGTTCATCCTCATGTATAAGTCCCATGGAAACTTTACGCGCTGGACCAGAATGATGAGAATCAAGTTGTTTACGACTCATACTATGTGCAACGGTAAGACGTCCACCCATACGAAGCTTATCTGCAAGACATTTGATAAGACTTGCAGGATTTACAAAATGAGGAAATGCATTGTAAATCATACAGGTATCATATAAGTCTGGAAATCGGAATTCTTCGATATCCGAACAAAAAAATGCTACGCGGTTATCATCAAATTTACTTTTTGCAATACGAATCATTTCACTAGAAATATCTACTGCAGTGATTTTGTTGACATCACGTTCTAGATAATCTGGAATTAGTACACCTGTACCACAAGCAACATCAAGCACATCCACACCAGAAGAAATTCCTGCATAGTCTAAAATGGCATTAATCTTATCCATATCTCGAATCTGATCGTCATCCCAAGTAGGTGCTAACATATCAAAAAATTCTATAACATCTTGTTTTCGAATACTTCTGGCAAGCACATCACCTTTTTCTTCTACCCATTCCGATTCCATGAAATCAATGGTCATTTCCTTGCCTGCATCGGTAGGATTGCCTGGCGTACCACAGAGCGGACAATCGTATTGCAAGAGTCTCTTTGGAAACAACTCATTACAATTTGGACAGCGTAACATCAATGCTGTTTTACGAACTGTTACTTCTGCACCTTCGCAAACAGTTCCAACGGATGCCTCCTCAAAATATCCTTTTACTACATCAAAAGAATAGCCAGAAGCTTCTCCAATTAGTAATTGTATTTTATTTACCTGATTATGTTTTCTCTCTCTACATAAATCTTCTGCATGTTCAATTATTTGAACTGCACCATGATATTCGTGCATACCAAATCTCCTATATCTAAAATTCACACAGTTACATACAACGAGAAGCCCAGCATCTTGCCGCTTCACGTCAATCCGCACGTGGACAGTCGCCGCTTGGAAATAAGCATACGCCGAGCGCGAACTCGCGACTTAGTCGCTCGTACGCGGGCATGCGCCCAATAAATAGCAAAAAAAATACGAGGAAGAATGCAAGCACTCTTCCTCAATTTTTTTGCTATTTGCTCGGCTTATTGCTTTCGCGATTACTTTTCTTCAACCATAGAAATAGATTTCTTAGGGCAACTGCTTTCACAAAGTCCACAGCTTACACAAGCTTCTGCATTAAGGCTCCATTTCTTTTCTGCACGATCTACTGTGATTGCTTCCTTTGGACATTTCTTTGCACAAAGTGTACAGAATACACATGTGTCCATGTCAGCTGTAGGAATTTTCTTTACAGTAATTGGCTTTTCATATGTAGCAACAAATTTTTGTGCGCCTGGTTCCTGATAGCCTGGTACAATCTTTAAACATTTCTTTGGACATTTTTCTACACAATATCCACACTGAATACAGTCGAAACGATCAATAGACCAAGTACTTGCTTTACGATCTACTTTAATTGTACGTGCAGGACAATTCATACCACAGATTCCACAAAGGATACATGTATCAATATCGATTTCTACATGACCACGGCTTCTTTCTGGATAAACTGCTGGTTCTGCAGGATAATTTTTTGTTACTGGTTTCGAAAAGAGATTTTTCAATACCACATTTTTAAATTTCATAACTGCCATATCAAAAATCCTCCTTTCCTATCGTTCAGTACAACTGATACATGGATCAATTGTAAGAATTAATAATGGTACATCTGCAAAATCAGCACCTTTTAAAGTTTCTAATAAACCTGGGATATTTGCAAAAGTAGGAGTTCTAACACGCATACGTTCTAAGAACTTACTTCCGTTTGCTTTACTATAGTATACCGCTTCACCACGAGGCTGTTCCATACGAACAAATGCTTCGCCATTTGGATTACCTTTTACGATAGTAGCGATATCACCCTTAGGCATTTTGTCGATACACTGACCAATTAAATCAATCGCCTGGAAGATTTCGTTGATACGAACTTCACAACGACCATAAGAGTCACATTCATCACTTGTGATAACTTCAAAATCAAGGTCACCATATGCTGCATAACCTGTTGTTCTCATATCCATTTTGATACCTGAAGCACGCGCAAATGGACCTGCTGCACCTAAGTTGTGTGCCTGCTCTTTTGTAAGAATACCTACACCACGAAGACGTGATTCTACTGTATAATCTTTCATAAATGTCTTACGAACAATACGAAGATCTGCTGCGATATCATTCATAGTCACTTTGATTGTCTGTAACATCACATCATCGATATCTTTTAATACACCACCAATTTTATTTACAGAGAAAATACATCTTCCACCTGTTGTCATTTCAAAAAGGTCAAGAACTTTTTCTCTCATTCTCCAACACTGATAGAATAAACTTTCGAAACCGAAAGCGTCAGCAAGAAGTCCTAACCATAATAAGTGGCTGTGTACACGTGACATTTCTGCCCAAATAGTACGGAGATATTTACCTCTGTCTGGAATCTCTACGTTCATGATTTTTTCCACAGATTCACAATAACCCATACCGTGCATGAAACTACAGATACCACAAGTACGTTCAATGACATATGTCATTTCATTAAAATCTTTTTTATCTACAAGACTTTCTAAACCTCTATGTACGAAACCGATAGAAGGGATTGCTTCTACGACTCTTTCATCTTCAAGAACTAAATCCAAATGGATTGGTTCTGGAAGAACTGGATGCTGAGGTCCAAAAGGAATAATACTCTGTTTTGCCATCTCTTCTACCTCCTACTTTTTAATAAATGGTGTTTCATCTTTTAAACGATATAATTTCTGATTGTAATCAAAATTAATCATCTGAATATTAACACCAAATAATTCTTTCATTTCATTTTCATAAAGGAATGCATATGGATAAAACTCTGTAATACTACAAACCTCTGTCTCTTTGTCTATAACCAAACGAAGATTTGTATATTCATTTGTATCATCATTTGCAAAAGAATAGCTGAGCTCAATTTTCTCATTTGAGTATGCACAGCAAATCTGAGAAAGACGAAGTTTTAAGTTTTTAAATTTCATTACTTCACCAAGTAACTGGTCTGGAGTAATTTCTACTAAAACATGTGCTGGATTTTTAATTTCTGCCATTACTTCTTATCCTCCTTCTCTTCTTTTTCTTCCTGTGATTCATACATCGCATGAACATATTCAGGATTATTTGCTTTTTCCTGCCATAAATCGATAGCTTTTACAATACCATCAATAATCGCCTGTGGTCTTGCCGCACAACCTGGAACATAAATATCAACTGGAATTGTTGTATCAGCACCACCAATAATGTTATAACATTCTTTAAATACGCCACCTGTACATGCACAAACACCAACTGCTACTACTACCTTTGGTCTAGGCATCTGTTCGTAAAGCTGACGAACAACATCCTGATTTGATTTATTAATTCCTCCTGTAATTAGGAAGATATCTGCCTGCATTGGGTCACCTGTGTTGATGATACCAAAACGCTCTGCATCATATACAGGAGTAAGGCAGGCTAACACTTCTATATCACATCCATTGCAGCTTGATCCATCATAATGAAGAAGCCAAGGAGATCTTTTTACGTTTCCCATTTTTTACCCCTTTCTAGATTACCATTAAAATAATTAAGTTTACACCAGCTACGAGAATGGTTACGCCCCATGCAAGTTTAAACATAGTGTACCATTTTACACGAGCAGATGTGTTGTCGATTAAGATTTCCAAGAAATAAGTAGCCAAAACCGCAACAATTGCTAACACATAACTGAGTGGGTTTTTCCAAACAAAGAATAATCCAACGAATCCCATTAAGAATACATGTTCATACCATTCTGCAATTTCATAAAGTGCAAGTGTTCTAGCACCCATATCTGTAGTAATACCTTTTACCAACTCCTGATGTGGATGATGTGACGCACTTAAATCGAATGGTGACTTACGTAATTTAATAGTAAGGATAAAAATAAATGCTAAGAAAAATCCTGGTGTTTTGATGATCGCTGGCATATCTGCCTGGATAATATCAGAAACATTGAATGATCCTGTTGCTAAATAAAAACCGATACAAGCTAAAAGTACAGCTGGTTCGTAGCAAAGCATCTGGAACAACTCACGTGAAGCACCAATATTACTGTATGGTGAGTTTGTGATACATGCTGCGAAAATAAGGAATGTTGCACCAGTAGAAAGTAAGAAGAAGCAAAGCAAAATATCACTTCCACCGAAGAACATCATACCTGTAACGATTACTGTTGCTAAAAATGATACTACGAGGAAAATCTGTGCATAGTTAACAACAATAAACTGCTTTGATAATAATTTCTGTACATCATAAAATGGCTGTAAAATGCTAGGTCCGATACGTCCCTGCATACGAGCTGAAATCTTACGGTCAATACCGCTTAAAAGGCCGCCAAGAAATGGTGCCAAAATAAGGAAGGCTACGATACCAATAATTCTAAATGTCATACTATAACGCACCTCCTATAATCATACTTAACATAACAATCAAAAATGCTGTTGTAACAAAGGCACAAGGTCTCATAAGTTTACGCTGGCCGAGATCATGTGCAAAGTACCAGTTTGTCATAAACAAATGTTTTTTCTCACCCATAGAGTCGATGAACTCTTTGTTGTTACCTACGTTAATACCATTCATATAAGACTTAAGCTGTCTTACTTTTGAAGTTTCCGCATAACGGAATGCCATGATTGGTGCAATGAAGATAAAGCATACAATCGCAATCAAAAGGAATAATACCCCCTGAGGAAGTACCGCTGTTGCTACACCAAACATTTCTGTAAGAAGTGGTTCTACATATACAACAGAAAGCAATGGGAACAATAAACAAAGCGCAATCATAAGGAATGCATGAATGAAAAGAGAAAGTCTTTCGTCTCTCTTTGTAATGTCTGTTACTTTGATTTCTGTATCTGTATAAGAGATAATCTTACTCATCCATTTTGTCCAATAGAACATTGTTGTCGCACTACCATAAGCAATGAAAAGTACTAACATGATATTGCTTGTATCTACAGATGCTTTGAGTGCTGACCATTTTGAAATAAGCATACCAAATGGAGCAAGGAACATACCTGCAATACCGATGAACATAAAAGCACCAAGCTTTGGTAAACGGAAGATAAGACCATGCATATCTTCAATGTCACGACTGTGAAGTGAGTTTTCTGTAGCACCCACGTTCTGGAATAAAAGCGATTTTGAAATCGCATGGAAAATCATAAGGAACACACCAGCCCAAATAGTTTCCGCTGTACCTACGCCTGCACAAGCAACCATAAGACCGAGGTTTGATACAGTAGAAAACGCCAATACTTTTTTTGCATCTGTCTGAGCAATTGCCATAATAGATGCTGCAAAGAAAGTGAAACCACCGATAAAGCTGATCATAAGTCCTGTCTGTGTACCGCTCATAGCAGGTCCAAGACGGAACAATACATAAATACCAGCCTTAACCATTGTTGCACTATGTAATAATGCTGAGGATGGTGTTGGAGCTACCATGGCACCCATCAACCATGAAGAAAATGGCATCTGTGCCGCCTTTGTAAGGGCTGCTACTGCAAGAAGTGTAACTGGAATTACTGCAACTGCATTTCCTTCTGTACCAAGTGCAATCAAGTTGTGGAATGAGAGGTTATTTGTTGCATATCCTGCATACATAACTGCAATTACAACACCTACACCACCTAAAAGGTTCATCCAAAGTGCACGGAATGAGTTCTTGATAGCTTCTTTGGAACGAGTGTATCCAATCAAAAGGAAGGAACATACACTAGTCATTTCCCAGAAAAGGTCAATCCAAAGTAAACTTTCGGATAAAACAAAACCAAACATGGCACCAAGGAAAATGAACAACAGCATGAAGAAATAATTTCTTCTATCTTCATATTCTGTATGTAAATGATGGTAACCATGCATATATCCAACCGAGTAGATAACAATCAAGCTACCAATCAAACCAATAATTACGCACATCAACATAGACAATCTATCTACACGGATATGTGCAATCTCAGCCATTTCTGGACCCATAAGTTCCATGTAAGTAATCATCAATGTTGGAACAATTGACAAAAGACTGATAACGTGTTTCTTATACTTAAAACTTAAGTATGTGATAACAAACATTAAAAGCCATACCCCACCCAACATAATCATATCGATTGTGTGTGTGTGATAATAAAGATCCATTACTGGAGCACCCTGACCAATCCATGTCGCAAAAAACAAACCAGTAACAATCATAATAATACCTGAACTGATGTAGGCAATCATGTTACGAACTTTGTTTACGCGGATAAGGTACATCAATGCTGCAACCACTAATGGAAAACAGATTAAGAAAGGTATCATCCACATAATCTTTTCTCTCCTTTTTATTTTTATTAAATATTTATTAATAATTTATAAAAGCACGTAGCCGTGTAACATTTTATTCCTTTTATTTACAAATTTCAATATGAAAAACTTACAATTTGACATATTCTTAACAATTTGTTTTAGTAATTTTGACAACAGATTCAATTTGATTTTTCGCATATTTTCGACAAAATCAAGGCTTTTCCGACAAAAAAAGAGGATTCCTTCTGTGGAATCCTCTTTACTATTCTCTTGTAATGTTTTTCAAGAAATAGAATCCTTTACCATTTCTTTAATGCAATCCTATTTCTATTTCGCTGCGATGACATCTGCCATGCCATAATATCCTGCTGGTTTTCCATGTAAAAACTTGGCAGCTTCTACTGCCCCTTTTGCAAATACTGCTTTGGAATATGCAGTATGTTTAAACTCAATTACCTCATCCTGTCCTGCAAAAATCACCTCGTGTTCTCCTACAATGGTACCTCCGCGCACTGCAGAAATACCGATTTCGTATTTATCACGTCTTACTCGTTCCTGACTACGGTCATATTTGTAGGTATATGCATTTTCCAATGCATCATTCATGGAATCCGCCAAAGCAAGTGCTGTTCCACTTGGAGCGTCCACTTTTAAATTATGATGTTTTTCTACAATCTCCATATCAAAACCTGCTGGTGCAAAAACAAGTGCTGCTTTACGAAGCAATTCCATCAATGTATTTACCCCAAGAGACATATTTGCTGATTTTAAGACTGCTGTACTCTGGCAAACCTGTGATACTCTTGCTAACTGTTCTTCCGACAAACCTGTTGTACAAAGTACCACTGGCATCTCTTTTGCTTCACAAAAATCCAATAATTCATCCACTGCATTTGCTGTAGAAAAGTCAATGACTACATCCGCCTCTATATCACATTCTCTAATAGACGCAAATACTGGATATTCATTTTCGACTCCCTGATATACATCAATACCTGCTACGATTTCAATGTCAGCGTCTTCTTTACAAATTCCTGTAATACACTGTCCCATTTTTCCATTGCAGCCGTTCATAATTACTTTTGTCATGTTTGTACCTCTACATCAATCCGTAATTCTTCATTACTTCTAACATTTTTGCTTTTTTCTCATCACTCATATCACAAAGAGGTGCACGAAGTGGACCAACTTCTTTGCCCATTAAATTGAGAGCATTTTTTACTGGAATTGGATTTACATCAGAGAATAACGCATCCACTAATGGCAATGCCTCTCTCTGAATTCTCTGTGCTGTAGCAATGTCACCTTTGAAGTAACTTTCGCAAAGCTCATGTACCTGACGTGGAGCCACGTTACTCCATACAGAAATTACGCCTGCTGCTCCGATTGACATAAGTGGAAGTACAAGTCCATCTTCCCCAGAATAAAGATCTAATTTACCATCAGTTAAATACATCGTCTGAGAAGCCTGCGCCATATTGCCTGTTGCTTCTTTTAAACCTACGATATTCTCTTTCTCTTTAAATAATGTTGCTACTGTTTCTGGAAGCAAGTTACATCCAGTTCTTCCTGGTACATTGTACATGATAATAGGAAGTTTGGTATTGTCTGCAATCTGTGAATAATGTTTGATGAGACCAGCCTGAGATGCCTTGTTATAGTATGGAGTTACGATTAAAAGACCATCTGCTCCATCTTCTTCTGCTTCCTGTGAAAGCTGGATGGCTGTCTTTGTGCAGTTTGAACCTGTACCTGCAATAACTGGTACACGATGTTTTGTAAATTCTACTGCAGCTTTAATTACATCTCTATGTTCTTCCATGCTAAGTGTAGATGATTCACCTGTCGTACCACAGATAATAATAGAATCTGTTCCTTCATCAATCTGCCAATTAATTAATTCCTCTAATTTGTCATAATTTACTTCTTCGTTTTCATACATTGGTGTAACAATGGCTACACCAGCTCCCTTAAAAATTGCCATAATTTTACCCTCCTTTGTAGATAATAAGAAAACCAGCTCTATATAGTTCTAGAGCTGGTCAAAATCTCGTTTCAAAAATTCTGATAGCTCAACATCTTTCGATGACAGTCATAAAGTTCTTCACCCTATGCCCAGAATCACAACTTGCAGAAACTGTGTCCTTCGGCGCTCTCCCCTTTTACTTATGCTCTACTGTTCTGCTACATCCCATAAGCTACTCTTAAATCGCGCAACCTCTATCTTTCTCACATATTTAATTTATCATACCATTTTCACTTTCTTCTGTCAATGTGCTAGTCTACTTTTCCAATGTAATCTGATAAAGCTCATCCGCACACTCACGAATACTGTCTGGCACATTTCTTCCAGTACATATAACTACCATATCTTCTGGCACTAATACTACCAAATCTAAAAAATCTTGCTCTGAAATAATCTGGTTTTCGATAAGTCCCAAAATCTCATCTAAAACGACCAAATCACAACCACCAGTGCTAATCACTTTCTTACTATAATTATATCCATTTTTCAGATTCATTACTTCCTCTTCTTTTTCTGAAGCAGATAGTTCATCAAAAGAATTTTCTGTTTTTTCAAAACGGAAAAACTTCAGTTCTGGCTCTAATTTTTTTAATAATTCTTCGCTATCAGCACTTTTTTCTTTCAAGAATGAAATAACGGTTGCTGTCTTACCATGGGAAACTTCGCGAATGGCTGTACCCAAGGCTGCTGTTGATTTGCCATGACCTTCACCATAGTAAACTCTCACAATGCCTTTACTCATGATATCCTCCAATTGTATTTCTGACATTATTTTACGTTAGTTTTATGTAAAATAGCACATTTCCCATTATTTTGCAACTATCATTGCGTTATATCTCAATTTTACTAACCGATACTTCATAGGCAATACGCTGTTCCGTTTCTGTTTCACTCAGTTTTTTTACATATTCCCTACTTTGAATTCTACCCCAAATCTGTACATGTGTACCAACTTCAAAAGTCGATGCAAATCTTGCATTTCTCCCCCAGCAAATACATGGAATATAATCACTTTTTCCATAAGAACGATTGACTGCAATCAACAAATCCGCAATCTCTCTTCCCAATGGCGTTTTTCGATATACTGCTTCTTTACAAATATATCCATCCAAAAAGATTTGATTACAATCTTCTTCCTCGTTTGCCTCTTCCAAAATCTCCAATTCTCTTGCAAAAACCGATAATACCAATCGATTTTTGTGCTCTTCGTGACGATTAAACGATCGGAACTGTCCATTAATATAAACATAAGATCCTCTGTAATCACCTGTCACATCAATTAATCTTTCCGATATCATTACCGGAATATAATCCACAAAATTGGATAATCGGTTTACTGAAAGCTCTACCATATAGAACCCCTCTCCATACACCTCGTGGCTATAGGTAAAGTCCGACACAATTTCTCCTACTAATGATACCTGGTTATTTTCAAACATTTTATCTGCCATGAATATTCTCCCTTCCTTTGGTTAAAGTAATAAAACTTTTGTGCTCGGATATAGTTTTACCATTTAATACCACAAGAATTAGCAAGAAGATTGTCGATAATAAAATGTTTACGGAAAAAAACTTGCCAAACATAGGATTCATGTTTATTATACATAATTGGTTTTATAAAAGTGATTATTTTGGCATTTATAAAGAAAGAAGGTTTCTTATAATGAAAACAACAAGATCAGATATTCGTAATATTGCAATCATTGCCCACGTTGACCATGGTAAAACAACTTTGGTAGACGAATTATTAAAACAAAGTGGTGTGTTCCGTGAGAACCAGGAAGTACAAGAACGTGTTATGGACTCCAACGATATTGAACGAGAACGAGGTATCACCATCTTATCCAAAAATACAGCTGTACAATATAAAGATGTAAAAATCAATATCATCGATACCCCTGGTCACGCAGACTTTGGTGGCGAAGTAGAACGTGTACTTAAGATGGTAAATGGCGTTGTTTTGGTAGTAGATGCATTTGAAGGCACCATGCCTCAGACAAAATTTGTACTTATGAAAGCACTTGCCTTAGACTTACCAGTAATTGTCTGCATCAACAAAATTGACCGTCCAGAAGCTAGACCAAATGAAGTAATTGACGAAGTTTTAGAACTCTTTATAGATTTAGATGCTTCTGATGAACAATTGGATTGTCCATTTGTATTTGCCTCTGCCAGAAACGGCTACGCAAAACTTGATTTAGATGCAGAGGGTAAAGATATGATTCCACTGTTCGAAACCATTCTCGACTATATCCCTGGGCCTAATGGTGACCCAGAAGCAAATACACAGGTGCTTATCAGCACCATTGATTACAATGAATATGTAGGTCGTATAGGTATTGGTAAAGTAGATAATGGCGTCATCCGTATCAATCAGGATGTTATGGTTGTAAACCACCACGAACCAGACAAACAAAGCAAAGTTCGTATCAGCAAATTATACGAGTTTGATGGATTAAATAAAGTCGATGTTACCGAAGCTTCTGTCGGCTCTATCGTAGCGATTTCAGGAATTTCCGATATTCACATCGGTGATACCATCTGCGCCCTTGAATCTCCAGAAGCCATTCCTTTCCAGAAGATTTCAGAGCCAACCATTGCTATGAATTTCATTGTAAATGACAGTCCACTTGCTGGAACAGAAGGAAAGTTTGTTACTTCACGTCATATTCGCGAACGATTATATCGCGAGCTTAATACGGATGTATCCCTCCGTGTAGAGGATACCGACTCACCAGATAGTTTGAAAGTATCTGGACGTGGTGAACTTCACTTATCCGTTCTCATTGAAAATATGCGTCGTGAAGGTTATGAATTTGCAGTAAGTAAAGCTGAAGTACTATATAAAGAAGATGAACATGGAAAACGCTTAGAACCAATGGAAATTGCCTATGTAGACGTACCAGATGAATTTACTGGTGCTGTTATTTCAAAACTTCAACAGCGTAAAGGTGAACTCCAGAATATGGGTTCCATTGCAGGTGGCTATACTCGTATTGAATTCCGAATTCCATCCCGAGGCCTTATTGGCTACCGTGGTGACTTTATGACTGACACCAAAGGAAACGGTATCATCAACACCATTTTTGATGGCTATGACTACTACCGTGGTGATATTGCTTATCGTGCAACAGGCTCTCTCATCGCATATGAAGATGGTGAATCTGTAACTTACGGCCTCTTCTCAGCACAGGACCGCGGAACACTCTTCATTGGGCCTGGCGAAAAAGTATACTCCGGTATGGTTATCGGTCAGTGTTCTCGTGCAGAAGATATTGAACTCAACGTTTGTAAGAAAAAACATCTTACCAATACACGTTCTTCTTCCGCAGACGAAGCCCTTACACTCGTGCCACCTCGTATCCTTAGTCTAGAACAAGCATTAGACTTCATTGATACCGATGAACTCCTTGAGGTAACACCAAAGAGTCTTCGAATTCGCAAACGAATTCTCGATCCTACTATGAGAAAACGCGCCGCTTTCAAGGCGAAGCAGTAATTCTTTCGCCACTGATAGAAAAGTGTTCCTATTGTTGAATTTCATATAATTAAACAATAGGAACACTTTTTATACTCAATATCGTAACTATTTTCGCGCCATTTTTTTGCGACGCTTCTCCTGGTACATCTCTTTGTCTGCTTGTTCTATCAACACTTCAAGATTGTCAATCTCTGTTGCTTTTTTACAGGATTCACCAATACTAACTGATAATCTAAATGGATATTTTCTAGACTTATTTACGCGGTCAATATCTTGATTGATTTTTTCCACCAAACATTCTACCATACCTCGTTCGTAATCCGCAAATCCACCAAAAATAACAAATTCATCCCCACCATAACGCATGCCTAGCATTTCATTTGTCGTATTTTTGTGAACAATCGCGCCCACTTCACGAATCAATAAATCACCTGCTTCATGTCCTAAAGTATCATTAATTACTTTTAATCCATCAGCATCTAGGAATAAAATAAACACATTTTTATTATCTGCACGAAGATTATCCAAAATACTCTTTGCTTCATAATAGAAACCTGAACGATTATACAAAGAGGTAAGATTATCATAACACCACATACCGTTTAATCGATCTACAGCATCTTTCAGCAACATACTCTGGCGTACATTTTCTAAAGCAACACCAATTTCCATCAGCATCGAATAGTACAATCCACTAGCAACTACACTTTCCACGCGTTGACAAACAGCATAACCATAACAATAATTCTGATAGAAAATCTGGTTTACAACGAACGTTTTACCACCTGACTTATTACGACATTCTTTTGGAAGCACGTAACCTTTTTCAAATTTGTCGTAGCTAACAAATTCTCTATTTTCATATCCAACCGCAATATCAATCAAATTTGTATAGTCTTCATTTACCTTTTGGACATCAATATTTCTACCAAAATTGCGCTCTGGAAGAACAAAAACCTTCTCTCTTTCACACATACAAAGATAGAAAGAATCTACACCAATCTGAGATACATAGGTTTGGAAGACATCATATAACTCCTCTGGATTACGAACCTTCGCAAAATCTGTAGTCATCCCTCTTACTACATCTGCCATAAACACAGTATCTACCTGCTGTGTTACATACTTATTTTTTAACTCTTCTGCTAGTTGGAAAATATCAACACTTCCATCCTCTACACTCTGACAGCCGCAGCTCTCACGATATACCATATTACATGGTAATATATAATCCTCTGTCTCTTTGCCATCAATCAGAGCTAGTAATTCTTCTACTGCTTTATATCCAACACCGAGCTGATTCTTATCTACTGTTGAAAGTGTTGGACGATTCAAATGGGCTAATTCTCCATTATCAAATCCAGCTATTTTTACATCTTCTGGAACACGAATTCCTGCTTTTTTGAATACATCAATGATTCCATGTGCCATATCGTCATTGCCACTAATAATTGCTTCTGGTATACGATTATTCTCTAACATCTGCTTCGCAGCAACAATACCAGAATCCATCGTAAATGCGCCTTCATAAACATTCTCTTGCTTAAATGGAATCCCATGATTCTCCAAGGCATCTTTGTATGCCTGGAGGCGCTTTTGTGCTTCTGTACTTACTATGGTAGCTCCTGTTATACAAACAATGTCTCTGTATCCATGATCAATAAAATGCTCCACCATTTTATATTCAGCAGCATAACTGTCAATCCCAACACAACTAGCCCCTTCTATCTTACGATCCAGACTGACCGCTGGTTTTCCCGAAGCATTCAAATCTTCCATGACTTTTTTTAACGCAAATGGATTATGCACCGTGTTTGGAACTAGAATCACCCCATCAAACTTTTCAAAATCCAAAAGTCTTAGAATCTGACTAGATGCCATAACACTCTCTTCCGTCTCTCGTGTTCCTACATAATTGGTAAATACAAAGAGATTCGCATTATAATCCTTTGCTGCATTTTCCATCCCTACCAATAATCTTTTTTGATTGTCTAAATTGATAGCCCCCAATACAACTGCTATTTGCTTTATCTTTTCTCCCACGATGTTCTTCTCCTATCCTCTATAATCTATCCCCGAATATACTCCAAAACATCTCTGTACTTTAATGTTCCCCCAAATAAATCCAGTGCACTTCCGATGGTAACATGAAGTTTATGATTTCCCAATTCATCTAATTGTTTCAAATCTTCAAAACAACGAACTCCCCCAGCATAGGTCATAGGACATTTCCCCCAGCTGCCTAATAGTTCTACCAATGCACATTCGATACCATTTTGCTTTCCCTCTACATCAACAGCATGAACTAAAAATTCGTCACAATACTGGGACAGTTCATCTAATAAATCTAACGTAACTTTTTCTGTGGTAAATTTCTGCCAACGATCCGTTACTACATAGTAGCCTGCTTCTCTTTCCACAGATTCACCATCTAAAATAGTTTGTCCATCCAAATAACGGCACGACAAATCCAATACCACATGCTCTTTTCCTACTGCATCCACCAATTTCTGTAAATTCTCATAATTTATTTTTCCATCTTTAAACACATAGGAAGTCACAATTACATGACTTGCACCTTCTTCTATGTAAATAGATGCATTCTCTGCAGTGATGCCTCCTCCAATCTGAAGTCCCTTTGGATATGCACGTAATGCCTCTATTGCCTGTTGTCTGGTAGCCTCAAAATATTCACTGTCTGCTGCATTCAACAAAATGATATGGCCACCCTTAATACAATCTGCCTGATACATCTTTGCATAAAACTGTGCATCCTGTTCTGATACAAAATTTTCTTCTGCCTGATTTCCAATATCCTTTAAACTACTGCCAACAATCTGTTTTACTTTTCCATTATGTATATCAATACAAGGTCTAAATTGCATTTTTTTAAGGACAATTCGTCCATACCTTTCCAATTTCTTTTTTTTATCGTATAATTGTGTATACAAATACTTATGTATCGTTATAATTTTAACACATTACGCAGGATAAGGAAAGATTTGTTTCTATTATACCTTATATAATTTATTAATATAACTTATTCAGATTTTTTTCTTATTTCTCCTTCTTATAATGTCTTGACATGAGTATTTTAATTTGATATCATCTATCAAATTACATTATTATACTAACACATTACATATATTTTGAAGAAAGCGAGGATAACAAAATGGGTACAATTATCGGCGAAGGAATTACATTTGATGACGTGCTCTTAGTTCCACAGTATTCTGAAGTTACACCAAATATGATTGACCTCAGAACAAACTTAACAAAGAAAATCGTATTAAACATTCCTATGATGAGTGCAGCCATGGATACAGTTACAGAATCCAAAATGGCTATCGCAATGGCTAGACAGGGTGGTATCGGTATCATTCACAAAAACATGTCTATTGAAGAACAGGCTGACGAGGTTGATAAAGTAAAACGTTCTGAAAACGGCGTTATTACTGATCCATTTTCACTCTCACCAGAACATACATTAAAAGATGCTGACGAATTAATGGCAAAATTCAAAATTTCAGGTGTTCCTATAACAGAAGGAACAAAATTGGTTGGTATTATTACAAACCGTGACCTTAAATTTGAAACAGATTTCTCGAAGAAAATTAAAGAATCTATGACTTCTGAAGGCTTAATCACAGCAAAAGAAGGCATTAC
>JAZQZJ010000041.1:0-19691 GCA_045633955.1 Agathobacter sp. | reverse complement strand
CCATACATCTGATTCTGAGGTGCAACATCGGTTCCATCTTTGGAATCAAAAGTAATGGTGAACCCTGCATTTCTCAAATCCAGTGCCACTAAAATAACAATCACAGCAATACATCCCACAATAATGCGGTCTAATGTTTTTACAGAGATTTTAACGTGTTTATATAAACCACGAAACTCTTTTTGCTTTTTTTCTTCCATTTATAATACTCTTATTTTTTTACTAAGTATTTACGCATATCTAATGCACATGCACAAAGGATGATTGCACCTTTGATAATATAAAGAGAAGAAGAATCTACACCGAGCATTGTAAGTGCTACGAAAATAATACGTAATACGAATACACCAAGGATAATACCAGAAATAGAACCAGTACCACCTACGAAGGATACACCACCGATAACGCAGGCTGCGATTGCATCACATTCTGCATTCAAACCTGTAGTTGCCGCTACGGAACCACTACGTACCCCTTCTACAAAACCTGCATATCCATACATAGCGCCTGCAAGTGTATGTACTAATACAGTTGTCCAGAATACATTTACGCCGGATACTTTTGCTGCTTCGGCATTAGAACCTACTGCAAACATGTTTTTACCAAATGCGGTCTTATTCCAAACGAACCACATTACAATAACCAAAACTACTGCATATAACACGTACATTGGAACTGCTACATTTCCCAAGCGGAATAATTCTCCACCTACGAAATCTTTGTATTCTCTACTTAAACCAGAGAATGGCTGACCATTGTTTCCGTTTAATCCGAAGAACCAAAGAATAATACCATATGTAATGAGCTGTGTAGATAAAGTTACGATAAATGGATGCAAACTAAATTTTGCAACGAAGTAACCGTTTACTAAACCGATAACTGCACCAATTAAAACGACACCTAACATAACGACAAGAATCCATCCCAAAGTCACTTCTGGAAGATTCTGGAACATTTTGTTAGCAAAATCTGTTTTCTGCAACATAACAGCTGCAATTGCTGCTGTTAAACCTGAAACACGACCTGCAGAAAGGTCAGTACCAGTTAATACAATACAGCCTGCAATACCAAGTGCCATTGGTAAATATGCTGCTACCTGTGTAATAAGGTTCGCAAACGAACCGAGTGTTAAAAAGTTTGGTCTAACACTTGCTGTATAGACAACAAAGACTGCCATAAGGATGTATAAGGCATTATTTAAAATTCCATCAACCCAAAATTTCTTTTTATCCTTGGCATCTAACTGTTTATAATCAGCATTCACCTGTTGTAATTTCTTTAAAGGATTTGCCATGAATCTCTTCCTCCTTATACATATTTCGCTGCCAGTGTCATAATTTCTTCCTGAGAAGTATTTTTAGCATCTACTTCTCCGGCTACTCTACCACCAGACATAACGATGATTCGATCACAAACACCTAATAACTCTGGCATTTCGGATGAAACCATAAGTACTGTTTTTCCTTTGTTTGCCAAATCCAAGATTAACTGATAAATTTCGTATTTTGCACCTACGTCAATACCTCGGGTTGGCTCATCCAAAAGTAATACTTCTGGTTCTGTTAATAACCAACGTCCAATAATAACTTTCTGCTGATTACCACCAGACAAACTTCGAATTTTTGTTTCCTGAGATGGTGTTTTGGTACGCATCGCATCAATATAATACTGTGTATCTTCTTTCTGGGATTTATCACTCAAAAAGATTCCAAAACGCTTATGTCTCTTTAAACTTGAAATAACGGTATTTTCTCTTATGCTTAATACACCAAAGATACCTGTTGCCCTTCGTTCTTCTGTCAATAATGCAAATCCATTTTTAATAGATTCTCCCGCATTACGATTCAAACATGGTTTGCCATCTAAGGTAATTGTACCACTCTTTCTTGTACGAATACCAAAAATACTCTCCAATGTTTCAGTACGTCCCGAACTGTCTAATCCTGCAATTCCAAGAATCTCACCCTTATGAGCTTCAAAAGATACATCTCTTAACTGATTATACTGACCAGTTATATTTTCTACCTTTAATGTAACCTCACCAATCTTATTTGTTTTTGGTGGGAACTGGTTTGTCAGTTCACGTCCTACCATCAGACGAATAATATCATTCATTTCTAATTCTGCAGCAGGTTTTGTCGCTACCCACTGACCATCTCGCATGACTGTAATCTCATCTGAGATACGTTTAATTTCTGCCATTTTATGCGAGATATAAATAATACCAACACCTCTATCACGAAGCATGTTGATAATCTCAAAAAGATGTTCTACTTCTTCTTCTGTTAAAGAAGAGGTTGGTTCATCAAATACAATAACTTTGGAATTATATGAAACTGCCTTTGCAATTTCCACCATCTGTCTCTGTGAAACTGGCATGTCGCCCATAATACGATGTACATCAACATTGATTCCCAATTCCTTAAAAACAGCCTCTGTATCCTCGCGCATCTTATGCTCGTTTACCATAATACCTGCAATTTTTGGATATCTTCCCAACCAGATATTATCCATGACATTACGCTTAAGTGCCTGATTTAATTCCTGGTGCACCATTGCTACACCATTATCTAGAGCTTCTTTACTGCTTTTAAAATCGATTTCTTTTCCATCCAAATAAATGTGTCCAGCATCTTTGTTATAAATACCGAACAAACACTTCATCAGTGTCGATTTTCCAGCACCATTTTCACCCATTAAGGCATGAACCGTTCCTGCTTTTACTTCCAAATTAACATTGTCCAATGCTTTTACGCCTGGGAATGATTTGGAAATCCCTTGCATCTTTAGAAGAACATCATGTGCCATATCGTGTTCCTCCCCATTGTTTTATTTTTATTTTCTTATTATGAAGAAAAAAAGGCAGCTGCCGCCGATACGACAGCTGCCCAATATAAAGTTCAGCTTATTTTCTATTTTGTATATGGAGCATAAGCTACGAAAAGTTTAGCTGCACAATCAGAAGCAACGCTGAAACGATCATCGCTTAATCCTGCTAATGCTTCTACTGGAGCTTTACCGCCTTCGATAGCTTTTGCAGTCTGAGCGATAGCTGCTGCCATACCTTCAGCATCCTGTTTAACTGTACCGATCATAGCACCTTCGTTGATTAATGCAACTGCGTTTTCAGTAGCATCTACACCGAATACAGGAATTACGTGAGCACCATCTTTGTTGTAACCTTTATCCTGAAGTGAAGCAATAACGCCTTCAGCCATACCGTCGTTGTTACAGATAACAAGTTCGATCATGTTGCCGTTTCCTTCGTTATATGTTACTAAGTTTGTATCCATATATTCTTTTGCTGCTTTTGCTGACCAAGCACCATCTAAGTCTACCTGATAGCAATCTGTGTTATTTGCATCGAAGTAAGCAAGAGCTTCTTTTCCTGCTGCTGCAAGAACTGCATTTGCATCTTCTACACCATACTGTGTACGGAATTCTGCTTCTACGTTACCTTCCTGACCTTTCATCATAGCATAAGAGATAACGCCATCACCATTAAGGTCGATTGTATCGAAGTTAGCTACTACATATTCACCAACCATTTTACCCTGCATATGACCAGCTTCTGGAGCATCTGTTCCGATAAAGCAAGCAGTTGCATTGTCGTTAAGAACTGTTACGTCACTTCCATCTGTTCCGATAGCTCTGTTGAAGAAGATAACTGGGATATCGCCAGCAATATCAATAATATCCTGAGCTGTATCTGGTGCACCAGATGTAACGATGTTAACAATTAAGAGATTTGTACCACCAGCGATAGCTGTTTTAATCTGGTCAATCTGTTTTGCCTGGTCATTACCTGCGAACTGGTTGTCATAAGCAATACCAGCTGCTTCTAATTCAGCATTTAATGCTGTACGAACTGAGCTTAAATAAACGTCAGATTCTTCGTACCAGAATACTGTTGCTTTTACAGTTGCTCCACCTGCGTCTCCGCCTGCTTCTCCACCTGCTTCGCTACCACCGCCGCCACAAGCTGCGAGTGTTGTTACTACCATTACTAAACAAAGTAATAACGCCATAAGTTTCTTTTTCATGTAAAAACCCTCCTTAAAAATTTATAATTACGCCCCCGTAATTTGTAGTTTTATTTTACCACTAAACCAAATTTTATGGAATAGCAACATATATAAATTATCTGATAATTTTAAACAAAAAAATTAAAATGCAGAAATATCATCAATTTTCTTTAATTCTTCTGCCGTAAAAGTGGTATTTTCCAAGGCTTTTATATTATCTAAAATCTGTGCAGATTTGGATGCCCCAATCAACACACTGGTCACTACACCATCTTTTAGAACCCAGCTAAGCGCCATTTCCGCAAGTGTCTGTCCTCTCTCTTTTGCAATGTCATTTAACATTCTTACTTTATCCAGTTTTTCCATTGTAATAAGTGTTTCATTTAAGAAACGTCCATCTGTTCTTACACGACTATCCTCTGGAATACCATTTAAATAGCGATTCGTTAATAACCCCTGAGCCAATGGACTAAATGCAATGATGCCCTTTTCTAACTTCTTTGCAGTATCCTTTAACCCATTGTTTTCAATGGTTCTATCAAAAATCGAATAGCGATTCTGATTAATAATAAATGGACAACGTAAATCTTTTAAAATAGCAGTTGCTTTTTCCAGATTTTCTCCATTATAATTTGAAAGGCCTACATACAATGCTTTTCCACTAGATACGGCATGTGCCAATGCTCCCATTGTTTCCTCCAATGGTGTGTCTGGATCCATACGATGGTGATAAAAAATATCAACATATTCAAGCCCCATACGTTTTAAACTCTGATCTAGACTTGCTAAAAGATATTTACGGCTTCCCCAATCTCCATAAGGCCCATCCCACATAAGGTAACCAGCCTTTGTACTAATAATCATTTCATCACGATATGCAGACATATCTTCTTTTAAGATTCTACCGAAATTAATCTCTGCACGACCAGGTTCTGGCCCATAATTATTTGCTAAATCAAAATGTGTAATCCCATTATCAAATGCAGTAAAAATCATATCTTTCATATTTTCTGTTGATGCATTCAATCCATAGTTATGCCATAATCCCAAGGATATTCCTGGCAATTTTAAACCACTGTTTCCACACTTAAAATAGGACATTTCATTATAACGTTTCTCTGATGCCTGATACATATCACACCTCCAACTAAACCATTAATTTATATATATTGGTACAATCTTCTTCATTTAAGTCTACAAAACCACGGATGAATCCTGGTCTTCCATCTCCATGACAAAGCATATCCACAAGTTTTGGAATATCTTCTTCTTTGGCTCCCAATTCATCAAAATTCTTTGGCATACCAATCGAAATCAAGAAATTTCGGAACGCCTCGATACCAGCTTTGGCTGTTACTTCTGGATGTTCAAAATCCATCTGACAACCCCATACACGCACCGCTACCTGCGCAAAACGCATCACATTATGTTTCATCACATAAGTGAATACCGCAGGCATTGTTACTGCCAGACCTGCCCCATGTGCACAGTCATATAATGCAGATAACTCGTGTTCAATATTGTGGCTATTCCAATCCTGAGTTCTTCCCACACCACAGGAATTGTTATGACCAACCATACCTGCCCACATAATATTTGCACGCGCTTCATAATTATTTGGATTCTCCATAACACGTGGACCTTCGTGTACCATAGTCAACAGTAATGCTTCCAACAGGCGGTCTGTTACTTCTACATCTGTTGTATTTGTTAAGTATCTCTCATACAAATGTGCCATAATATCTGTAATTCCACATGCTGTCTGATATGGTGACAATGTCTGTGTCAATGCCGGATTTAAGATACTGAATTTTGGACGGATTGCATCTCCACTGGCACCACGTTTAAACATACCATTTTCATTTGTAATAACCGTGTCTGGACTTCCTTCACTACCTGCTGCTGCAATCGTAAGAATCGTTCCCACTGGCAATGCTTTATCAATGCGTTTTCCACAGAAATAATCCCAAAAATCTCCCTCATAAACAGCACCTGCTGCAATTGCTTTTGCTGAGTCAATGGTACTTCCACCGCCTACTGCCAAAACAAAATCTACTCCTTCTTTTTTACACAATTCAATTCCTTCGTATACTAATCCACTTCTTGGATTTGGCTGTACACCTCCAAGCATTACATATGGAATCCCTTCTTTTTCCAAAGATGTTTTCACTCTATATAACAATCCAGAGCGAACAACACTACCTCCTCCATAATGTAACAGTACCTTTGTTCCTCCAAATCGTTTTACATATACACCTGCATCGTGTTCTGTATCCTTGCCGAACGCAAAATATGTTGGAGAATAAAATGTAAAATTCTTCATGTACCTTCCCCCCTTGTACAAATATTCATCTATTTTTATTGTAAACAATGCAATTGATTTTTTCAACACACATCTCATTGAAGCACAAATTTTCATATATCAAATTCTTTTAACACCAAAAAAGCTCCCGAGATTTCTCTCGGAAGCCTTGTAATCTTAGTCAACAACGCAATGAAAAGTCTAGCATCCTGTCACTTCGTAACAATCTAATTATAAAAATAATTTGATAATCTAGTTATCATCTTTTCTTTTTTCCATTTTTCTCACTGTTATAATATAAAGTATCACTACAAGAATGGTTGACAGTAAATCCGCAACAGGCTGTGCCCATGCAAGACCATTCGCACCAATACTTTCTTTCAATATAAATAAAGCAGGAATGTAAATTAACCCCTGACGACTCAAGTTAATAATAAGTGCAGGTGTCGCAGCTCCAGCCGCCTGAAGAGCATTTGCCAATACATAGAAAACACCAAATAAGAAACTGGTTGTCAGCAATATTCTCACAAACTGCGCTGCATATGTGAAAGCGGCCTGTTCCGTAAGGAATACACTTACAATCTGATCCGTAAATAAATAACAGATAATTGTCATTGTCAAGCTAAGTACCAACGCAAAAACAACCGAAAAACGCATTACCTTCTTAAATCGATCCCACAGATTAGCACCGACACAATAGCCTAGTAAGGCTTGAACACCCTGACCAAAGCCGATACATACCATACCTGTAATCATGGTTACTTTGGAGGCTACACCAATGCCTGCCACTGCCATATCTCCAAAGGAAGCCATCTGACCATTCATAATAATCTGTGAAACACTCATTAGAAGTGAACCGAGGGATGCAGGAATACCTATAACTAAAATACTGCTACACACCTTATTTCGAAGCATGAAATCGCGAGGATGAATACTAAGGATAGATTTTCCTTGTAAAAAGTACAAAATATAAAAGCAAGCACTAAATATATTACCTATAGCGGTGGCAACAGCCGCTCCAGTAATACCCCAGCCTAATCCTAAAATCATAATTGGATCTAAAATAACATTCAAGAGATTACCAAGTAATTGTCCCATCATCGCTTTTCCAGCTTGACCTTCTGCACGAATAACATTTGAATAACAATTTGCAATCAGTACGAAAGGACCACTAAAAGTCACAATGGTAAGATAGGATTTTGCAAATTCATAGGTATCTGCACTAGTTCCCATTACCAATAGGATTTTCTCCATACATATTAAGAACAAAGCAGACATCGCAATACCAACAACTACACAACTCCACATACAGAAAGAACATGCCTTTTTGGCATAATCTAGTTTTTCTTCGCCTATTGCTCTAGAAATCACCGAAGTTCCGCCAATACCAAAAACGGTTCCTACCGACATGAAAATCAAAAACACCGGGGTCGCCATAGAAACAGCTGCCACTTGGTAGGCATCATGAGTTAAACCAATAAATAATGTATCAGCCAAATTGTAAATCAACACCATAAGCATAGCAATCATTGCTGGTACAGCATTTTGTAAAACAGCTTTAGGCACAGGTGCACTACGAAACACTTCCAATTCTTTTGTCATTTCCATAAATATTCTCCTTTACAACGACAGCGTACTATTAATAGCACGCTATCAAATTATAATGATAATATGCTCGCTATGGGCGAGCACACATATATTTATCTACAGATCTTCTGTAGCAAACTACTAAATTGAATTTTTTCCGATTCTGTTAATTCGGACAACAACCATTCTTCCATATCCTTGATATGAGACTGTGCATTTTTGCAACATTCCATACCAGATGCCGTAATGGCTACCCTCTTCACTCTACGGTCATTCGCATCGACAAAACTCTCCACATAACCTTTCTGCTCCAAACGTACTACGATTCCAGCTGCCGTCGACTGTGCAACATGAAGTATAGACTCCAACTCTTTCAATGGCAATTGCCGCTCAGGAACACTTTCTAATTCCATCAAGACACGCATCTGCGTAAGCGTTAAATTCTGAGAAGATAATGCACTATTCGCTTGTTTTTCTAATTCATCGTTGATATGTTTGATTAATTTTCCACATTCATAGTTTTTTGCCATTATCTACACCTTCCAACAATATAACTAACAATAGCATGCTATCGTTTTTTCGTCAAGTATAAACTTTATAAAATAAAAAAGGCTTCCCGATTTCTCGGAAAGCCTTGTATTTACTAGTTTCGTAGAACTATCGTCAAGAATTATTCAACGATAGTAGCAACTCTACCAGAACCTACAGTACGTCCACCTTCACGCCGTCAATGGATTATAATTCTCGTGTTTCCATTTGATAAATATGCATTTTTACGGTGTTTTCTCGACGTTTTTATTTTCTATAATTCTATTCTTCAAAATAATTAGAACTTTTTTAGAACTTTCTACTTCTCTAAATCAAATTCCATCTATTCGACAAATTGGAATTTGACACTCCACCAAACTATGAGTTTACTTTATTAAATACCTCTTATCATGCACCTCATCATGACAACAATCTCCGTTTGAAAGGTCTGAATGGCGAATAAATTTCACATGCTTCGTTAAATTGGAATAAGCGGTCTCATCCGTAATGCAAAATATCTTACACAAACTGCGTATGCCATAATATTCAAACATCTCGATATACATACATTTTGAAATACGATACTCGATTTTCCCTTCGGATACATTGAAGTAATCATAAGTAATACTGCCGTCTTTTACTCTGTTTTCGTGGTCTGCAATGTTCCATTTCTTTGCGATTTGATAAGCAAAAGGCAGGCTGTCGATTATTTTCTCCAATAGCATAAACGCTTTTCTCAGTTTTGCAAACCCGCTGTTTACAATATCGATGATTTCTTTATCCGAATAATTGTCCTGCTTTAGTTCCAAGCACATAGCAATAACAGCATAAATTTTAGAAACATCCATCGTGGAATAAACATTATGTACTTTAAAGGCTTGGGATGCATACATTTCTTTCAACCTCTGCTCATATGAATCTATTCGCAAATCAATGTCAGAGAAACTATTTGCTTTTAACGCTGTTCTATATAGTTTTGCATATTTCTTGACTAATTTCTCCATACCAACCCATCTCCAAATTCAAGTTTCTAACTGTTCTACATATTGGAATTTAGTTCACTTCTTTTTCTCTTTGAAATACGAAACGGCAATCAGAATAATTACGATGACAGACAATGCAAGGAACAAGAATGAACCCCAATTCATCATTGCAAAAATTCCATGCCCCACGGCTTGCATAATCGTGAACCACAAGAATATTGTTCTTCCATCTGCATCCATGTGATTTGTCCATTTGCAGTATATGAATATGCTAAACAAAATTGCAGAAAACGCATTTAAACAGATGCACAAAGCGGTGAAAAGTTCCGCAATATACATATCATGGTAAAAGGGGTATGTTCCCGCAAAGAGGACAATCCCAACTAAAAAGCTAATCCAAAACTGATGTTGTTTCAATAGTTTCATGCAATCACACTCCTTTCGTAAAATTGGAATTTGTTATTCTTCATTACTGAAAGAAAATGCAAGTCCAATAATCCCAGATAATATACCTAACCAAGGACAAATATATGGAATAGCATCTCCTAAAATAGGTACCCAAGGGTTAATTATTGAAAATAATATCAAAATAATTCCAAACAATATAAAACTAATACCTTGTAACTGTTTTTTCATAAAAACCTCCATAATTTCTCATCTATCTATTCGACATATTGGAATTTATCTAATTATATTAGCATCTACATATAAACACAAATATCCAAATTCTGTTATTCATAAAATAACCCCTTGTACCAATATTAGATACAAGGGGTTTGTCTTTACTTATAGTTTGTCTAGCAATCTACACTTGCAATGCTTATTTTGCATTGATAGCAGCCTGTGTTGCTAAGTATGGAAGATATGTATCGTAATCGTTATTTCTGAAATTAAACTTTTCATATCTTCCACAACCTATAGTTTACCAGTTTAACGAAATTAGAACTTTCGGCTTTGTCTAATTAAAAATTTCTATTCTCTTAATTGGAATGTAGCCACTAAATCATCCATACTAATCGCCTGTGCAGACAACTCTTCACTAGTTGCAGATGATTCTTGAGCTGTTGCAGAGTTGCTCTGTACAACTTCTGAAATTCTATTCATTCCTTCGTCAGCCTGTTCAATTGCATCCACCTGTACTTTGATATTTTCACTTAATACTTTTGCAATTTCTGCAATTTCTTTTACAGATACTACCACAGTTTTTAAAACTTCTGCTGTTCTTAATGCAACTTCACTACCTTCATTAATTTTATTTACAGAATTTCCAATCAATGCTCTGGTGTTTACAGCAGAATTTGCACTCTGCTCTGCAAGATTACGAATTTCATCTGCTACTACTGCAAATCCACGACCCGCTTCTCCTGCACGAGCAGCCTCAATGGATGCATTAAGAGATAAAAGGTTTGTCTGAGATGCAATGCTTTCAATCTCACCAATAATACCTTCAATCTTGCTTGAAGTCTCTCTAATATCTTCCATTGTAGAAACCATATTTTCCATTTCAGACTGACCGAGTTCAGCATCTACCGAACATGCTTGTGCTTTCTGATATGCTTCATCTACATCTACAGCACATTTTTCCAAACCGCTTGTCAGCTCATTCATAGTTGCCAACATTTCTTCAACTGAAGCAGCCTGGTCTGTAGCACCTTCTGCCAATGCTTGAGCACCCTCTGCCATATTAGTAGAACCAACAGATACCATTTCAGATGCACTTCTTACATCTTTAAGAGCCGAATCCATTTTTCGGTTCATCTGACGGATTGCCATTAATAAGCCCTGATATTCACCAATATATTCTTCTTCACAAGATGTTCTGATGTTAAAGTTACCATCTGCCATTGCATTTAATAACTGTTTTAAATCATCAAAAATCTTCTGTAGTTTTGTAGTTGTTGAAGATACAACCGCTACCATATCTCCCACTTCATCATCATCATGATAATCTGGAAATGGAGAAGAAATATCTCCTTTTTCAAAGGCTTCCAAACGACCCTCTAAATCATTTAATGGATTTGCAATTCCTTTTGCAATCACAGCACTTATTTTTTGAGAAATAACAACAATACAAACAGTCAAAATCACCATAAGTGCCATAGCACCATATTCTAGGATATTACAAAACTGTTCCATCTCATGTTCTTTTTCAATATTGACATTCATCAAATTTAACGTTACCGCATCCAAGTTTTCATATGCTGGTGCTAACTCTGCAAATGCCATACTCTGAGCTTGCGCGCGCTTCTGTGGCTCGCCTGAAGAACCTAATTCGATAATTTCTGCCTCTATTGCAAAATAAGCTTCCAGCGCTTCACTAATCTGTGCATAGGCAGCATGTCCTTCCTCAGTTACCATTGTTTTTTCAATAGCGCTCAAACGCTCATATGTTTTTTCTTTACGAGCAACATGTTTTTCTAATAATGAGTTAACATCTTCCTGCTTATCATAACCGATAATACCTCGCATATTAGAACGGCATTCTGCATATTCATTCATAAACAATGCAATATCCCCCTGTGGCAATGCATAGTTAGCCATAGCATTCTTAAAATTTGATGTTACTACTAGAATAGCAATCAATCCAACTAGAGACGCCACTGCGGAAACAACAGTAACAATATTGAAAGCTTTCTTTAATCTCTTTTCAATACGCATTCCACTAAAACTTAATAATCCATTTGTAGTATTTCCTTTCTTTTTTCCCATAATACATTCTCTCCTTTGTCAATATATTTCCAGTAAATATTAAGTATATTGTACGACCCAAGCAAGCAATTGTCAAACAAACCCAAGATAAAACATATTGTCAGACACTTTATTATCTTGATGCACTCTCCCCTTAATTGGATTTCAGCACTTCTATAATTTCCTGCAATAAGTCTATATAAATTCTTATTCATCAAAAACTTCCTTTATTTTGTCCTCCTCTAGTTGCATCGTAAGTTCTTCTGGATTTACATCCCTCACAATATTCTCAAAATTAAGTAATATAACTAGCTTTTTATTTATTCTTATAGCACCATCTGTATATCCATCTTTGGGCACAAAATGACCCATATCTCTTATTTCCTCTTTTTCCACTTTATGAATCCCTACTACACTATCAATATGAAAAGCAACTTCAGTATCATCTACTTGCGCAACCACAAAAAAACCATTACTATTTGCTGTTCCTATTTGTAGACAACCTCCCAAATCAATTGCAGTAATCATTTTATTTCTTGGCATAAATATTCCTTCCACACATGAATGTGCATTGGGAATAGGTGTCACACTTTGATATGCTAATATCTCATTTATTAAACTTGTAGAAACGCCATAGTAATTATTGCATAACATAAATTCAATAATCTCTAAACTATTTAATTCATTACTTATACCCATGAGCACTCCCCTCCATCTGTTTTGTATAACATAATTGTAAGCTTTCCATCTCTTAAATTCAAGTTTGTCGAACTGTTTAACCATTCATCTTTATATACCTATTATACAGAATATCCTCCGAATAGGGAAACAGAACTTTTTAGAACTTTTCGATTTTACTTAACTATATAAGCGCATGTAAAAAGGCTCCCGAGGAAAACCTCGAGAGCCTTGATTTTACTGTATTGTAGACACTATCAATTGAAATTATTCAACGATAGTAGCAACTCTACCAGAACCTACAGTACGTCCACCTTCACGCTCTTTTGAGTTGGTTTTGGTTTGTTTACGTGATAAATTCTGTTGGAAAATATGGGGTAAACTGGTTTGATTTTACCTCGTATTTTTATTTCGATGTGTTTTTGACGACACTATGACGACACATTAGTTTAAATTATATTTGGATTCTCTATGTATCTTTTTAAAACGTTTTGCCATTTTATATTGATATTTTTTTAAATATAATTCTAATAAAAATGCACTCATAAGTTCATAATCCAAAAAAGATGATGCATCCAATATTTTATTGATTATTTGATCCTTAGAATACACAACCTTCTCTCCGTCACGATTTGTTATTGACACTATAAATTTATCTTTATACCACTCTTCCATGCTACTTTTACATAGATATTCCATTTCTGGTTCAATCCCTTTAGAAAATCCTGGAATCCAAAAATGAGCCATTTTAAATAACGCAGTTTCATTATCTGTCATATAAATTTTAAAATTATTAAAATTTAATTTCTTAAGCTCTTCTTGCAACTCATATAACTGTTTAAATTCTTGGTCCATATCTGTTAACTCATAAAAGTCAAAAACATTTTTATCTATATGCAGTCCCCATTCTCTATCATCTTCAAACTCTATCTTTGATTTATCAATATAGCATTGCTGTCCATTCAATTGTGTCGCTCCATTTTGTAAAATTGCACCTTTTCGCTCTGCAATCATATCAATGTTTTCTCTGAGGCCCCATATTATTTTGCCTAAAACATCATATAATTTTTCTTCAATTTGAATCAATTCTTTAAGTCTTTCAACCCTTAACTCTGAATATGCATTCGCCCTATGTTTAAGATCAAAAAAAACATAAAACACTAAACATAATATACCCGTCAGCTCAGCCAACTCTATAAATATGCTTATCTCAATTCCACTTTGTATTATTGTACTCTTTATACTTTCAAAAGCAGATAAAATATAATTTCCATAATGTACATATATGGCAATCGCAGCAAAAAACAAATGAACTATAGAAAAATGAAAAAATACTCTTATAACTCTTTTGACTATAGAATATATATTTTCTAATGAGAATCTTCTTACCCAATCAATTTTTTTGTCTCCATCGGCATAAGAATATTTGATTTTCAAAACATCAAATTTTATCCATTCTAGGAAATACAAAATATCTATTCTTGCCTTCATATACCACAAAGAGATTCCTTGATATTCAAGACTTCTTCTATGTCTTTTACCTAACACGAGCACATCCATTTTCCCAAGACACCATTCAATCCCCTCTATTAAGCAAACACTAATCATTAGACAAAATCCAACTACACAAGTAAATATAATACATAACACTATATAAAACACCACTGTATTAATACCTGTAATTGACGATATTTCACATGTTTTAACAATCATAGCCCAAGTTTCTTTTTTCATAACAAACTCAACTAATGCTACAACACCTGTTATTAATCCATCTCCTATCCAACCAACCAATCCTTTTAGTACCCATAAAGTCAGTTGCAATAGTAACACGCTTAAAAACAACAATATTGCCACTCCTTTTATACCTTTTTCATTTGCTACTTTTCTAAGTATATCCATTCTCTACTGTTCCTTTCTGAAACTTTATACCTTTAATATTGTATTTAAAACATAAGCGATGCAAATAGTACATCTGCATCGCCTACCTCTATCCAAAATTGTTATGCACTTCTTGCGGATACATACCCATAGATTATACTATCAAGCTCATCATCACTCATTGGCTTACCATGCTCCATATAAAAACCTGGTAATCTCTGATGATATTCCGACAAAGCATCATTATTGGCTACTGTATACTGAATCACTTCGTTATACTGCCAATGCTCTCCAGAATATCTTTTCGACTTTACGATATCTTTCTTTGGAAGTGGCTTTCCATCCATATCTCTATGCCCTCCGGCATCAATCATTCTTTCCAAAATCACTCTCATAAAATATTGATTTACTCCAAAGAGATAATTTTTACGCACTATCCATTTAGGAACCAGTAAAAGTTCTTTTCCTTTTACCAGATATGATGAACGCTCTATCATTTTCCATTCTTCGTGTTGCATATCCCACGTATAAAATGAAACTGTTCCATTGCTTGGTATACCATGTTTTTGCATTTGTTCTACAGTAAAATCGCTTAAGCATTCATGTAAAATGTTCGTAAGCAAATCAGACATCCCATCTTCTGCGAAGCCAGGAATTAGCAATGGCAAATCCTGCGCTTTTCCAACTGTATTAATTTGACTAATTAAATTCTCCATTGGCTGAAAAATGTATAACAGTCCATCTGCAGTATTTCCTTTCCCATTGTCTCCATTTCCATAACCAAGATGCGTAGCATTTTGTTCTCCGGCGTGTGACAACAGCTGTCTCTTTGTCTTTCTGTCTCTATCTTTGTACGCTTCATACAACTTATCAAAATAAGACTTAATATGTGCAGCGGCTTTAATAGACCATGCATCAACCGCATTCTCTATTAAGCAAGGATCAATGAAAAGTAAGTTGTCATCGTTAATCGCCACATCAACAAACTCATAATTTTCATGTCCTTTTTTATTTAATTTCCATTCATCAGATATAAATCTTTTTCTTAGCATATACTACTCCTCAATATTGTTTCTTCTCAATCCATCGGCATTGGAACGAATATATGTGGTTCCATTAGCTTTATTGACCACATGATAGTTCTCATAATTTTTGTTGCCTTTGTTAATCTGCGCAACAGCTTGTGCCAGTGGAATATGTCTACCAGTTTCTACGTTAACAAATTCTGTATTTAATCCTGTTGTGGATTCTTTTGATACCTTTAATTTCATTGTTTTTCCTCCTTTAAGGTACACTTAATATAGCAGTGTTATTCACACTACCAAGTTTCTCTATATGAACAAACAATGACCTGGTTTGGAATTATTCAAAAAAATAATTTAGGGGTTGCGTTATCGAATGATAAATGATAAATTAGACTTACTTAAACAATCTAATGCCATTTATGGTCATTAACAACTAGTCGAAGTTGCCGCTTCGGCTTTTTTGTTGTCACATTCTTCTAAACCCATGCCTTTATCACCTTCTTTCTACTATCCTTAGGCTCCTAATACGATTTCAAAAAACTCATTAATATTAGAGCCTTGATATCCCAACTTATCCCAATTATATGTAGTACTTACAGACATGTCATAAGTTCTCTTATTAATTGAGTATTTGTTAATGATAAAGCAATTTGTACTCTTCAATGAATCTAACATAACTTTCACAGAATTACCTTTGGTATTGAGAACATTATACACTTTCTCATCTGCTTTAAACTCATCAACATTTTTATACCCTAACTCATTGACTATAAATTGTGCTACACTTTTCCCTCGATAAGTAGGTACATGCAAGCATGCTATATATTCAAAATCAGGATAATTTACAACTAAAATATGAGGGGTTCTTCCACTCTTATTTTGAACAATGCAATACTCAAGAAGTTTTTTCAATTGCTGCCTTTCATTTACATCATCAATCGCTCTATCACCATCTATAATGATAAATTTTGCCACACAATTTGTGTTACTATCCACACGAATGCTATCTAGAAAATTTGTATAGCCTCCGCCTTTCATATTAATTGGTTTTAAAGCGATTGATAACTTTAACTGTCTTCGCATTTCATTGAAATAATTGTACTCTGTATCGCCTTCACAAAACACTTTGAATACCTTTTCAATCTTACGTTCTCTTCTACTCAACTGCAGTTCCTCCCAAAATTCCTTTCATATAAAACTCATAAATCTTTGTAGTTTCATATCTTATCTCTGGAAAGTCTGCCAAGGAGTACATTTCAGATTCCAAGGTCTCAATTTCCTTTGTGATGAAATATATCTGTTCTTTCATATAGTTCTTTAAATCTAAGTGCAATACATTGTGAGTGGTAAAGATAAATTGCCCTGTATGCTCCTTACCGCATATAAAGGAAATAACTCTATCTGACAAAACTGGATTCAACACTCGATCCATTTCATCTGCAAAAATTACCTTATTCTCATATATTACCTTAAAAATTTGAACTGCCCATGCAAAAAACTCTCTTACACCACTCGAATCATTTGCTAACTCTCTCTTGAATTCTGTTCCATCGGAGCGTTTTCTTACTATTAGGCTCTTTTTGAAAGGCTTTTCATCATCTATTTCAAGGCCCACTATACTATAATCTATCATTCTAAATATTTCTAAATATCGTGAATCCTTTAAAATTCTTAAGTCCTCTTCCTCTGTTTGCATTGACTTATAAATATCATAATTGATTACATTCGTCTCTGGACATAAACAATTTTTCATATATTCAATGAATTTAATCGCATGCTCACTCCCTAACAAAGCTAGCTTGCTAATAAACAGTCCGTAATTCTTGTGATTCTCTAATGTTTTTTCAAACTGCTCCTTAAAGTCAGAATCAAAATCATGAATCTCCACCTTATATTTTACAGAAATATCTTTTTGATTATCCTGGCACCTACAAGCTTCACTGTCTCCTTCACAGTTCCACTCACATTCTACTCTTTCCGCAAATAAAAGTTTTTTGTACTTTTGTTTGTACTGAGTCTTATAACATAAATTCTCCTTAACAACCCCCAAAAAATCTGTTTCCAAAGAATATAAATAATATATCCCCTCTTTAACAAGAATTTCTATCTCGTAACTTAACCGTGTATCATTATCTCTAGGACAATCGTTTTTGATATTATTAATATTGATTATGCTCTTATAAGTTCTAACACGTTCATTATCTGTAAAGTACATTTTTAAAAACTCTATACTTCTAACAAAGTTAGATTTTCCACCTGCATTTTCTCCTACAATTACTGCTGTTTTTAAAATTTCAGCTCCAGTATCAACGGATATAAAATTATCAGGAAAACGATTTTTAACTTTTGTCTTAGGCGCTAACATTGAAAATTCAACACTATCCCTAAATGACATAAAATTTTTAAACTTGTAATTAAGAATCATCTTTATACCCTCCGTCAAAAACGCATTTTTGGTTTTTCTCTTATATAGACTACCTGTTTTTATAGCAAAAGTCAACACCTAAACCAAAAAAATGTTTTTCTAATCACTTTTTATTATTATTTTATCCATTTTGATTGTATATATCACATTAATTCGCTTTATTTATAAAATCTTTTCCAAATACTAGCATACTCAAGCAGATAAAAATTTCCAACGAACACAGTTACCGCAAAAACAACCGCCAAAATTACCCAAAACACCTTTCCTAAAAACTCCTCCCACTTATACCACCTACTATAACCACAACTATATCTCGGTTTCGGCTTGATACCATCCCAAAACTTCTTCCACAACGGACGATACTTAAGAACCTTTATCTCTTCCTCAAGTTCCGTTACTCGATGATATTGATATATCTTGGCTTGTCTCTCCTGTTCCAATAATCTATCCATATAATCCTGATTCTTTCTCCAACTCCAATTATCTTCTTCGAGCTCTGCTACTTCTTCTTGGAGCTCCTTCTTCTCTTTCTCCAACTTCGCTATCTGCTCCTGTAACTTCTGCTTTTCCCTTTTCAAGCTCGCATTGATCACCTTCTCTTTCTTCAGCAACTCCGTAGTCTCCTCCAATAATTGCTTCCACTTCTCTACAGTATCGTTCGAGTTCGTCGTCTGATTCTCGTCTAAGTCTAATCTTGTTCTGTCTTTCAAATTCATTCAATAATCCCTCCTTCGTAATATTCAAATTGAAAGTCTTGGATAAGTTCTTGTCGCGAACTTTCTTACCCTTTTCATTTTCAAAAGTGATATTCTTTCGAGAATCCTTCCATATCACTTTCCAACCACGTTTCTTCATGCTACTAACAAACTGCTCTTTGCTTTCACATCGCTCCATACTATCGAGAACTGCTAGACCACAGTCTGTCAGATAACTGTCTTTCGATTCATTCGCAAGCAAATGATACTTATCTTTTGACCATGCTCGTACATGACCTTCTTCTAAATCTTCTCCGTGAAAATTCTTACCTTTACTAGCAACTGACAATCCACGTTCTATGCACATCTCATTTGTCAGCTGCTTCATTCGTTCTAAATCTTTACGTGTATTATGTAACTTACGACCATCTTCATAACTGACCGTATTAGTAACCAAATGTATGTGAACATGATCTCTGTCTTGATGTACAGCAATCAATGTTTGAAATCCATCAAACCAATTTGATGCAAATTCCACCCCAAAATCCAAAGCCTCTTCCAAAGATATTTCTTCGTCCTTATGCCATGAAATGATGTTGTGTGCATACATTCTGCCGGAGTCTTTGTTCCAAATTTTTTTCTCTGTCGAAAATGATTGGTACACCGTATCATAATTAATTACCGGAAAATCAAATGGACCTGTGACCATAACAAGACCTGAACCAATTTTGCGTTCCTTTAACACATACTCCATGCAGTTCCTCATCGCTCCGTGAGATTTTGTTGACTTATTAATTGTCTTATTGATTGCCATCGCCGTTCTTCCTCCTTTCTGAATATTTCTATATTTCTTCCTAGTTTCTCCAAGGTAACC
>JAZQZJ010000040.1:0-14157 GCA_045633955.1 Agathobacter sp. | reverse complement strand
ATCCACCGCTCCGCTTCGGTCGGCGCTAAGCAGACGTCCACTGGACGTCTAGCGCCCCATCTTCCGCTGCCGAGGAGTGATATTTGAAGAAGATTTAAAATTTATGGAGTTTCTTCTTTCAAAGAATAAAGACCTTGTGAAGATAAAAAAGGTAAAAGACGAAGAAAAAGGATTTGAAACAACTTATATCACGATTAAAAAGAATGAATAAATTTATTTCATTGACATAAAATTTTTATTGTTTTATCGTTTAAGAAGAGAAAGGCCTTACTCGAAAAATATAAAAGGAGAATAGTTAAATATGTATCATGGAAGATTTAAAAAAAATCATTATGAGGCAGGTTTTAACTGGGGCAGATTATTATATAATCATGGCAAAATAATCAGTAATAATCATACTTTTACAATTACACAAGAAAGAAAAGAGTTTGCTGAAAAATGTTTGCCGATATATGAAAAACACTATCCAGAAGTACTGGAAGAAATCAAAGGATTGGCAGACGGACAAAACTGTGCTTACGAAGATTTTTATACTTTCTTATTAAGTATGTATTGTTTTGAATTTAATAATCATTGCACTTGTATAGCGATTAAAGATAAAGATAATATATTTTTTGGAAGAAACAGTGATTTTCTTGTATCTTTAGAAAAATTATATATGAACTGCCTGTATAATTTAGATAATGTATATGCCTTTAATGGTAACACAACAGCATTTATAGAAATGGAAGATGGAATAAATGAATATGGTTTAGCAGTAGGATTAACTTTTATTTATCCGACCATCATAAAAGCGGGATTTAATGCAGGGATGTTAGTTAGATTTTTACTTGAAAAATGTAAAACTACGGATGAAGCCTTGTCTTTATTAAAAAGTATTCCAATTGCATCACAGCAAACATTAACGATTGCAGATGTAACGGGCAATATTGTGGTTGTTGAGTGCAATTGTGAAAGAATAGAAATAATAAGACCCTCTAATGATGGTAATTTTGTAACAACTGCAAATGAATTTAATTCAGATAAAATGAAACAATTTAATAACTATGAGGTTGATAACTGGAAAGCCGAAGAAAGATATTTAGTTGCATTTAACACTTTAAAAGAACACAAAGACAATTATTCATTTGATTTGATTAGAGATATTTAATCAGGAAAGTATGGATTTATGTGTCAGTATGATAGAAAGACAGATGCTGATACAGTATGGTCTGTTATTTATGATATTAAAAATAGTGCAATATATAGAGTTGAAGGTAATCCAAAAAGAAAAACATTCAAAAAAGATATTAGACTAAAATTCAAAGAATAATGTATTTTAAAAACAAGTAGAATTACGAAGTTCTAATTTATAAAGGTCTTGCGGAAGTTTGTTACACTTGAAGATGATGTGCTGAAAAGCCTATTTCTATCGTGTTTTTTGAGGTACAAATTCATTCAGGTCCCATCTTCCGCATTAAAACAAAAAAAGAGCAGGTCAAATGACCCAATGTCATTTAGTTAGTTCAAATTTTGTTAAGTTAAGAAAATGTTTTTTGGGAATATTGCCATTTTTTGAAAAATGAACGAATTTTTAATGCTTTATACTGACTAGTTGATAAATACGATGATAAAATACTCTAAGGATATATTTTTGAAACCCTCATATTTTCCAAATGGAATATTTATGGTAGACTAAATTTGAAACTTATGAAGTATTCAAAAACACACGAAGATTTAAAGTTGTAAGTGTGAATATAAAGGGAAAATATTATCTGAATCAAAAAATATAATTGATTATGAATAGCAAGAAATATTAAAACAAGTATTTTGGGTTTTGCTATAATCCTTCTACGAAAGGAGGGAATAAATAGTGAACGGTAATATTGCTAATATCGAAAAAGTTATTGACTATATTGAAAACAATCTTAGTAACAAGTTGGATTTAGAGAAAATTTCTGAAGCAGTCTACTATTCAAAGTACCATTTGCATCGGTTGTTTTCAGATACAGTAGGTATGACGATTCATGACTATGTTGGACGTCGGCAGTTGACTGAAGCAGCAAAACTATTGGTTTTTTCGGATAGACCGATTATTGAAATCGCTTTTATTTGCGGTTATGAAAGTCAGCAAGCATTTTCTTTGGCATTTAAGTCGATGTATAAAATTCCACCTGCACAATATCGGGAGAATCGTGAGTTTTACCCATTACAGTTGAGATTTACATTACACAGAAATATAGTTAATAAAGATTTTACAAAGGCTGATATTTGTTTTGCTGAAAAAAGTGATATCCCGATTTGGATGGATTTGATGCGATTAGTGATTGACGGGTATCCGGTTATGAATGAAGAAGACTATTTGAACGAGATGACAAGGCATATAGAGGAAAAGCATGCTCTTGTATTAAAAGATGGCGGTATTTTAGTTGGTGCGATGGCTTTTTCTGATAATCCGAGTTGTATTGATTTTTTGGGTATACATCCACAATATCGCAAACAGGACATTCAAAAACTATTTTTAGATGTTCTTTTAGAAACGTACTTACCAGGAAAAGAAATCAGTATGACGACCTATCGTGAAGGTGATAGAGCGGATACAGGACATCGTGAGTTGTTAAAGAATCTAGGTTTTGCAGAAAGAGAATTGATGATAGAATATGGCTATCCGACACAACGTTTTACAATCTCTCCTAAAGAAAAGGAGGATATAAAATGATAAAAGAACTAAATCCAAAAGACACAACAAGGGCTATGGCCTATGAATTATGGATGAAAGCACCTAATCCAATGGTAACTTTTTTTAAGACGTTAGATGTGACAAATCTGATAAGAATCAGTAAAAGAAAAGGTATGAAATTTAATATGCTTCTTAATTATTCCATTGGCAAGGCTGCAGTGGGTGTAAAAGAGTTTTATATCCTTCCTGTCGGTAAAAAACTTATGCAATATGATAAGATTGCAGTAAATACAATTGTGAAGAATAAAGATGGCGAAGTCAGTTCTTGTGACATTTTATATGTGGAAGATTTGGAAGAATACAATAAGCAGTATTTAAAATATACCGTTCAAGTTGCAGAGAACTGTCAGGATAGAGACTTGTCAAACGACAGTATGGTAATAGGAACATCGGCGATTATTGATACAGAAATTGATGGTGCTGTTGGTATGCATAGTGGTATTTTCAATAATCCATTTATCATTTGGGGCAGATATAAAAAGAAATGGTTTCGATATTATCTAACACTTTCTTTTCAATTTCATCATACGCAGATGGACGGTGCTCATGCGGGCAGATTTCTAGCGAATTTACAAAATGAAATTAGCAGTCTGAAATAGATAGATTGAAGTAATACAGAGAGTAGAATTTCAGTTTGTTGCAATAAAATACGGATAAAAAGAGACCCGCCCATTTTTGAAAATGGACGGGATTTCTTTTTATAAAGCCTTAACTTAATGACATTGTCAAATGACCTGCTCTTTTTTGTTCTAATGCCGAGGAGTCCCTTGAACCCAGGGGTCAAGGTCGTCTACGCTCTGCTTCGGTTTTGCGCCTCGTCATGAGTGGCTTCGTCGGTCGGTTCGGTGGAAATATGAAGTCGTTTCAGAATTGCACAAGAGCAAATACTGCAAGAACCTAGCCAAGCTACAAAGCGAAACACCACTTTAATATATGTTCGTAGAATCATATCAAACTAAGAGGTAACAATAGTGATAATATGATTAGCTATGATAGTGAGGGCAATATTATCATAGATACTAGTAATGTACCTAGAGATGAAGAATATGGAGATGGAACAGTAGGATTTGAAGAAAGTTTTATAATAGCATTTGACTATGACTTTTATATCATAGATTATTATTTAGAGGAGGGAGCAATCTCAACTCATGATGATACAGGTATGCTTGTAGAAGAATACAATGAGTATAATGAAGAAGATGTAGAATGGTTTGATTAGGAGAATACGTATGAAATTTTTAAATGCTGGAAATATAATAATGAATACTTATGTGTATCCAGGTCTGGATGGATATATTATGATTGATACAGGCTACGAACATAGCCTTAAAGATGTTGAAAAGAAACTAAATAAAAATAATATCAGATTATCTGACATAAAATATGTTTTCTTGACCCATGCACACGATGACCATGCAGGCTTTTTAAACGAATTGCTCGGAAAAAATACGGATTTGAAGGTGATTATGAGTGACAAATCTATGCCGACTTTAAAAAGAGGGCAAAATTCTTTTGAGGGTGGATGTAGTACAATGCTTGCATGGATTTTTTGCAAACTCATGGGATTGGTTGGTAAGGCCGAACATTGCTTTCCTGTTGTTGATGATAGATATGATGATAGGTTTATAGAGGTTACGGAAACCAATAAGAAAGGATTGGAAGATATATTGCAGGGTAGAATTTTATTCACACCTGGTCATACGAAAGATTCGATATCTCTTAAAGTGGGTGATGCTATTTTCTGCGGGGATGCTGCCATGAATGACTTTCCGAGTATCAAAAGATTGATTATCTGGATAGAAGACAAAGCAGAGTTTGAGAAATCATGGGAGGTTTTGCTTGGAGAGGATGCGAGTGTGATTTATCCTGCCCATGGCAAACCGTTCCCGAAAAGCGATCTTGCAAAGTATAAGAATCATATTTCTAAAATTAGTTTGCGTAAACTAAAATAGCTTGCCATAGTGATTTCATAAAATTTTCATAATTCCTAAAATTTATCTCAAGAGAATTTAAAAAGCCTTGTGTACTTAGGAACACAAGGCTTTGGCTTATATAAAAGATTATTTCAAAATATGAAAGAATAATAAAATAGCAAAGATGGCACCAACTGCACAGTAAACGCCAAGCAGCCATCCAGCAAATGCGGCGATAAAGCCAACAAGTGGGAGTTTTGAAAGTATACCAAGTACAAAACCACCTACGAAATTTACAATCGCATAAATAAGAATGGAAACGATTAAGCCAGTTACGTTATCTGCTTTTAATGAATATGGAAAATATTTCTTAACGAAATTCATGTCAAATCTCCTTTGTAATAGTATTGTATGTATAAAGATAAAATAGGAGCATAGATTAATCAAGTTTTTTTCGAAATACACGATTTAACTTTACAATTTTAATGGTTTGTGGTATCGTTATCACATTGAGCAGAAGTGGCGGAACGGCAGACGCGCTGGCTTCAGGTGCCAGTGGTAGCAATATCGTGTGGGTTCAAATCCCATCTTCTGCATATATAGAAAGGGAAGGTCAGAATGACCTTTCCTTTCATTTTTTCTTTTGCACGGGAAGAGGAAGGTTGTGAACACCTTTCTTTTTTTCTTGCATTTTTAATATAAACTGTGTATAGTAATAATTTGCAGGACAGGTGATCGCGGCTGCAAGTGTCGAAAGACCGCAGGTGAGGAAAGTCCGGGCTTCATAGGGCAGGATGCCGGTTAACGGCCGGTGGAGGAAACTCTAAGGAAAGTGCAACAGAAATATACCGCCAGTTTTTCTGGTAAGGGTGGAATGGCAGTGTAAGAGACTACCGCCTCACTGGTAACAGGGAGGGCACATGTAAACCCCATTCGAAGCAAGACCGAAACAAAGCTTTGACGTGGCCCGCTAGCTTTAGGTAGGTCGCTTGAGGCGACTGGTAACAGTCGTCCTAGATAGATGATCACCCAACGACATAACCCGGCTTATCGTCCTGCATATTTAAAAATTAAGATGCTTTGTCATTTACAAGATTATAGCATTTCGTTTATAAAGTTTTTTCAAAAAGTAAGAAGGAAAGATGTCCTATATTGTATGTTGTGCCTTAAAGGAGTGTCGGTCCTTAGGGAGTAGTGCCCGCTAGGGTGCTACGAGCTTAGTACCGTTACACGACGTCAGAGCGAAAGCGTGCACAAATGCAATATAGGACATCTTTTCTTCGATTGTTTTTGAAAACCCATTTATAAACGGAATATAAAATCTCTCTTAAAAGATAATAACTCCATTGACGGAAAACTTTTTCCAATGTAATATGCAAAAGTAGAGAATTCTTACAATGATACATAGAAAGGTCGAAAGATAAATGTTAAATAATTTAAGAATAAAATTTATGCGTTTTATGCAGGGAAGAAATGGTGTTGATCAATTATCTCAGTTTTTAAATGTTATAGTAATTATTTTGTTACTGATTTCTATTTTTACCAAATCAGTGATTTTGGATTGGATTCCAATGGTGCTGTTTGTGTATATGTACTTCCGTATTTTTTCAAAGAATATTCCAAAACGTTCTATGGAAAATCAGAAGTTTTGCAATATGCGATATGATTTTGCTATTAAGAAAAATAAAATGAAAAAAGAATGGGAACAGAGAAAAATTTATCGTTTTTATCGTTGCCCAATGTGTAAACAAAAAGTACGTGTTCCAAAGGGACGTGGCAAAATTTGTATTACCTGTCCAAAGTGCAGAGAGGAATTTGTAAGAAGATCATAGCATGGAGGCTGTATGTTTGGTTATATCAACGTAAACAAAAAAGAACTATCCGAAGAAAATCAAAAAATATATCAGGCATATTATTGTGGGTTGTGTCAAACCCTTCGTGAGCATTGCGGTAAGAAGGGTCAGGTATTGCTTAGTTACGACATGACATTTTTGGAATTGCTTTTGACAGGTTTATACGAACCAAATCAATTTCAATATGAATTTACATGTATGGTTCATCCGACAAAAAAACAGCTTGCATATGAAAATGAAGTATCAGATTATTGTGCAGCAATCAATGTAATGTTGGCATATCACAATTTGGTGGATGATTGGAAGGATGAGAAAAAACTTTCCAAAAAGCATGCTGCAAATATAATTCATAAGGACTATTTGAAGTTTGCGGAGAAGTATCCACGACAGGTAGAAGCGATTGAAGAGTATATGAAAAATCTTGCCCAATATGAGAAGGCAAATGAAACCAATATTGATTTGGTAGCGGGACTTACAGGTGAGATGTTGGGTGACGTGTTTGCCTGGAAAGAAGACGAGTGGTACCACGAGTTAAAAACATTGGGATATTACATGGGTAAGTTCATTTATCTAATGGATGCCTATGAGGATGTGGATAAGGATGAGAAGAAAAATGCCTATAATCCGCTTCGTAACTTAAAAAAAGACAATCCGAAGGATTTTGAGACCTTGACGAGATTGATGATGACGAGTATGATGTCAGAATGTGCAAAGTCTTTTGAACGTTTGCCTATTATTTTACACGCAGATATATTACGTAATATTTTATATTCAGGGGTGTGGACAAAGTATGAATACATCCAACTGAAGAAAAAGAGGAGAAAATAATGATGGATCCATATCAGGTGCTAGGGATTTCTCGAGGTGCCTCGGATGAAGAAATAAAAAAAGCCTATAGAAGTCTAAGTAGAAAGTACCATCCAGACGCTAATGTAAATAATCCAAATAAGGATCAGGCTGAGGAAAAATTTAAACAGGTACAGCAGGCTTATGACCAGATTATGAAAGAGAAGCAGCAAGGCACCAGTTATGGCGGTTATGGAAATAGCTATAGTGGCGGAAGTGGTTCTGAGTATGGTGATTTTGGCGGTTTCGGTGGATTTGGAGGCTACTATAATGGTAGAAGTACTTACCAGGAAGAAAATACCAGATTACAGGCTGCTGCAAATTATATTCGAAATGGCTATTATAGAGAAGCAATGAATGTGTTAAATGATATTCCATTCGCGGAGCGAAATGGCCGCTGGTATTACTATAGTGCTGTTGCAAATCAAAGAATGGGAAATACGGCTACTGCTTTAGAACATATTCGCAGAGCAGTAGAACTAGAGCCAAGCAATATTCAGTACCGCCAGTTCCAGCAGAATCTTGAATATGGTGGCACATGGTATACCACTATGGGTAGTAGTTATGAACGTCCATATTCCGGTAGTGAATGGTGTTTCCGCATGTTGTTATTAAATTTATTCTGTAATTTCTGTTGTTGCAGACCATGTTAAAAAGTGATGTTTGAGAAAGAGGATTTCGTTTGTGAAACCCTCTTTTTTCTCGTTAAAATGGCTAAAAAAGCGATAGGAAAATTGATAAAACGCTGAAAAAATTTTTAAACCCAAAATTCTCTTGAGAAATGATTTTATACGAGCTATATTTAGAATATCAATTACGAAAAACAGCGAAAAGGAGAAGGAAATTATGAAAAAAAGAATTCGTGCATTTCTTTTGGCGCTTGTAATGGTATTTACAACTGTTGCAGCTACATTTGGAGATGTAACAACATTCAAAGCAGATGAATTGACGATTAAACTTCATTATAATCGTCCAGACGGCAATTATGATAATTGGTCTGTATGGTTTTGGTCATCTGATAGTCTTGCTGCACCATTGGCAGAAGAAAATGGTGAAATGGTGGCAACATATCCTGTACCAGCAGGTACTATGGAAGTTGGCTATATCGTACGTTTAGGAGAATGGGAACAGAAGGACGTAGACAAGGATCAGTTCATTGATGTATCGGCTTACTTATCAGGAACTATTCATGTATATGTAGAATCTGGCGTAGAAGGACACAAAATCGTAGAAGGCGACGATGTTGTAAATGGAACAAAATTAAAGAGTGCGTCGTATGATATGGATAAAAACGTTGTAAATGTTGAAATTGTAAATCCATTAGACGACATAGCAAATCAGCTCGTTCTCAAAGATTCAGATGGTGAAGTTGCAATCAAAGAGGTAGCTGGTACAGATGGAAGTTATACGCTTTCTCTTGAAGAAGAATTAGATACATTTAAAGCTTATCAGATTGAATATAATGGCACATCAACAAATATCGTTATGCCTATCGTTTATTCAACAGAAGAATTCGAAAGTCAATATACATACACAGGAAGCGATCTTGGTGCTACATGGACCAAAGAAGCTACTACATTCCGTGTATGGGCTCCAACTGCAGAGGCTGTAAAAGTAAACCTCTATTCAGGTGGTTCGGCAGCGAACAAGAATTTAATCGAAGCAGTTGAGATGAAAGCAGATGTAAATGGTACATGGGTAGCGACGAAAGAAGGTGACTTAAATGGCACATTCTATACATATACCGTTACTATTAATGGAAAAGATACGGAAGCATGTGACCCTTATGCGAAAGCTACTGGTGTAAATGGTCAGCGTGCGATGGTTATTGATTTAGACTCTACTGATCCAGAAGGCTGGGATAAGGATACAAATCCAAATGCAGACCTTGCAATCACAGATGCAGTTATTTATGAATTACATATTCGTGACTTGGGTACAGATGAAAATTCTGGAATCGAAAAAGTAGGTAAATTTTTAAGTTTAACAGAACATGGAACAACAACACCAGGAGGTCAGAAGACTGGTATTGATCATATCAAAGACCTTGGTATTACACATTTACATATTTTGCCAATGTATGACTATGGTTCTGTAAACGAAATGGATTCAGAAAATCAGTTTAACTGGGGTTATGATCCAGTAAACTACAATGTACCAGAAGGTTCTTATGCAACAGATGCATATAATGGTGCAGTTCGTGTAAATGAAGCAAAACAGATGGTACAGTCTTTACACAAAGATGGTATCAGTGTTATTATGGATGTTGTATATAACCACGTATATAGCGGTGATGATTATTGCTTTAATAAAATTGTACCTGGCTATTTTTCACGTATCAGTGATGCAGGACATTATTCAAATGGTTCTGGCTGTGGAAATGATACCGCTTCTGAACGTAGCATGGTTAAGAAATACATCGTTGACTCTGTTTTGTATTGGGCAACAGAATATCACATCGATGGTTTCCGTTTTGACCTTGTAGGTTTGATTGATACAGAAACAATCAATGAAATTATTGAAACTGTACATGCAGTTCGCCCAGATGTTATTTTCTATGGTGAAGGTTGGACAATGAATACAACTGTAACCAAAGAAGGCTACGATATGACAACACAGACAAATTCACAGATGGTGCCAGAGTTCGCATTCTTTAATGATACCATTCGTGATGGATTAAAAGGGAGCGTGTTTGAAAATACAGCAACTGGTTATGTACAGGGACAGATGGGATATTCTGATACCATTGCAGAATGTTTCATTGGACTTGCAAGATGGTGCAAGAGTCCTAGCCAGAGCGTAAACTATGCTTCTTGTCATGATAATAATACTTTGTATGATAGATTACAGGCTTCTAGAAAAGATGCATCTACAGAAGATTTGATTAAAATGAACAATCTTACTGCAGCAATTTATATTACTTCACAGGGTATTCCATTTGTTCATGCCGGAGAAGAAATGCTCCGTACAAAAGTAAATGAAGATGGAACATTTAACCACAACAGTTATAATTCATCTGATGAAGTAAACAGCATCAAATGGGGAACATTAGAAGATCCAGTGTATCAGGATGTTGTAGATTATTACAAAGGATTAATTGCATTTAGAAAAGCACATAGTGCACTTCGTATGCAGACTACAGAAGAAGTTGCTGCAAATATCACAAGACTTTCTGGTTTGGCAGATGAAGTATTAGGATTCCAGATTAATGCTAGCGCAGTAGAAGGCGAAACAGCAGAATCTATTCTTGTATACTTTAATCCAAATCCAGAAGCAACAGAAATTACACTTCCAGAAGGTAAGTGGAATATCTACATCAATGGTGAAGATGCAGGTACAGAAGTTATTGCTAAAGCAAGTGGTACTGTAACAGTAGATGCAATTTCTGCTATGGTACTTGTTAAGGAATCTGGATTTAATCCATCTATTCTTATCGTAGGTTTAGCTATCGTTGTAGTAGGTATGGGTTCATTTGCTGCAGCGAAAAAGAAAAAATAAGGAGATAAAATATGAGAGTTGCTATCGTTATGGGTTCTACAAGTGATATTCCAAAAGTAGAACCAGCAGTAGAAATTTTAAAAAATCATGGTGTAAAGGTGGATGTAAGATGTCTTTCTGCACACCGTGCACACGCAGGTCTTTCTGCATTTATTGAAGAAACAAACAAAAATGGTACAGAAGTAATCATTGCAGCAGCTGGTATGGCAGCAGCCCTTCCAGGTGTAGTAGCATCACAGACAGTACTTCCAGTTATTGGTGTTCCATTGTCAGGCTCTGTTTTAGATGGAACAGATGCACTTTATTCTATCGTACAGATGCCACCAGGAATTCCAGTAGCAACCGTTGCTATCAATGGCGGAAAAAATGCTGCATGGCTTGCTCTTCAGATTATCGGTATCAGCCATCCAGAAATTAAAGAAAAACTCTTAGCTCAGAGAGTGCAGATGGAAGAAGATGCAATGAAAGCAAATGAGGAAGTAATTGCAAAATTTGAAGCGTAAAATTGTACACCGTAGTATCACTTGAAGGAGTGGTGCTACGGTGTTTTTATTTAAGTTGGTTTTTGTGGTGTTTTCCTATATAATATGATTTATATATTAAGCAGATGTGTATTTAGACAGGACGAAATGATAATGAAGATATTATACGGTACGACGAACAAGGGAAAACTGCAAGCAATGAAAAAAGCAGTAAAGGAGTTATCTATAGAGATTATCGGTCTAAATGATTTAGATTGTGAACTTCCTCTGATAAATGAAAGTGGGATGACACCCTTAGAAAATGCAGAAATAAAAGCAAGAGCTTATTTCGAGGCATTTCATATGCCACTCTTTTCTTGTGATAGTGGATTATATTTTGATGAACTAGTGGAAGAAGAACAGCCAGGAATCCATGTGCGCAGAGTGAATGGAAAAGAATTGAATGATGATGAGATGATTCAGTATTATGCTTCTCTTGCTGATAAATATGGCGGAAAAATAACAGGACGTTACCGAAACGCAATTTACTTCATTTTAGATGAAGAACATCACTATTCTAGTATGGATATGTCGATTGCAACGGAACCATTTGCTTTAGTGACAAAACCGCATGTAAATCGTGTTGAGGGATTTCCATTAGATTCATTGTCGATTGATATTGCGAGTGGAAAATACTACTACGATATAGATGTGAAAGATGTAAGTACATCAGTAGATGATGGGGTTCGAGAGTTTTTTGCGGAGGCGTTAGAGTTAAAGAGAAATAGGGAGAGTATTTAGTGTGGAGATTCAAAAACTTTCAGTAGAGTATGAAGTGCGAAAATTGAATGATGCAGATATAGAAAAAGTATATGAAGTGATGCAGGGAAATCCACAGTATTTTCAGTATTGTCCACCTATGGCAACAGCACAAAGTATTGCAGATGATATGAAAGCCTTGCCACCACGAACTACATATGAGGATAAGTATTATGTTGGTTATTTCATGGATGGCATTTTGGTTGCAGTTATGGATCTAATTCTAAACTTTCCAAATAAGGAAACAGCATTTATTGGCTTTTTTATGATGAATAAAGATTTTCAAGGAAAAGGTATTGGGACAGAAATTTTTAATGAGTGTTGTTTTGCGTTGAAGAAAGAAGGATATCAGTTTGTTCGACTAGGTTTTGCAAAAGGTAATACTCAAAGTGAGGCGTTTTGGATTAAAAATGGTTTTGCGAGAACTGGGGTTGAAGATAAACAGGAGCACTATACTGTTGTTGTGATGGAAAAACAATTGAAAACCCTACCCACATAAGATAAAAGCATATTAAATGAAGATACTATGTCTACGGAGGTTGATTATGGAAGCATTCAAAAGCGAGTTTATTGAATTTATGGTGGCTTCCATTTTAGAACACCTTCAAAGTCCTGTAAATGCTTGATTTTACTAGGATTGCGGACTTTTTGGTCTAAATAATAACTTATTGTAATTTGATGTAAAATTGTGTAGTTTTGTACAAAAAGTGTGTAGTAAAGTGTGTAGTAGTAGCATTAACATGACATGTTAAATATCATTGTGAATATAGAGGTCCATGTACTTGTGAGTGAAGCAGGTGCATGGACTTTTCTCATGGAATCTAATGTCATGAGAGATTATATTTATGGTAGTATTCAAAATGAATCAATGGACAGAGAGTATACATATTGAATGATTAAAAGATAAAAAGGCTTAAAGTAAGATAGTGGATAAATTATTGCAAATCACTTGCATAAATGCACTTGCATTTATGCAAGTGCATTTATGCAAGTGATGGGTTATAATACACTCATAAAATATGAGGAGGATACATTATGGGTAGAGTAATGGAAGAGTCAAGAGTGGAGGAAAAAGGAATTAGTGAACGTATACGTGAAAGACGTATGGAGTTAGGTTTGACAATTAGGGAAGTCGCAATTGCCTTAGGAACGGCAGAATCCACTGTGTTTAGATATGAGACAAGTAGCATTCAGAATATGCGAATTGATAAGATTGTAGAGTTGGCAAAAGTTTTAAAATGTACACCTGATTATTTATTAGGTTGGGAAATGCTTAACCAGTTTTCTGATTATGAAAATGCAAAAGCATATTTAGAAAGTAATAATCTTTTAGCCGCATTTGGTGGTAATATTAGTGATGCGGCAGCAGTGGAAATTGCCAATATTGTTTACAAGGATAGAAAAGAAAGAAAAATCCGTAAGGAGGAAAATGGTTATGAATAAATTAGAGAATCGAAAAAAACAGATTCAAAAAAAGGTGGATTTTATTGTGAATTTATGTGACAGTAGAAATCCATTTAAAATAGCGGAATTACTAGGGATTAGATGTGAGTTTGTTGAAATGAAAGATGTTGAAGCATTCTCTCTCAAATCGGAACAAGATGGCAATGGCGTTATTTTTATAAAGAATAGTATGGGTTCTTTTTCACAGCGAATTTTATGTGCACATGAACTAGGGCATCTCATTCTTCATGAAGAAGAAAACAATTTGTTCTGTTCTAATGAATATAATACGGAGAAAGAAGCGGAAGCGAATTATTTTGTAACACTTTTGCTACCATCAATTATGTTAGTAAATCCTATCCAATTGAGTGATAGTGAATTAAATGAGTATATACATGATAAGGTAGAATTATGTAAGAGACTTGAATTACCATATTATGCATAAGAAAAGAGTAGTTAGATTATTTAATGAGAAAGGAGGCAATCTTATGATAACATGGGAAGAATTATTTGCTATGATAATGATGGTATGTGCTGTAATCAATGTTATATTAAATGTGAAAAACAGTGATACAAGAAATCATTATAAGACAAAGAAAAAGTAG
>JAZQZJ010000039.1:0-32168 GCA_045633955.1 Agathobacter sp. | reverse complement strand
AGGTATCAATGTATATAAGATGCGTTGGGCAGGTGTTCTTATTTCCGGTGTACTTGGTGGTTTAGGTGGTATCATGTATATCACAACTGGTGTATCTGAATGGAAATTCGAATATGGTGTAGCTGGTTTCGGTTTCCTTGCATTAGCCGTTATGATTTTCGGTAAATGGAAACCACAGAATATCGCGTTGGCGGCTTTATTATTCGGTTTCTTCCGTGCGTTATCAAACGTATACTTCGGAATCGACTTCTTAGCAAGCCTTAATATTCCAAGTGGTGTTTACAATATGTTACCTTATGTGGTTTCACTTATTGTACTTGCATTTACCTCAAAACATTCTGCGGCTCCAAAAGCAGAAGGTATTCCTTACGATAAAGGACAGAGATAATTTAAAAAAATCTAGGGCTGTTTCCCAGTTGGGAGGCAGCTCTTTTTTATAAGCAAGGAAATATCAAAAATTGACCTAAAACTATTATAAATTGATATAACATAGACAAGGAAAAAATAGAATGATAAAATTTTAACAATCGATAACCTCGGTGTTATCAGAACGGGAACACATTAATTTTTTATCTAATAAGCAGGATAAAGAAATGGGCAAAGATTCATTACTTTTACAGCCAATCCAGGTTGGCAACTTAACACTCAAAAACCGTATCATGTTCCCACCACTTACAACAGGATATGAAGAACGTGATGGTTCTATCGGACAGAGAAGTTTAGCTTTCTATGAAAGACTTGCAAAAGGTGGCGTAAGCTACATCGTAATCGGTGACGTAGCTCCAGTTCGTACAGCTTCACCTACTCCAAAACTTTTTGATGATGCTCAGATTCCAGCATTCAAAGCTTTAGCAGATACATTACATAAATATGATGCAAAAGTTGCTTTACAGCTTTTCCATCCAGAATATGACGTACCAGGCGTTGGCCGTATGATCGGTATGGCTGGTGCACTTAGACAGGAAGCTATGCAGCTTAAAGAAGCTGGCGATATGGAAGCTTTCGGCGCAAAAATGGCAGAAGCAGAAAAAGTAACAAAAGAAGCTTATGCAAAACTTCACCATGACATGCAGCACTTCGTTTCAGAAGCTACTGTAGATCAGTTAAATGGTATCAAAGCAGCTATTGCAAACGCAGCTCGTCTTGCAAAAGAAGCTGGCATCGATGCAATCGAAGTACACGGTGACCGTTTACTTGGTTCTCTTTGCTCTACTATCTTAAATCATAGAACAGATGAATACGGCGGAGAATTCGAAAACCGCATCCGTTATGCATTAGAAGTTGTAGCAGCTATCAAAGAAGCAGCTCCAGGACTTATGATTGAATACAAATTGCCAATCGTTACAGAAAACGAAGATGGAAGCCTTCGTGGTAAAGGTGGTTTAGTAGAAGCAGAAGGTGTTGAATTTGCTAAGAGACTTGAAGCAGCTGGCGTAGATATGATTCAGGTTGCTCAGGCTAACCACACAGGAAACATGGCAGATACAATCCCACCAATGGGAACACAGGCTGATAACTGGACACTTCCAACATGTATCAAAGTGAAAAATGCAGTTTCTATCCCAGTAGCAACAGTAGGTCGCGTGCTTACAGTAGCAAACGGTGAAGAAATCTTATCAAACGGTGACGCTGATATCATCGCTTATGGTCGCTCACTTTGCTGTGATCCAGATATCGCTGTTAAAGTTGAAAAAGATGAACCAATCCGTGAATGTCTCACATGTAACAAGGGTTGTGTAGATGCTATCTCAAACCGTCGTTATATATCTTGTGTACTTAACGCAGAAAATGGTGATGAAGCTACTATCTCTATCAAACCAGCAGATGCTAAGAAAAACGTAGTTATCGTTGGTGCTGGTGTAGCTGGTCTTGAAGCAGCTAGAGTAGCAGCTATTCGTGGACATCATGTAGATGTATATGAAAAAGAAGAAGTTATCGGTGGACAGATTAATATCGCAGCAGTACCACCTCGTAAAGCTGACATCCTTCGTGCTACAGAATACTATCAGGCTATTTTACCAGGTATGGATGTAGAAATTCATTTAAATACAGAAGCTACAAAAGAAATCATGAACGCAGCAGATGCAGTAATCGTAGCTGTAGGTGCGCATGATATCACACTTCCAATCGAAGGTGCAGATGCTCCAACAGTTGTATCTTCATGGGATGTTCTTGCTGAAAAAGCAGAAGTAAACGGACACTGCGTAGTAATTGGTGGTGGTCTCGTAGGTGCTGAAACAGCAGAATATGTAGCAAACAAAGGTAATGCAGTATCTATCATCGAAATGACAGATAAGATTGCTGCTCAGGAATCTGCTACAGTTCTTCCATACATGATGGAAGACTTCGCTGCTCATGATGTAAAACAGTATGTAAATACAAAAGTTAACAGCATCACAAATGATGGCAAGACTGTAAACGTAACAGATGCAGAAGGTAATGAAGTAGCTATCGATTGCGATACAATCATTATGGCTGTAGGTTCTAAGAAGAACGAATTTGATGTAGAAGGCGTAAATGTACCAGTTTACTATGCTGGTGACTGTGCTGGCGAAAGAACAGCAGATATCGCTTCTGCTATCCGTGGCGGTTATAACGCAGCAAATGAAATTTAATTTGAAATAAGAATAAAGCCCGTGGCGGCTTGTGATAAGGGGCTGTCGTAAGATAGCCCCTTATGAATTATCAAAATAAGGAGAAAAATGGAAAATGAATAAATATACTCATCTTTTCCAGCCACTCAAAGTTGGAAAAACAGAAATAAAAAACCGTATCTTTATGCCACCAATTTCTACAAACTTGGCAGATAAAGGATATGTAACAGAAGAACTTATCCAGCACTATGGTGCACGTGCAAAAGGTGGTGTTGGTCTTATCGTATCCGAAGTAGTTACGGTGGAGCCTACTTATATTTATTTGCCAGGTGATATGTCTATCCATGATGATACATTTATCGAAGGTTGGACAAAATTATTTGCAGAAGTACATAAATATGGATGTAAATTGTTACCACAGTTATTCCATCCAGCATATATGGCATTTCCGGTACCAGGAACACCACAGCTTATTGCACCTTCGAATGTAGGTCCTTATTATGCAAAGGCAGCACCAAGAGCTGTGACAAAAGAAGAGTTAAAAGTAATCATTCGTCAGTTCGGTGAAGCTGCTTACCGTGTAAAACAGGCGGGTGGTGATGGTGTAGAAATCCATGCAGCACATGCACATGGTTTGCTTGGTGGTTTCCTTACCCCACTTTATAACAAACGTTGTGATGAATATGGCGGAGATATCAATGGACGTCTTAGACTAACCCTAGAAGTAATCGAAGAAGTTCGTAAAACTTGTGGTGATGACTTTATTATTCAGGTTCGTATTTCTGGTGATGAATATTCAGACGGTGGTTTAAATTTAACTGATATGACTTATGTAGCAAAACAGCTCGAAAAAGCAGGTGTAGATATTCTTCATGTATCTGGTGGTAACACCGTAAAACGTGCAAGTTCAATGCCAGCGCCTGGTACAAAACAGGGCTCTCATACTGAACTTTCTGCAGCGATTAAGAAACAGGTTAATATTCCTGTAGCAACTGTTGGTCGTATCACAGATGCATGGGTAGCAGATGAAATCATCGCAAATGAACTTGCAGACGCTTGTATGATTGGTCGTGCAAATCTTTGTGAACCTGAATTTGTAAATAAAGTATACGAAGGTAGAGAGATTGAAGTTCGTCCATGTATCGGTTGTGGACGCTGCTTGAATGGTATCATGTTTGGAAAACGTATCTCATGTACTATTAACCCATCTTTCGAATTGGAAAACGAAGATACTTTAGCAGAAGCAGAAGTAAAGAAAAACGTACTTGTGATCGGTGGTGGTCCAGCGGGTATGGAAGCTGCATTCGTAGCAAAGAAACGTGGACATAATGTTGTACTTTGTGAAGCAAAAGAAGAGCTTGGTGGTGCATTACATGTAGCATGCGTACCAATCGCAAAACAGGAACTTACAAAAGTAGTTCAGTTCTTAGCACATCGTATTAAAGCAGCAGGTGTAGATATTCGTCTGAATACACCTGTAACAAAAGAAATGTTAGAAGGTGAATTTGCAGGATATGAAGTAGTAGCTGCAGCAGGTGCAAAACCAAATGTGATTGAAGCATTTACTACATTTAAACAGGCTGTCACAGCTGATGATATCCTTGCAGGAAAAGCATTCCCAGGACGTAAGATTATCATTATCGGTGGTGGTAGTGTGGGCTGTGAATTAGCAGAATACCTTGCTCCACTCGTAAATGATAGATTTGTTCGTAACCGTGACATTACAGTACTTGAAATGGCTCCAGAAATCCTTATGGCAGAATCTGGTTCTGGTCGTAGTGTACTTGTTCAGAGAATGATGGCAAAAGGCGTACATATTGAATGTAATGCAAAAGTAATAGCTGTTACAGAAGATACCATTACGTATGAACAGGGTGGTGTAGAACATGTGATTACAGATGCAGACACACTCGTATTCGCAAATGGTTATCATGTAGATCCTACTATCGAAGATATGCTTAAGGAAGCTAACACACATTATCACTTAATTGGTGATGGAGAAAAAGTTGGTAACTTAAGAGATGCGATTACAAGAGCATATGAAGTAGTGAAGAATATTTAGAATGATAAAAGAAAAAGCCTGGCGGGTTATTCCGTCAGGCTTTCATAATATTCTTTCGGTGTCATTCCGTATTCTTTTTTAAAGGCACGAAAAAAATGATTGTATCCTCCAAAACCACCAAGGGTATAGACTTCTTTGATTGGTTTTCCTGCTTCAATGTGTTTTTTACATAAGTCTAGGCGCATCTTCACGATATAAGAGTGAATGGTCTGGCCAGTTAGTTTTTTAAATTCACGACAGAGATGATAGCGGCTAACATAAAATTGTTCCTCAAGAGCTTCTAGAGATAAATCTTCGGTCAGATGTTCGCGGATGTATCGGAAAATATCATCCATAACTAAGTTCTTTTTGTTTCTAGATAGCATTACGCGGTCGGAGGAAATACAAGAACGTAAAAATAAAATAACCAAAATGGATAGCATGCTTTTTTCGTAGAGCTGATAACCAAAATCATTTTCAGTACCAGATAAAACAAGGATGGTTTTGGTAATGTTTTTTAGTAATGTTGTATTTCGCGTGTCTAAATGAACCATTGCCTTTGGCACAGGGATAAATGCAAAATTTTTCTCTAAATCGCAAGTATCATCCGACAATTCTTTTAGATATTCTGGAAGAATGCGAATGGACAAAAGTTCCAATGGGTATTTATTGTGATGGTAGTTCATGGATATTTTTTCATTTGGTTTTAAGAAGATAGCGACTTCTGTATTACAATAAGTCCAGTTATCGTCAAATAGGAAATGGCATTCCCCTTTTCCGATAAGCAAAATTTGATAATATTTACCCGAAGAAAAACTTCGAGTAGTAGTCTTTGTAAAAGAGAGTTCCTGAATATAAAATTCGTTACGTTCCATGACAATATCTCCATCTTATCTTTAAAAGTTGTGCGAAATTGATTCTGTAAATAACATAACAAAGGGAGATAAGAAACACAAGCAAAATATCAACTTTTGATAGTTCTTTTGCAAGAAATGCCTATGTTTTTTGGGAATATATTGTTATATAATGGGATAGAAGATGTACAGATAAAGGAGAAAATGAATGAATAAACAGATTTCAATCACCAGCCGTAATGGATACACATTGATGGGGATATATACACTTCCAGAAGGCGTAGAAAAAGCACCTGTTGTGGTAAATGTTCATGGTTTTGGTGGAAACAAATGTGGGTATAAAAATCTTCATGTGCAAATGGCAAGAGAGTTAGAAAAGGCTGGTATTGCTTGTGTACGTTTTGATATGTATGGAAACGGTGAAAGTGATGGTGAATTTTCAGATATGACCTTCACTTCTCTTTTAAATGATGCTGAAGATATTTGCAACTGGGTAAAAGAACAGAGCTGGGCAGATACAGAAAAAATCATTCTTTCTGGTCAAAGCATGGGTGGTTATGTAGTTGCTTGTGCGGCACCAATGATTCAGCCAGCGAAATTGATTTTACAGTGTCCTGGTGCAGGAATGTGGAATGGTGCTTTAGAAAGAGCTCTTGGTATGGAAGAAAAGGGCATCTTTACAGCAGATGTAGAGGGATTGTGTTTTACAACAGCATTTAATAAAGATTTACATAACTATGAACCTTTTTCAACGGCAAAGGGTTATGAGGGACCAGTGCTTTTGATAAGAGGTACAGAAGATAAGTTAGTAGATACAGCTACATGTGAAAAATATGTAGAAGTATATGGAGACAACTGTACATTCATAGAGATAGAAGGCGGAAATCACAATTTCTCTAGTATTCCAGTAAGAGAGCAGTTGTTTCGCCACGTTTGTGAATTTTGTAAATAAATGATATTGAGAGGATACCGTGTCTTAGGATGCGGTATTTTTTTTGAAAAAAGTTTCAAAATATAAAAAACGGCGGTTAGTCTTGACAAACTGCTGTTAGAATAGTAAAATACACTTGCGGTTAGTTGAGACTAATCACATAGTACAAAGGAGGCTTTTATGACATTATTAGAAGCAACAGTAGGAACAGAATACATCATTCAGGATATTGCAACGAATGATGACGAATTAGATAGTTTTCTTTTTACTTTAGGGTGTTATAGCGGTGAACCAATTACTGTAATATCCCGTAAGAGAAACAGTTGTGTCGTATCCATCAAGGACGGCCGCTATAATATTGATAAACATTTGGCAGGAGCGATTACTGTCTAGAGGAGAAATAATATGAGAATTGCGTTTGCAGGAAACCCAAATAGTGGGAAAACTACGATGTATAATGCGCTCACAGGAAGAACAGAGCGAGTTGGTAACTGGGCAGGTGTTACCGTAGATAAAAAAGAAAGCCCTATCAAAAAACATTATCATGAAGGGGAAGAACTGATTGCAGTTGACCTTCCAGGTGCATATTCGATGTCACCATTTACTGCAGAGGAAAGTGTAACACGAGACTATATTAAAAATGAGCATCCAGATGTTATTATTAATATTGTAGATGCTACAAATTTAAGCCGTAGCTTATTTTTCACCACTCAGCTGTTGGAATTAGGCGTTCCAGTGGTTATCGCTTTGAATAAAGCAGATATTAATATGAAAAAGGAAACAGAAATCAATGTATCGATTCTTTCCGATAAGTTAGGATGTCCAGTTATAAATACGATTTCTACGATTTCTACACACGAAAGTTTGCACCAGATTGTGGATGCAGCAGTATGTGCAAAAGGAAAAGTGCAGACAGCACCTTTTACACAGTCTTATGCAGGAATTATGGATAAGGAAACTGCAAAAGAAGCAGACAAGGAACGTTATAAATTTGTAAATGAAATCGTAAGACAGGTTGAAAAAAGAAAAGTATATACAAAGGATAGAAATTTTCAGGATACTATCGATAATATCTTAACAGACCCAGTTATTGGTATGGTGATATTTGCAGCCGTGATGTTTGTGGTATTTGATATTTCGCAGTCGTCATTTGGTCCAGCACTTGCAGATATTTTAGTAGGCTGGATTGAAATCTTCCAAGAATGGGTAGGCGGTATGATGACAGATGCAAATCCGTTTTTGTATGCATTGTTGATTGATGGTATTATTGGCGGTGTTGGTGCAGTAGTAGGTTTCCTTCCACTTGTAATGGTAATGTATTTCCTTATTGCATTATTAGAAGATTGTGGATATATGGCACGTGCAACGGTTGTGCTTGATCCTATCTTTAAAAAAGTAGGTCTTTCAGGAAAATCTGTGATTCCTATGGTAGTAGGTACAGGATGTGCGATTCCTGGTATCATGGCATGTCGTACAATACATAATGAAAGAGAACGTCGTGTAACAGCGATGTTGGCGCCATTCATGCCATGCGGAGCAAAACTTCCAGTTATTGCATTATTTGCAGGTGCATTCTTTGGCGATGCTTCATGGGTAGGTACTATGATGTATTTTGTAGGTATTTTACTCGTATTTATTGGAGCATTATTAGTAAATAAAATTTCAGGTATCAAGTATAGAACATCCTTCTTTATTATGGAGCTTCCAGAGTATAAAATTCCAAGCTTAAAAAGAGCAGTATCTTCTATGTTAGCTCGCGGTAAGTCTTATATCAAAAAAGCAGGTACAGTAATTCTTGTTTGTAATACGGTAGTTCAGATTATGCAGTCCTTCAATTGGCAGTTGCAGTTGGTAGAAGAGGGTATGGAACAGACTTCCATTTTGGCGACAATTGCTTCACCAGTGTCAATTCTTTTGGTTCCTGTATGTGGTATTGCGGCATGGCAGTTAGCAGCTGCAGCGATTACTGGATTTATTGCAAAAGAAAATGTTGTAGGTACATTAGCTGTTTGTTATGCGCTTACAAACTTTATTGATACAGAAGAACTTGCCCTTATGGGTGGATCGAATGAAGTTGCGATGACAATGGGACTTACCAAGGTAGCGGCTTTGGCATTCCTTATGTTTAATTTATTTACACCTCCATGTTTTGCAGCATTGGGAGCTATGAACTCCGAGATGGCTAGTGCGAAGTGGTTCTGGGGTGGTGTAGCTCTTCAGTTTGCAACAGGTTATACCATTGCATTTGTGGTGTATCAGGTAGGCACACTTCTTACAACAGGTACTTTTGGTGCAGGATTTATCGGTGGTCTCATTGCAGTGATTGCGTTTGCAGTGATTATGGTATTGGTCGCAAAGAAAAATAGTACTACAGCGAAATAGGAGAATGATTTATGACAGATGCAATAATTATCATCCTATTAGTAGTAATCCTTGGTAGTGCACTTTTTTATATGAAAAAAGAGAAAGATAAAGGTGTGACCTGTATTGGCTGCCCAGATGCAGATGTGTGTGCAAAGCGACGAAACGGTGAAGCATGTAAAGGTATAGATGTGATAGAATAAATAAAATAAAATAATGATCATGTGGAAAGAGTTGGTGCAATGCATCGACTCTTTTTTAAACCTTTGGTTTGTTGAAAACAGAAAAAATATATATTACAATATTTTCAATATTAATATGCACAAGGGGATTGTTATGAAGAAAAAAATTTATGCGGTAAAAAAAGGATGGAAACCAGGGATTTATTTTAAATGGCTGGATGCATATGAACAAGTCAAAGGATTTGGAGAAGACAGAAAAATTGAAAGTTTTGTGTATGAAGATGATTTGGCAGATGAAGGAGAAGAGGTAGAGGGTAGTTATGCCTATGCCTTGAAACAGGCACAAGAATTTTTAGAGAAACCAGAAATTCCTGTTACAGAGAATGGATTTAAGGATGCTGTGGATGATGAACCGTTGCCATTTGATAATTATGAGGAATACAGCAGAAATGAAAATATACCTGATTTTGCAGATACAAAAGAGGAATTATTAAAAAAACAAAGAGCAGAAGAAAATGAATTATTTACACTTTTGAAATTTAAGCACGATACACGTGGTAATTCTCCTTGGCTGGAAATCTTGTTAGAAGCTGTAGGATATGCACAACCTTTCTATACACCTTGTGCGGGAAGACATGTTTATACGGGACGTTATTCACCAGCATCTCTATATACGGGGTTACTATACCTTGTGCTAAATACAGAAGAATTCTTAAGTGATTTTTTTGGTAAAGCAATGAAAAAATCCAATGATTTTGTGGGGTATACCATGCATGAAGAGGAAGTGATTCGTGCAAACATTATGAAACAAAGTGAGTATAAGAAGATGAAGGAACTCTTATCTCATTTGGAGGGAATTGATACAAACGAAGTACGTTTTCGTAATGGAGATTTGGCAGGAAGAGAAGAAAATAGTCGTCTGGTTATGCCTTCAAAAACTTACATCCATATGAAAAAGTATATAAAAGATGGCGAGCATACCATCGTGGATTTATATAAAGAACTGATTGGGAATCCAGTGTATCAAAAAGAATTACGTTTGATTTCTGGGCCTTATGAAAATAAAGATTTATTGGAACAAAGGAATGAGACTGAAACAGAACTAAGCATGAAGGAATTGGTGATGCAGACCAATGCGATCAGTATAGCATTAAAGGAAGCTGTTATCGGTCAAAATGAAGCCATTGAAAAATTGGAAAAGGCATATTTCCACAAAGAAAAACTGGTACAGGCTGCGGATAAACGCAAAGGGCCTAGAAATGTATTTTTGTTTGCAGGACCTCCAGGTGTTGGTAAAACATTTATGGCAGAGCAGTTTGCTGAGACAATTGGTTTACCTTATAAGCGCTTTGATATGGCAGGCTATGCAACACAGAATAGCATGGAGGAAATCGTAGGAATTTCGACATTTTGGAAAAGTGCAAAGCCAGGTGTTTTGACAAGTTTTGTACAAGAAAATCCAAGATGTGTTTTATTGTTTGATGAAATCGAAAAAGCAGATGTTTCGGTAATCCGTCTCTTTTTACAGATTCTGGATGAAGGCGCATGTTTTGACCGTTACTATGATGCCAATATTTCATTTAAAGATGCGATTGTTATTTTTACAACAAATGCAGGGAAGCAGCTATATGATACAGGAACAAAGGAGAATTTATCCTTAATTCCAGAACAGGTTATTTATGATGCATTAAAGAAGGATATGGATCCAATCAGCAAGCGTCCATATTTTCCACCAGAAATTGTTTCCCGTATGTCCTCACATACCATTATTATGTTCAATCACTTGAAAGCTTCTGCGATACGTAATGTAATCAAGAAAGATATTTTCAAACAATTGGAACAGACAGAAAAGAAGTATGCATATGATTTAAATACAGGAAGTGATTTTTTAGCAGCAACGATTCAGTTTTCCGATGGTGTAAATGCAGATGCACGTAATGCGTCAAAGTTGGCTGGAAAATTAATTGATGAAGAATTGTATGATTTCTTTGCATTATTAGAAGAAAAGAATGATATTGGAAGCAAAGAAAATATCAAACGTATTGAGTGGGATATTGATTTTTCAGATGCATCGGATGAGATTAAAGATTTCTATATCGGAGAAAAGAACTGTGTCATTGGAATTTTTGGTAATGTAGAGGAAGTACAGAGTGATGTTCTACAGAAGAATAATGTCATCATAAAGAGCACGACAGATGTAGAGCAGTTTACAGAAATGATTCAAAAAGAGAATCTGATTTTAGCATTGGTGGACTATGAATATGGTCTGGATATGCAAAAGGACAATTTAAGCATAGCAGATGAGGCTACCATTGGCAGAAATATATATGAGCAATTAAAAGAAAATCATATTCCTGCATACATTCTTGTAAGTAATGAAGGTTATCAGTATACGGAAAGAGAGAAAGAAGAATTAAGAGGTACAGGTGTAGAAGCCTTTGTTGAAAAAGAAACACTGGCAGTTTCTATGGAAGAGGTATATTCCGATATCTGCTGTCAGAATGCCATTGAGACATTGTCTCTTCGTCATCAGCAATTAACCTATGAAACCAGAAATGAAATCGATGTGATAAATGGTGTAGGAAGAGTCATTTTCTATAATCTGAAATTGGAAACAGCAGTAGAGGCAGAAGATAAATCTACGTTGATTTCAGATAATCTTAGACCGAATAAAAAATGGTCAGATATTTATGTTTCCAAAGATGTAGAAGAAGAATTAAAATACTTTATAAATTATTTGCAAAATCCAAAGCTATATCGTCAAAAAGGTGCAAGAGCTCCAAAAGGTGTATTGATGTACGGACCACCTGGAACAGGAAAGACTTCCTTGGCCAAAGTAGTAGCCACGGAATCCAATATTAATTTCTTATCAACAACGGGGGATGAATTGCTACAGGGGGGAGCTGATTTTGTACATAACCAATTCCGTATTGCCAGAAAATATGCACCAGCTGTACTTTTTATTGACGAAATCGATGCAGTAGGTGCCAGTCGCGGGCTAGTAGGCGTGAATAGTACCTTAAATGCACTATTAACAGAGATGGATGGTTTTAAAAAAGTAGACGACAAACCAGTTTTTATCATGGCTGCAACGAATCTGGGTGGTGCAATCGATCATGCATTGGAGAGACGTTTTGATCGTTCCTTCTGCGTGGACTTGCCAGATGAAAAAGGCAGAAGATGGATTTTGGAACGATTGCTATCTTTACATAGCAGTATGTTTGCTATTTCAGAGAAGGAATTGACCAGTATTGTAGATCGTTCGGCAGGTATGAGTCCATCTGCGTTAGAAAGCGTGATAGAAGCGGCTTTAAGAGATGCGATACGAGCAGATAAAAAGGTGGATGATATTCTTTTTGATGAAGCTTTTGAAAAATGCTATTTTGGAGATGAAAGCGAAATTGATTCCAAGGCAGAAGTTACCCATACGGCATATCACGAAGCGGGACATGCATTAATTCACATGTACTATGGCAGAAAGCCTTCTTACATGAGTGTGGTTTCTCGTGGTGGACATGGCGGATATGTAAAAATGAATGAAAAGATCTACCATCCTACAAAGGAACATCTTTTAGCCATGATTTGTGCTTCCTTAGGTGGAAGAGCTGCAGAACTAGAATTTGGATATGGTTTAACGCCAGGTGCCAGCTCAGATTTAAAACATGCTACAGAATTAGCAACTAGGATGGTATGTGAGTTCGGTATGTATGAAGAAACGGTTGGATTGGCAGTGATTGATATAGAAAAATTACAGAATTATCCAAAGGCAGAGAATCAGATTAATCAGATACTGTCTGAGCAGTTAAAGCAGGCGAGAGAGATTATCAATGAACACAGAGCTGTAGTTGATGCATTGGTAAGTGCTGTCATGGAGAGTGAGCAGAAGTATCTGACCCAAAAAGATTTGTTAGATATTTATTATAATGTTAAGGAGAAAAAATAACTTGAGCGGAGTTGAAAAAGCGATTAGTAGAATTGGAATTGCGATTGAACCAGAAGTATGCATGGGTGCAAAATGTAATGCAGAAGGTAAGGTAGAGCTCATTGAAAATGGATTTTTCGACGATCGTGATTTTGAGGATTGGGAAGGCTATGAACTGGAACATGCAGCAGGGGTAAATGGTTATGATACCCTGCTGGATGCGGGGGTTGCAGTATCCGATATCGGAATTGCAATGCGTAGGATTATCAATAACCAGACGAATTGCTTTGAACCAGAAAAAAGTATCTATGCAGTAATAGCCATGCCAAGTGACTATCCAATGTCGGACCAGATTAATAAGTTTATGAAGTTACAGCAGGTACTTTCGACAAAAGATAAAGATAGTAAGTTTTCTGTAGAGGCATATAATGAATTGGAATTAGAGTGTTTGACTAGTTTTGATTTATTGGAAAAAGCTGCAGAACAGGCTGGCATAGAAAAGTACAAAGTAATCATGCGTCCTCTGGCAATTGCTTATGCATATGAGATGGAATATCCAGGATGTGCGTTAAATGATGGGGAGAGAGGACTTATCTATGATTGGAATAAGTATTATTTTTCTGCATCTATTATTGAAAAAATAAATGGTGAGTTGGAGGTTTTATGGTCAGAAACCATAGAGAATCCAACACAAGGAAATAATTATTTTCTTCGCCATATAAACGAGGACTTGTTAAAAAAAGAAGCGCAATGTTTTCAAGAAACCATGGATGTGATTTACGAAATGTGTGGCCTTTCAGGGTTTTATATGGATACCATTGATGCAGTATATCTAGCAGGAGATTTTTGTGATATCCCAAGTATTGTATATCGATTAAATGGTATATTTGAGAATGTATTTGGGATGGAGGATAATCGTCTGGCAGTGCTTCGTGGAGTGACTCGTTTGGCACAGAATTTTTTCCAACACCAAACAAATCTCCTGTGATGAGATTTGTAAAAGCGTAAGATAATAGGATATACAGCATGAAAAATGGGCTGCCGCATTGCGGTAGCCCATTTATGATTATACGATTGATTTTTCTTTCCATTTTCCGCTTTGCCATCTGAAGAACATGGCAACAGCTCTTACGCATTCATCCAATGCTAAGGCGATGTATGCACCTATAACTAAGAGATTTAGATGAATTCCAAAGAAATAGGTTCCCAAAACTGCACAGAGGAACATAAATATTGCTCCAATAACAACTGGATAGAGGGCATCGCCGCTGGTTTTTAGTGCATTACCGAATACTAAATTGCTTACACGCCCGATTTCTAGAAAAATATCAATGGCTAATAATATTTGAACGAGAGAGACCATCTTAGGATCATCCGTAAAAAGAGCCATAATTGGATGTGCACAAAGTGCAAAGCTAGCTTCTACCGCAATCGCGACAGCGATGCCGATAAGGGCAGCTTTTTTCGTTCCCTTATCACAGGCATCGTATTCTTTGGCACCGACACGCCACCCAGTCATAATAGCATTTGCCTGGGCTAGTGCAGCACCAATCGCAAAGGAGAAGTGTGTAATCTGCGCCGTATAAGAACGGGCAGTTACATTGAACCCTTCTGGATCCATCTGGTTTAAGAAACGAATCATAAGGGTCATTGCAAAATTATATAAAGCCGATTCCATTGCGGATGGTAGCCCGATTTGGATAATTTGCTTAAAAACATCTTTTACAGGAAGACGATGTGGATATTCCTTAGCTTTTACAAGTCTTGATGATGAAATGAAAACAAGAGTCAAGTTAAGCATTTTTGAAATAACAGTCGCAATAGCAACACCTGCAACACCCATTTCAAATACAAAAAGGAATACGGCGTTTAAACACAAATTCAAAACATTTGCGATAATGGTTGCAGTAAGAGGCTGTTTCATAAATCCAAAGGCTCGTAAATAACCAGAGAAAATTGGAATAAGAGCATTTAAAAAGCTAAAACCGCCAACAATCTGCATGTATGTCAATGCTGGCTGACGAAGAGCATCTGCAATACCAACGATGTCTAATATAAAACCTCCACCGAAGAAAAGTGTGGCACTGATAACAAGACCGATTGTTGCATTAAATATAACACCTAATTGTCTTGCCTGATAAGCAATACCTGGTTTTTCGGCTCCAATATTCTGGGTCATAACGGCCATCATACCGTTTGACACAACGGAATACATGATGATAAACATACCGATATAGGCATTCGCTGTTCCGACAGCGCCTACAGCCTGATCACCTACCGAGGAGAGCATCAGGGTGTCAACCATACCAGCTAACATGAAAAAGATAGTTTCTATACAAATTGGGACAAATAATTGTCCGAGAGTTTTTCTTTCGCTCATAAAAATCCTTTCAGAATAATCAAATCAGAATACATGATTTTGAATATCACAATTTTACCTTTATATGCATAGAAAATCTCACATTATTTCAAGTAAAAATTGCACTATTTCCCTATTTTTGGTATTCTGTATATAAGAATTATGTGGTGAACTTATGTAAGAGGTACAGGAAGCAGGTGAAAGAAATGTATCGAGAATTAAAAGAAAACAGACCACATGGGACAAAAGCATATCCATATACGCAATATTTCATGCACAATCCCAAACGAGCATTTCATATTCCGGTGCATTGGCACGATGAAGTGGAAATCATCTATATAAAAAAAGGAAGGATTACTATATATATTGGAGAAAAAAGTTTTCCAGCCATAGCAGGTGATTTGTTTTTGGTAAATTCAGGAGAATTACATTTTATGGAATCCGATGATATGGGGGTGGAATACTATACCCTATTATTTCCACTCGCATTTTTATCATTTCAGATTGAAGATGCATTGGAACAGGAAGTTTTTTTGCCATTACGACAAAAGAAACTATTGTTGCCGATTCGGTTAAGTGAATTTGAAGCAGAAAAACAGATGACAAATATTATTCGAGAAGTGATTGGAGTAAATGAGGAAAAGGAAATCGGATATCAATTACGAACCAAAATTCTTTTATTGGAATTGATAGAAGGATTATTAAAAGAAAATGGATTTCGACAGGCTGGTTTTACCAGTACCTCTGGTATGCAGCGAGAGTTATTGGCGTATATTCAGAAACGATACACGGAAAAAATTAGTTTGAGCATGTTGGCAGAGGAATTCCATTTGTCGGAAAAATATATTTCTTGGTATTTTAAGGAACATTTTTCCATTAGTTTTATGCAGTATGTATTGCATCTGCGTATGACAAGGGCAAAAGACTTGTTGTTAACAACAGAACAATCGATTACGGAGGTGGCATTATCCTGTGGATATCCGAGTGTGAATCTTTTTATTCGAAGTTTTAAGGAGATGTATGGGGTGACACCTTTACAGTATCGAAAACAGGCGAATGTGTTCATATAATATGATTGATTATATAATGAGGAAGAACAGGAAAGGAGGAATAAAGATGATTTATACAGTTACATTTAATCCATCTTTAGACTATATAGTTTCCATCAAAGATTTTGAGCTTGGTAAAACAAATCGTACTGTCGCAGAACAGATGCTTGCAGGAGGCAAAGGAATCAACGTTTCTACCGTGTTGAAGAACTTGGGGGTTAATAACGTTGCACTTGGTTTTGTGGCAGGTTTTACAGGTAGAGAAATCGAGCGTATGGCAAAGGAAAGCGGTATTATCTGTAATTTTATCACTTTGGAACAGGGGTGCTCACGTATCAATGTGAAGATGAAGGATTTTGACGGAACTGAAGTTAATGGCATGGGTCCAGTCATTGACGAAGATGCAGTAGAGCAGTTGAAGAAACAGTTAAGAAGATTAACACAGGGAGATACCCTTGTATTAGCAGGTAGTATACCAAGCTGTATGAGTGATTCAATTTACCGTGATATCATGTCAGAATTAAAGGACAAAGGTATTAATTTTGTTGTTGATGCAACAAAAGACTTATTATTGAATGTTCTTGAATTTCATCCATTCTTAATTAAACCTAATAACCATGAGTTAGGTGAAATTTTCGGAGTGGAATTGACAACAAGAGAATCCGTAGTTCCTTATGCAAAGAAGATGCAGGAGATGGGGGCTAGAAATGTACTTGTTTCTATGGCAGGCCAGGGCGCAGTCCTATTGGATGAAAAAGAAAATGTGTATATGTTAGCAGCACCAAAAGGAACATTAGTAAATGCGGTAGGTGCAGGAGATTCCATGGTAGCAGGGTTTATCGCAGGATGGACAGAAACACAGGATTCATATCATGCGTTTAAGATGGGGGTTTCTGCAGGTAGTGCCAGTGCCTTTTCTGAAATTTTGGCAACAAAAGAAGAGATAGAACAAATGTTCTGTACATTAAAATAGATTTATGGTATACTACTATGAACAGGAGGAAGTGTGCATGGATAAATTTATATTACATTCCGAATACAAACCTACCGGCGATCAGCCCCAAGCTATCGAAGCCCTCGTAAAAGGCTTCCAAGAAGGCAACCAATTCCAGACCTTATTAGGTGTTACAGGCTCTGGTAAGACTTTCACCATGGCAAATGTGATTGCCGCGTTGAATAAACCGACACTTATTATTTCGCATAACAAGACTTTAGCAGCACAGCTCTACGGCGAGATGAAGGAATTCTTCCCAGAGAACTCGGTGGAATATTTTGTATCCTATTACGACTACTATCAGCCAGAGGCTTATGTGCCTTCTTCGGATACTTATATTGCGAAGGATTCTTCTATTAATGATGAGATAGATAAATTACGTCTTTCTGCAACAGCGGCCATGGCAGAGAGAAAGGATGTCATTATTGTAGCATCTGTTTCGTGTATTTATGGTATTGGTAGTCCGGATGATTATATGAATATGATGGTATCTTTGCGTCCAGGTATGGAAATTGATAGAGACGAAGTGATTCGTCAGCTTATTGATATGCAATATACACGAAACGAGATGGATTTTAAGCGTGGTACCTTCCGTGTACATGGAGATGTAGTGGAGATTTTCCCTGCGAATAATTCCGATAAAGCCATTCGTGTTGAATTTTTTGGCGATGAGATTGATCGTATTACAGAGATTGATGTATTGACAGGAGAGATTAAATCCCAGTTGAATCACTGTGCAGTTTTTCCTGCTTCTCACTATGTAGTACCTATGGAAAAGATTCATGCAGCCTGTGATAAGATTGAAGCAGAGTTAAAAGAACGTGTGAAATATTTTAAAGGTGAGGATAAATTGATTGAGGCACAGCGTATTGCAGAGCGCACGAATTTTGATGTGGAAATGTTAAAAGAAACTGGTTTTTGCAGTGGTATTGAAAACTATTCCAGACACTTGGCAGGCAGACCAGAAGGTGCGATGCCAGAGACACTCATCGATTATTTTCCAGATGATTTTTTGATTATTGTAGACGAGTCTCATATTTCTGTTCCACAGATTCGTGGTATGTATGCAGGGGACCGTTCTCGTAAGACGACGTTAGTAGAATATGGATTCCGTTTGCCATCGGCATTGGATAACAGACCTTTGAATTTTGAAGAATTCGAAGGGAAAATAGATCAGATGTTGTTTGTGTCTGCTACACCAGGGGATTATGAAGCGAATCATGAACTACTTCGTACAGAACAGATTATTCGTCCAACAGGACTTCTTGATCCAGAGATTTCTGTTCGTCCAGTAGAGGGACAGATTGATGATTTGATTGGGGAAGTAAATAAAGAAGTTGCGAAACATAATAAAGTATTGATTACGACTTTGACAAAGCGTATGGCAGAGGATTTGACTCGATATATGAGCGAAGTAGGAATTCGAGTAAAATATTTACATTCGGATATTGATACCTTGGAACGTCAGGAGATTATTCGTGATTTGCGATTGGATGTTTTTGATGTATTGGTTGGTATCAACTTGCTTCGAGAAGGTTTGGATATTCCAGAGATTACCTTGGTGGCGATTTTGGATGCAGATAAAGAAGGTTTCCTTCGTTCGGAGACTTCCTTGATTCAGACAATCGGGCGTGCGGCACGAAATAGTGAGGGACATGTTATTATGTATGCGGACAAGATTACAGATTCGATGCGAGTTGCCATTGGGGAAACGGAGCGTCGTCGTAAATTGCAGCAGGCATACAATGAAGAACATGGTATTACACCGCAGACGATTCGTAAGTCCGTGCGTGATCTTATTGCAATTTCGAAGAAGGTAGCAGCGGATGAAGTGAAGTTTGCAAAAGATCCAGAATCCATGAGCAAGAAAGAACTTGAAAAGACTATTGCTGAGATTCAGAAGAAGATGCAAAAGGCAGCTGCAGAGCTGAATTTTGAGGCTGCGGCAGAATATCGTGATAAGATGATAACACTGAAACAGATGTTAAGAGATATAGATTAGTTTAGGAGTGCTATTTACATGTCTAAGACAAAAAAAGATAGAAAGTATATTAAGATTCGTGGTGCACACGAACACAATTTAAAAGGGATTGAGATTGATATTCCAAGAGATGAGTTTGTGGTTTTAACAGGTTTGTCTGGTTCTGGTAAATCTTCACTTGCTTTTGACACCATCTATGCGGAAGGGCAGCGTCGCTATATGGAGTCTTTGTCTTCTTATGCGAGACAGTTCTTAGGACAGATGGAAAAACCAAATGTAGAAAGTATCGAAGGACTTCCACCAGCAATTTCCATTGATCAGAAATCGACGAACCGTAACCCTCGTTCTACCGTAGGTACAGTTACAGAGATTTATGACTATTTCCGTTTGTTGTATGCCCGTATTGGTATTCCGCATTGTCCAGAGTGTGGACGTGCCATTACAAAACAGACAATTGATCAAATGGTAGATACAGTGATGCAGTTACCTGAGCGAACACGTATTCAGATATTAGCGCCAGTGGTTCGTGGACGTAAAGGTCAGCATGAAAAATTATTCGAAAAGGCAAAGAAGAGTGGCTATGTCCGTGTAATTGTAGATGGGTCACAGTATGAGCTTTCCGAAGAGATTCCATTGGATAAAAATATTAAACACAATATCGATATCGTAGTAGACCGATTGGTTGTAAAAGAAGGAATTGAAAAGCGATTGACAGACTCCTTGGAAAATGTATTTGATTTAACGGAAGGCAATGCTATCGTAGATGTCATTGATGGAGAACCACTTACGTTTTCACAGAATTTTGCCTGTCCGGATTGTAATGTCAGCATTGATGAAGTGGAACCACGTAGCTTCTCTTTCAATAATCCATTTGGTGCCTGTCCAACTTGTTTTGGTTTGGGTTACAAGATGGAGTTTGATGAAGATTTAATGATTCCAGATAAGAGTCTTGCCATTACGGAAGGTGCGATTCAGGTTATGGGCTGGCAATCTTGTACAGATCCATCGAGTTATACCTATGCGACCTTAAGAGCATTGTCAGAAGGATATGGATTTGATTTAAGTACACCATTTAAAGATTTATCAAAAGATATTCATGATATGTTTATGTATGGTGGTGATGGTCGTGAACTAAAGGTGCATTACAAAGGGCAGCGTGGCGAAGGGGTGTATAATCTAGAATGGGAAGGTCTCATTAAGAACGTGCAGCGTCGTTATCGCGAAACCTTTTCTGAAAATCAGAAGGCTGAATACGAACAGTTTATGCGTATCACACCTTGTGAATGTTGTGGTGGACAGCGTTTGAAAAAGTCATCTCTGGCAGTAACTGTTGCAGATAAAAATATTCATGAAATGACCAATATGTCGGTAAAAGATTTGGTTGCCTTTTTAGAGCAGATGGAACTGACGAATCAGCAGCTTTTAATTGGTGAACAGATTTTAAAAGAGATTCGAGCGCGTGTAGGTTTTTTGAAAGAAGTAGGTTTAGAGTATTTAACATTAACCCGTGCTACAGGAAGTTTATCTGGTGGTGAAGCACAGCGTATTCGTCTTGCTACACAGATTGGCTCTGGCTTGGTTGGGGTAGCCTATATCTTAGATGAACCAAGTATTGGTTTGCACCAGAGGGACAATGATAAATTGCTTGGTGCATTAAAGAATTTAAAAGACTTAGGAAATACCTTAATTGTGGTTGAACATGATGAGGATACGATGCATGCGGCGGATTATATTGTGGATATTGGACCAAAAGCTGGTGTGCATGGAGGTCAGGTAGTTGCTACAGGTACTGCAGAAGACATTATGAAGTGTAAGAACTCTTTGACAGGTGCGTATTTGAGTGGTCGTATTAAGATTCCTGTGCCAACAGAACGTAAAACACCAACAGGATTTATTTCGATAAAAGGTGCGAGAGAGAATAACTTAAAGAACATTGATGTAGATATTCCACTTGGTGTTGTAACCTGTATCACAGGGGTATCTGGTTCAGGAAAGAGTTCGTTGACCAATGAGATTTTATACAAACATTTAGCAAAAACATTAAATCGTGCAAGATGTATTCCAGGAAAGCATGATGATATCTTAGGATTGGAACAGTTGGATAAGGTAATTGATATTGATCAGTCGCCAATTGGCAGAACACCTCGTTCCAACCCTGCAACTTATACAGGAGTATTTGATTTGGTTCGTGATTTGTTTGCAGCGACTACCGATGCAAAAGCAAGAGGCTATAAAAAAGGACGATTCAGTTTTAATGTCAAAGGTGGACGTTGTGAAGCCTGCAGTGGGGATGGTATCTTAAAGATTGAGATGCACTTCTTGCCAGATGTGTATGTGCCTTGTGAAGTATGTGGTGGCAAACGTTATAATCGTGAGACATTAGAAGTAAAGTACAAAGGCAAAAGCATTTTTGATATCTTGGATATGACAATCGAGGATGCTGTTGAATTTTTCAAGAATGTCCCATCCGTTCTGCGTAAAATTCAAACTTTAAGTGACGTTGGTTTGGGCTATGTAAAATTAGGTCAGCCATCCACAGAACTTTCTGGTGGTGAAGCACAGCGTATTAAGCTAGCTACAGAGCTTAGTCGTAAGAGTACAGGTAAGACCATTTATATTTTGGATGAACCAACCACGGGACTTCATTTTGCAGATGTGCATAAATTGGTAGAGATTTTGCATAGACTAGCAGCAGATGGAAATACCGTAGTTGTAATTGAACATAATCTGGATGTAATCAAGACAGCAGATTATATCATTGATATGGGACCAGAAGGCGGCGATGGTGGCGGTACTGTGATTGCAAAGGGGACACCAGAAGAGATTTGTGAGGTGGAAGAAAGTTATACAGGTAAGTTTTTGAAGCCTTATTTGGAGAGGTAGGAGATTTTGTAGCTCGTGAGCAGAGCTCACTCGCTATATTTTATGATTTTCTTCAAACTATTTTTCTAAAATATATTTTGAACTACAAAAGAGTTGCTAATGCTAGCAACTCTTTTGTAGTTCAAAATATTTGTAGTACGTGAAATGTTTTTTTGTAAGTTCATAAACATTTAAGAAAAAAATAGTTTGAAAAATGGGATATTTTGTATATAATAAAACTAAGTATGGAAAACTAGACTTAGGGGGACTTTGCGTGTTTCGCAAAATCTAAAAATATATACTATATATACGATTACTTGAAAGGAGAACTGTAGCATTATGATGATGGGAACAGACATTGGAATTGACTTAGGTACTGCTAGTATTTTGGTATACATTAAGGGAAAAGGCGTTGTATTAAAGGAGCCTTCCGTAGTAGCATTTGATAGAGATACAAATAAAATTAAAGCCAGTGGTGAAGAAGCGAGACTGATGCTTGGTAGATCACCAGGAAATATCGTAGCCGTTCGACCACTTCGTCAGGGTGTTATTTCTGACTATACTGTAACAGAAAAAATGATTAAATATTTTATTCAGAAAGCGCTTGGTAAGAGATCTTTTCGTAAACCACGTATCAGTGTATGTGTACCTTCTGGTGTTACTGAAGTAGAAAAGAAAGCGGTAGAAGATGCTACTTATCAGGCTGGTGCCCGTGAAGTAGAAATTATCGAAGAACCAATCGCAGCAGCTATCGGTGCTGGTATCGACATTGCAAGACCATGTGGTAACATGATTGTAGATATCGGTGGTGGTACAACAGATATCGCAGTTATTTCTCTTGGTGGCTCTGTAGTTAGCACATCTATTAAAATTGCTGGTGATGATTTTGACGAAGCATTGGTTCGTTATATGCGTAAAAAACATAATCTTTTGATTGGTGAAAGAACTGCAGAAGATATTAAGATTAAAATTGGTACTTGTTATCCAAGACCTACACCAGAAACATTGGATGTTAGAGGTCGTAACTTAGTAACAGGTTTACCTAGAACAATTACCGTTAGTTCCGAAGAAACCGAAGAGGCTCTTCGCGAACCAGTTATGCAGATTGTAGAAGCTGTACATTCTGTATTAGAAAAAACTCCACCAGAACTTGCAGCTGACGTTGCAGACAGAGGTATTGTCCTTACTGGTGGCGGCGCACTTCTTCATGGACTTGATGAGTTGATTGAAGAACGTACAGGTATCAATACGATGACCGCTGAAAATCCAATGACATGTGTTGCTGTAGGTACAGGAAAATATGTAGAATTTTTAGCTGGAAAACGTGACGAATAAAATTATTTAAAGGAGCTGTAAGATGATAAAAGGTCTTTATACCGCCCACACAGGGATGGTAAACGAAATGAAACGTTTGGATGTTTTGACCAACAATCTTGCAAACGCAGATACAACTGCATACAAGAAAGAAGGCACGACTTCCCGTACGTTTGCCGATGAATTGGCGATTAAAATTAAAGACACCTCAAATTATGGTCTCCATCAAACACTCGGTGAAATTTCTTTAGTTACCCACTTGGGTCAGGTGTATACGGATTATTCAACCGGAAGTTTCGAAGTAACCGATCATGAAACGGATTTCGCGCTTGAGGGAGAAGGTTTCTTTGCGGTGTCGTTCACAGATAAAAATGGAAATACATCTGTGAAGCTTACACGTGATGGTAACTTTGTTGTGGATAATGCAGGTTATCTTAGAACCAAGGACGGGGATTATGTATTAAATGCTACAGGAGCATTGAATATGGATGCTAATCCTGCGAACTATGTTCGAGTAAACACAATGGAAAATGTGTTTGTGGATGAAATGGGCTATATGTATCAGAATGATCAGTTAGTTGGAACACTCGGAGTGGTAGGTGTAGAGAACTATGATTATTTGGAAAAATATGGCGAGAACATGTATAATCTGGTGGAAGGTGGCGTGATTACCGCTTCCGAAGCGAAAGTTCGTCAGGGCATGTTAGAAACTTCAAATGTAAATGTTGTAGATGAGATGGTAAATATGATAGCAATTCAGCGTGCATATGATGCCGGTCAAAAAGTAATCCGCTCTGTGGACGAAACATTAGCAACAACTGTAAATTTAGGTAAAGTACAATAATCCTGCAAGGGGGAGTAACATATTATGATGAGATCACTATATACTGCGGCTTCGGGTATGAAAGCTAGTCAGACAAATGTAGATACCATTGCACATAACTTGTCCAATGTTAATACAAATGGATATAAGACTTCTAGAACAGAATTCAAGTCTTTATTATATCAAACACTTCAGACAAAGACTACAACTGCAAATGGTGAAGAAAAACCAATTGGAGCACAGGTTGGTCTTGGTACAAGAGTAGCATCCATTACAACCATGTATACACAGGGAAGTATGAACGCCAGTGAGAGTGCGACTGATTTTGCATTAGAGGGCGATGGATTCTTTGCTGTACGAGGTGCAGATGGAGAAGTATACTATACAAGAAATGGTAACTTTACATGGGCGCAGGATGCAAATGGAAACACACTTCTTACGGATGTAGAAGGCTGTCCAGTATTGGATAGAAATGGAAATGCTATTTATGTTCCTGAGAACATTAGCGCAGAAAGCATGAGATTCTCTCAGCAGGGAGAAATTGGATATATCGGTCCAAATCAGCAGTATGTTGATTTGAATCAATCATTTGGTATTTATCAGTTTAATAATCCTGCAGGTTTGGAGCAGTTATCATTCAGTAGATTGCAGCCAACAGATGCATCTGGAGAACCAATTTTAGAAGGAAATAATGGAACTACTGCAAGTAAAGTATGTCAGTATTATTTAGAAGGATCCAATGTACAGGTTGCAGACGAAATGGTAAATATGATTATTGCACAGCGTGCATATGAGATGAATTCAAAAGCAATTCAGACAGCAGACTCTATGTTGCAGACAGCAAATGAATTGAAACGTTAATAAATAGGAGGTAATCGAGATGAGTATGGATATTAGTGGTGTTACCTCCATGTTGTATCAGAATACAACAAATGCTACAAACAATGCATCTCAGTCAAAAGTAGACGGATTGAAAAATACAGTAAATGGTCTTTCTTCAGAATCTACAGAAGAGGAATTGATGGAGGTCTTAAAAGACTTTGAATCTTATTTCGTAGAACAGATGATTAAAAAGATGAAAGAAACTTTTACGGATGAAGATGAAGAATCTTCAGTTGCTTCACAGTATACAGATACATTTATGGATTATGCAATTGAAGAGGTTGCCGATCAGCTGGTTGATGACATTGGTGGTAATATGACACAGCAGTTGTTCGAACAGATGAAACGCAATTATAATATTCCTACAGTAAAGGAAGTTGAAAAAGCAGCAGAGGGAGTTGCTGGAGGTGCCTCAGTAGAAGAGGTGTAGTACATATTAAATAAAACGAAAACCACTATACATTTGTGTAGTGGTTTTTTAATTCATTGATTGAAAAAGAGGAAACTATTTTGGAAACAATCAAAGGTTATGTAGACCATATTATTTATAGAAAAGCAGAAAATGGATATACGGTACTTGTGTTGGTTTGCGAAGAGGAAGAGATTACCTGTGTAGGTGTTTTCTCAGATATTGTAGAAGGAGAAAATATCGAAGTAAAAGGCGAATATACAGAGCATCCTGCTTATGGACGTCAGTTTAAAGTGCATTCCTTTGAAGAAAAAGCGCCAGAGGATGAGATGGCAATTGAGCGTTATTTAGGTTCGGGAGCTATCAAAGGAATTGGTGTGGCTTTGGCGGCTAGAATTGTACGTAGATTTAAAAAAGATACCTTTCGTATTATAGAGGAAGAGCCAGAACGATTAGCGGAGATTAAGGGAATCAGTCAGCGCAAGGCCATGGAAATCGCAGATCAGGTAAATGAAAAACGTGATTTACGCCAAGCAATGATTTTCTTACAGCAGTATGGTATTCATATTAATCTTGCTGTGAAAATTTACCAGCAATATGGACAGCGTATTTATAGTATACTTACAGAAAATCCATATCAGATAGCGGAAGATATTGAGGGAGTTGGATTTAAAACTGCGGATGAAATAGCATCTCGTATTGGAATACGAACAGATTCCGATTTTCGTATTCGTAGCGGGATTTTATATGCCTTGTCTTTGGCGACTGGGGAAGGACATACCTATTTGCCGATGGAGGAATTGACGCAACGCACCAGTGCCCTATTGGAAGTAGATGGGGTTCATATTGAGAAACATTATATGAATCTGGCATTGGATAGAAAAATTATTATGTGTCAAAAAGAGGAACAGACACAAATCTATGCATCTACATTTTTCCATATGGAAAATAATACAGCACATATGCTCAAACAGTTGGATATTCGATATGATGTTTCTGATAAAGAAATTGAGAGCCGTATCAAACGTATTGAAAAGAAGACAAATATGCAGTTGGACGATCAACAGGTATTGGCGGTTAAAGAAGCTGTAAAAAATGGATTGCTGATTATTACAGGTGGACCGGGTACAGGAAAAACGACGACAATTAACACAATAATTCATTATTTCGAAATGGAAGGAATGGATATCTTTTTAGGTGCACCTACTGGGCGTGCAGCGAAGCGAATGAGTGAGACAACTGGTTTTGAAGCTCGTACGATTCACCGAATGTTAGAAGTAAGTGGAGGACCAGAGGCAAGTGGTGGATTCGAACGAAATGAGATGAATCCATTAGAAACGGATGTCATTATTATAGATGAAATGTCTATGGTGGATATTACCCTGATGCATGCACTTTTGAAAGCTGTGTTGGCGGGAACCAGACTTATCCTGGTTGGAGATGTGAATCAGCTTCCAAGCGTAGGACCAGGTTCGGTGTTGAAGGATATCATTGATTCTGGACAATTCCATACGGTGAAACTGAATAAAATCTTCCGTCAGGCCAGTACCAGTGATATTATCGTAAATGCCCATAAGATTAACAATGCAGAAGAGGTTGTGTTGGATAATAAAAGCATGGACTTTTTCTTTTTAAAACGATATGATGCGGATGTTATTATAAATGTGATGCTTCAATTGATTAAGCAGAAATTACCAAAATTCGTAGATGCTTCTGAGTATGATATTCAGGTGCTTACTCCTATGAGAAAAGGGCTTTTGGGTGTAGAACGTTTAAATAATATCTTGCAGATGTATTTAAATCCAGAAGATTCTTCTAAAAGAGAAAAAGAATATGGTAATATCGTGTTCCGTGAAGGCGACAAGGTAATGCAGGTAAAAAATAATTATCAGTTAGAATGGGAAATTCGTACGAAATATGGACTTTCTATTGATAAAGGCACAGGTGTCTTCAATGGCGATACTGGTATTATTCAGGAAATTAATTATTTTGCTGAGACTATGACCATTTCTTTTGATGAAGGTAAAATAGTAGAGTATCCATTTAAACAATTAGAAGAATTGGAATTGGCATATGCAATTACCATTCATAAATCACAGGGATCAGAGTATCCTGCTGTTGTGATTCCAATGTTTCAGGGGCCACGTATGCTGATGAATCGTAATCTGCTTTACACAGCTGTAACCCGTGCGAAAAAATGTGTAACACTTGTTGGAGACGAGGGAGTATTTTATACGATGGTAAATAATACTTCTCAGTTGAAACGCTATAGCGGATTGATGGACCGTCTTATGGAAACGCTATAGTCGAAATGAAAACAAAATAGAAGGAATATTGGTGAGGAAACAAGATGAATATTCGTATTTTAGAAGAACAAGAATTGGTACATGCGTCTGGATTATCTAGATATGTGTTTGATACAAGTCTTCGTGATCGTATGGAGTTTACGCAGACGATTCCATTTGTAGAAAATTATATTGCAGAAGCGAACCTAAAAGAGATGTGCAGAGAAAATAAATTAATTGTATGGGGTGCTTTTGAGCAGGAACAGTTAGTTGGTGTGGCAGGGATGCAGACGGACGGGATGATAACACTTTTGTATGTGTTGCCACAATATACAGGAAGAGGATGTGGAATGCATCTGCTTACGATTATGAGAGGGTATGCACAGAATGTATTACAGTTGAACCGAGTTATTGTAAATGCAACGCCGGCATGGACTGCAGTATATTTCAAAAAGAATGGATTTACATTGGTAAATCCAAATCAGAACATGGATGTACCATTTGTGCCAATGGAGGCTTTTCCTGAAAAGATAGGTCAGAAGAATGTATTTCAACAGAAAGAAAAAATATCTGGTAAAACCATCATAGGAGCAATTTTAGCATGTGTCGGATTTGCTACTATTGCAAGTGTTTGGTTTATGATATCATATTTGTTTTAAATATAAGTGGGCTGTTGCAAACGATTAAGTTGCAACAGCCCTATGTTTATTTGTTTAGTTTTTGGCGAATGCGCTTTGTCAGTTCTATTAATCGAGGATCTGCTTTGAACTGTTTGATGGTTTCGGCATCAACTTCAACACGATTATCCATAGTCTTCATAAGATCAATGATTTGGAATTGTTTATATGCTAGAGGATCGCTCAAATCATATACCTGATTATCATATAAACGAAGAATGACAGGTCGCATGAAATCTTCTGTGTTTTCAATTAATACAATGGCCTTATCTTTGGTAGATAAATCTACGCTGGCACCAGTTGGTATAATATGGATACACTGTGCCAAAATAGAAATGATGGTTTCGTTGAATTCTAGATGATGATTCTGTAGATGTTTCATGGCCATGATTTCAGATTGTGGTTTGTGTCCCATCATCATTCCTGTATAGAAATCAAATTCAATGGCAACTTTTAATACTTCTGATAGTAGTAAGATATCATTTGATGGTAGCAATGGTTTTTTGGCAGGGTTGTTTGCCATGATTGTGTATTCCATAAGGCGGAGTGCTTTTGGAAGATAAGGAATAGGATCGGTTGACATGTTAAGATAACTTAGTCCTTTTTCCAAAGCAGCCTGTTTTGATTTATAATCAAACTCGGTAAATTCTTCCTCTTTGTCCATGACGTTTCTAGAAAGAAAGCGATAGCCAAATCCATATAATAAAGCTGAAGTAATGACAGCTTTGTAGTCTTCCAATGAAATGTCTAGATGACGAGCAATCATAGTAGTAAGAATGGCTACACTTGTTGCGTGTTTGTACATAAAATCATGGGCGCTTCGAAGATTTTGATTGAAATTTACCCTTGTATCTAAGTGACCATATCGGGATATGATATCGTTTACTAATGGTTCGAGTTTTGTCAATGGCTGGCGTTTGTATATCTTATCGAAAAGGTCTTTTAGTTTAAATAGGTAAATAGTTTGTGCTTGTTCGAATTCAATATCCTGTTTTGTGAAAGGCGGCAAAGGTTCAGCTGGTTCAAGAACATAAATTCCTATTAAATCAAAGTTTCGAATACTATTGATAGAAGGAATGGTAAGTTTGGAATTGCGCTCATAAAGAAGTACACCATCTTTATTATAAATTGGCTTTGCAATACGCATACCAGGTCGAAGTTCTGAGGAGTGAATAAATTGCATAGTCAAGCCTCCTTTCGTATACTATATATAAAATATAACATATTTTATGGAATTAGTAAAAGAATTGTATATACAATTGTGGTTTTCTGATGGGAAATCATGTATAATCAATACATTCTATTATTTGAGGTATAAAGCATGTACAAAATTTGTAAAACAGAAAAGTCAGTACAACGTCAAAAACTTTTTCAAACTACATTATTGTCTATGATGAAAAAACATACATATAAAGAAATCACAGTGACTGCTTTGTGCAAAGAAATGCAAATCCCACGAAAAACATTTTATCGATATTATGATGCATTAGAGGATGTACTAGCAGTTGTGGTGGATGATGTGTTGAGAGATGCTTTTTTGTATTTGGAGGTAAAACCTGATATGGATGGTTTTTTTGCATATTGGGAGAAGCAAAGAGATCTATTGGATATCTTAAATAGAAATCAAATTATGTATTTGCTCATTGAGCGTATTTATAAACGAATGGAAGAAGAACGTTTGGAGAATCAGATTACCTATATTGAAATTCAACAGGCGGGTCAAATTGGAGCACTAATGCACATGCTAATCGTATGGTATGATGCTGGAATGAAACAATCATCAGAACAAATAAGTGCATTGGCAAAGGAATTATTTAGAATGAATTAGAAGTGGTAAAGAAATGGATTAGAAATGGCAAAGATTTGGTAAAGATGTACAAAAACGATGAAAAAAGATTGGAACATAGTGCCACACTTGGGTCATGTTTGTCCCCTCCATGCGGAGGGGATTTTTTGTTATAATTAGTTAAGATTTAGTTAAGAAAAATTTTATATTTGCTTTTTTTATTATTTTTACCATGTATTAAGGGCATATGCCTTTAAGAATCTTTCTCGGAAAAGTATTCTGAGTATACTCAGAAGATATTTTCATAAATATTTTCTCCTTTTCCAAATATATTAAGGGTACAATTCCGAGAAGGAACCATAAATTTTATAATTAAAAGGAGAAAAGAAAGTATGAAACCAATCGATCCAAAGTTTCTTGGTGAAAACGGCGTTCATCGCGTTCCATTGTGGCGTATCGCTGGTTTTGCCTGCAACAACCTTGCAACAAACATGTACATGTTCTCTATGATGTACTTATCCTACTATCTTATCGGATTCGTAGGTGTTGCTACAATGTTAGCATCCTCATTCTCAACAATCATGAGACTCTGGGATGGTGTAACAGACCCATTCGTAGGTATGATCGTAGACCGTACAAATGGTAAGTTTGGTAAGAACAGACCATTTATGGTAATCGGTAATGTAATTCTTTTTGTAACAAGTTATATCTTGTTCCACTTTACACACCTTATCGGAACACCTATCGAAATTACAGCAGAAGGTACACATGTATTATCAGCTGGTGATGCTGCAATCCGTTTTGCATTCTTTACAGTTGTATCTTGTATTTACTACATTGGTTATACATGCCAGTGTGTAGTTACAAAATCTGCTCAGACATGTTTAACAAACGATCCAAAACAGAGACCATTATTCTCTATCTTTGATAGTGCATTTGTTATGGTAGGATACATCGGTATTGGATCTATTCTTATTCCAAACTTAACAAAGAAACATGGTACTGTATACTCAACAGAATTATTCCATGAAATCTGGATGATTTGTGCTTTTGCATCTTTAGTACTTACAGTTATCGCAGTTATCGCTATTGCTCCAAAGGATAGAGTAGAATTCTTCGGTACAGGTAAAGCTCAGACAGTTGGTTTCAAAGATTACTGGGATTGTATCAAAAACAACCGTGCTATCCAGATGTTAGTAGTAGCAGCTTCTACAGACAAACTTGCTTCTACAACAAAAACATCTACAGTAACAATGGTATTATATGGTGTTGTTACTATGGGTGGTGCAGCAGGTTATGCCGCAGTTAGTGGTGGCTTTGCAGTACTTTCACTTCCAGGTATGATTCTTACTATGGCAGCTATCGGTTTAATTGCTCCAAAGCTTGGACAGAAGGCAGCGATGGTTATCGGTTCTTGGGGTGGTATCATTGGTAACGCATTACTTGCAGCATTATGGATTTTCGGTGATCCAACTTCATTAGTTAAATTAAGCGCTGATGGTCAGGATGCTACATTCGTATGGGGGTCATTTGCTATTATTTATGCAATCCTTACAATCTCAGTTTCAGTATTTACAGGTCTTGCTGGTAACCTCGTAATTCCTATGACAGCTGACTGTGCTGACTACGAAGTATACCGTACAGGTAAATACGTACCAGGTATGATGGGAACATTATTCTCATTCGTTGATAAATTAGTTTCTTCTGCAGCTCCAATGATTGCTGGTTTTGCATATGCAGCAATCGGTTTTGCAGATAAATTACCAGAAGCAACTACACCATATTCAACAGAATTACTTTTAGTATCTGTATTCTTAATGTATGGTATGATTGTTATTGGTAACATTTGTAACGTAATCGCT
>JAZQZJ010000038.1:0-20824 GCA_045633955.1 Agathobacter sp. | reverse complement strand
AAAGTGCTTCGTTCGACTTGCATGTGTTAAGCACGCCGCCAGCGTTCATCCTGAGCCAGGATCAAACTCTCATGTTAAAAGTTTAATCGGCCAGTCTAAACTGGCTTTCGTTTCATTCAGATAAATCTGAATTTACTGTTTAAAGGGTTTCAATCTCTCGATTGAAACGTTCGCTAAATCTTTTCTAGATCTAGACTTGAATTATTCTCTTTGAATCTTTCAAGGTTTTTCACTGTTTAGTTATCAATGTTCGTTTGCTGTTGTTTGCGACAGCCATATTAGATTATCACATCTTCAAGCCGTTGTCAATAACTTTTTTATTTTTATTTCGCTGTCGTTCGCGACAGCTTTGTTAGAATATCATAAGCAGTTAAACTTGTCAACAACTTTTTTATTCTTTTTTAAGTTTTTTTTAAACTTGCATCTTTGCTACTTCGGAGCTCTCCACGCTAGTGCGTCTCACGAATCAGCTTTGTAAGAATATCATAAGCATATTTCAAAGTCAACACAAAATTCGACATTTTTAAAAGTAGGTCAACTCCTCACTTTTTATTAAATTGTCTAAATTGTCTGATTATTATATTTTTTATCTACAATTCAATCTTTTTTGTTTTTTCTCATTCAAAAAAGCTCTTGGAAATCCCAAGAGCTTTCTCTTATCGAATTGCATCTAATGCCTCTTTTACATTACGAACCCCTATAAGTTCAATCCCCTCTATATTATGCAAAAAACTTGATTTGCAAACTTCTGGAAGAATACAGGTTTCAAAGCCAAGTTTCTTTGCCTCTAACACCCTTTGCTCTGCCATGCTTACACCACGCACTTCTCCACTTAAACCTACTTCTCCAAAACATATTGTTTTTTCATTAATCGGTTTATCCATTTTACTAGACATAATTGCTAATACGATTCCTAAATCCATAGCCGGTTCATTCATACGGATACCACCAGCAATATTGACATAAGCATCACATTCTGAAAGTCGCATACCTAATCGTTTTTCCAATACTGCCATAAGTAGATTTACTCGATTATAATCTGTTCCTGTTGCAGTACGTCTCGGATTTCCAAAATTAGTCTGACAAATCAATGCTTGTATTTCTAATAAAATTGGTCTAGTTCCTTCCATAGAACAAGCAACCACAGAACCAGATGCTCCAATTGGTTTTCCACTAAGCATAAATTCCGAAGGATTTTCCACCTCAACCAAACCTATATTTCGCATCTCAAAAACACCAATCTCATTTGTAGAACCAAAACGATTTTTTACACCACGTAAAATACGATAGCTTTCATGACGGTCACCTTCAAAATATAGAACAGTGTCCACCATATGTTCCAAAACTCTTGGACCTGCTACTACACCTTCTTTGGTTACATGTCCAACGATAAATATCGTGATCCCCATGCCTTTTGCTATCTGCATAAGTACACTGGTGGCTTCGCGCACTTGTGAAACGCTACCAGGAGCGGAAGCAACCTGCTCACTACACATTGTTTGTATAGAGTCTATTACTACAATCTCTGGTTTTCTTCTAGCAATCACTTCTTTTATAATATCTAAATTTGTTTCGCACAAAAGCTCCAATGAATCAGTAAATGTTCCAATTCGCTCTGCACGAATTTTAATTTGCTGTAAAGATTCTTCGCCTGATATATACAGAACCGACTTCTTCTTATTAGAAAGATTTTTACATACTTGTAACAATAAAGTTGATTTCCCTATTCCTGGATCGCCACCCACTAATACCAGCGAACCTTTTACAATGCCCCCACCTAACACACGGTCTAATTCTTTCATCTCGGTGCTTGTACGTTCATCATTTATAGAAGATATCGCTGAAAGCGGTAAAGGTTTTGCATCTTCTATTGCCTTTTTTACACTTGTAGAAACACTGCCTTTTCTATCAACCACTTCTTCTACAAATGTATTCCATTCTTTACAGCCTGGACATTGTCCCATCCATTTTGCTGATTCAAATCCACAATTTTGACAAAAATATACACTTGTTTTTCCTTTTGCCATACAACCTCCAAAGTACTCCTTTTCACATTAAAAACCCGACCAGATTATCTGGCCGGGTAAAATGATTTCATTTTATTTTTTATTGACCAAAATAGAAACGCCATTTTCATCCGCAATTTCTACACTAAGACTAAGTTTCCCACCTAAATTAGTATTCATAGTACCAACAGATTCTCCACCAACAAAAATTTCATACGCTGTTTCTGGTTCCAAACCTAATGTAATCTGTACACCATCTAAAGCTTTTACTATAAATGAGACTTTATCTTCAGTTTTTTCAAAATTTGCCACAGCCGTTCCCGGAACAGACTCATATACAAAAACATCATTACATTCTAATTTTGTAATATCTTTATAGGTCTTTACCTTGAAGATATCTCCATTAACATCAAAATTGTCCAATTTTGCCTTTGTTTCTAATGTATAGTCCCCAAAACAAATTGTTCCGTTTGATTCTACTTGAATCAATTCTCTAATTTCAGCCATTTTTCTCCTCCTGTATACTCCCCATGCGATATTTTCTTCCAAATATCTATTTATGACTTACTCATATTATATCACTTTGATATTAAAATTGCATCTTTTTTCACCGAAACTGTGACTTTGTCTCCGCGTTTAATTTTTGTTGCAATGATTTCTTCTGCAAGTCGGTCTTCTATTTCTTCTTGAATCTTTCTCTTAAGCGGTCTTGCACCATATTTTCGATCAAAAGATTTGTCTACAATATAAACCTTTGCATTTGCTGTTACATTCAAATCAATTTCTAACTGATCTTTGCAACGATTCTGCAATTCTTTCACCATAATCGTCACAATCTGCTTCATATCTTCTTTGTTTAATGCACGGAACACGATGGTTTCATCAATACGATTTAAGAACTCTGGCTTGAAAATACGTTTCACTTCTTCCATTACGCTATCTTTCATCTTTTGATGATCCTGCTTTTCATCTTCTTTATTGCCAAATCCCAAACGCTTTGGTTCAATAATCGCTTGTGCTCCTGCATTTGATGTCATAATAATGATGGTATTTTTAAAATCCACTTTACGTCCTTGAGAATCCGTAATATGCCCCTCATCCAATACCTGAAGCAGTATATTAAATACGTCTGGATGTGCTTTTTCTATTTCATCAAACAGAATTACGGAGAACGGATTTCTACGTACCTTTTCACTAAGCTGTCCTCCATCATCATGGCCCACATAACCTGGAGGCGAGCCAATCATTTTAGAAACGCTATGTTTTTCCATATATTCTGACATATCAACACGAATCATGGCGTCTTCTTTTCCAAAAACAGCTTCTGCTAATGCTTTTGAAACTTCTGTTTTCCCAACACCTGTTGGTCCCAAAAACAAAAAAGAACCAATTGGACGCTTTGGATCTTTTAATCCTACACGCCCTCTACGTACAGCTTTAGATACTGCTACTACAGCTTCTTCCTGACCTACCACACGTTTCTTTAGTAAACTTTCTAATTTTTGTAAACGTGCAGCTTCACCTTCTGTTAATTTATTTACTGGTATTTTTGTCCAACCAGCCACAATATCTGCAATCTCATTTTCTCCTATAATAGGAAGTTTCTTTTTCGATGTAGACCTTGCTTTTTTTTCAATTTTTTGTAACTCTTTCAAAATAGCATCTTTTTTTGTCTTTTCCATACGAACCAGTTCAATATCACCATTTTGAAGCGCTGTTTCAATCGCTAATTCAGCTGCCTGTATTTCCTGATGCAACTGATTTACCTTTAACGGTGAACCCAAAAGTCCCAAACGTACTTTTGCCGCAGCCTCATCCATTAAATCAATTGCCTTATCTGGCAGAAATCGATCACTAACATATCTGGCAGATAAAGTAACTGCCGCTTCTACGCCTTCGTCCGAAATTTCAACTTGATGATGCGTTTCATAAAGTCCTCGAATTCCTTTTAATATCTCAATTGTTTCTTCAATTGAAGGTTCCTCTACAGTTACTGGCTGGAATCTTCTCTCCAAAGCAGCATCTTTTTCGATATGTTTACGATATTCTTCAATCGTAGTCGCGCCGATAATCTGCAATTCTCCTCTAGCCATAGATGGTTTTAAAATATTCGCAGCATCCAAAGAACCTTCTGCCCCACCCGCACCAATAATGGTATGAAGTTCATCAATAAATAGAATTACATCCCTAGCTGCAATTACTTCATTAATGACTTTTTTAATACGCTCTTCAAATTCACCACGATATTTTGATTTTGCAACCAAACCTGACATATCTAAAGAAACCAATCGTTTTCCTCTTAATAATCCAGGCACAGTACCATTTACAATACTTTCTGCAATACCTTCTACAATAGCCGTTTTTCCTACACCTGGTTCGCCAATCAAACATGGATTATTCTTGCCTCGACGACTCAGAATCTGAATCACACGCTGTGTCTCTTCTTTACGACCAATCACTGGATCCAACAAACCATTGGCTGCCATTTCTGTTAAATCTCTAGAATACTGATCCAATGTCGGTGTTACAGATCCATTTTTTGCTGCATTACGACTCTTTGCATATTCTTCACGGTATTTTGCTGGATCTTCTCCCATTGCACCTAACACATCCGCAAACAATTTCTGAGGATTCACTCCCATCGTGTTTAAGAGTCTCGATGCAGCACAATCACCTTCTTTTAAAATAGCCAACAAAATATGTTCTGTTCCAATTTTTTCATAACCCAATTTGCGTGCTTCTTCTGCCGCCTTATCTAAAATATGCTGTGTACGTGGAGAGTATCCATCTCGCTCCACAATCAATGTCTCTTCGCCCGTAGAAATCAATTCCTCGATCATCTGTAAAAGTTTCGACAATTCTACTCCATTCGAAGCTAATACTTCTGCAGCAACACCAGTTCCTTCTTTTAAAAGCCCTGCTAAAATGTGTTCTGTCCCTACATAATTGTAATGCATACTTTTAGACAAACGATTTCCGATATCTAATGCACGTTTTGCTTTATCTGTATATTTCACGTTTCGCCTCCATAAATTTCCATGAAGCAAATAATACCCCTATCCATATAGATAGGGGTAGTTTTACTTAATCTAATTCAATGAATTCCAAATCGTCATCATCATCGTCAACATCTGTATAAGTATCTGAAACCTTTACAGCTGCTGGCATAACTGGATTCTTCTTTTCTGGAATTTCTTCTTTCTTCTTGGAAGTTTCTTCTTCAGGAGCAATTGCTTCTTTTATAAGAAGTTCTTCCATGTCGTAGAATTCTACCTCTACTTCATCATCATCTTCTTCTGTTTCTGCTTCTGACATTTCATAGAACTCGATTTCCATTTCGTCATCCGTTTCTTCTGTTTCTACTTCCGTCTGAGGCATTTCATAAAATTCAATTTCTATTTCATCATCGGATTCTTCTACTTCTTCTGTAGTATCTTCATCTTCTACAAATTCATACTCATCATAGTATTCATCGTCATCCTCATATTCTTCATCGGAACGATTTCTAAGAATAAGATTTACAATAACTATTACAAGAACCACTACCACAAAAATTGCTACACAAAGAATAATCATCTGCATATTCTCTGCCTGTTTCAATTTTGCCTCTAAAGCCTCATAGTCCTGATTATTTTCATCACCAGATGCTCCATCTGTTGATACTTCTGGCTCCACAACCGGATTGTGAACAGATCCAAGATAGCGCTGAATAGTTCCTTCTACAGAATCATATACATACCAGCCATTTTCACCAGTATTACTCATACAATAAATCAGATAGAAATCTGTGGCAACTGGTGTTGCTGCGTAATAAGTCTCTGGTCCAAACCAACTAGTCTGCTCAATATTTTCTACTGGCTGCACAAATTGATATGCATTGATAACACCTTTTCCTTCAATCGAAAGTGTACAAGCTTTATAGTTTTCAGGTGCTGGCGCATTTGCTGCATCAGGAACAAGCACAACCACATAATTGCTATTAGATTCAATCTTTACAAATGGATAAACCATCTGCTGTACTTCATCATAAACATAAAGCCCAGAGGTTCCTTCTTCATTTGTAAGATATAAAACTTTTAAATCACCATTTGCGAAAGTAAGACATGGTGTTTCCACGCTATGAATCATAATGGAGCTAACACTAAAGTCTTCTGGTACAATATCGTTTGGAACACTTTCTGCCGGCTGAAGTTTCTGACCATTCCACTGGAGTGCTTCTTTTTCTTCAACTATAGGTGCATCCTGTGATTCTGTCTCTGAAGATTCACTTTCGGATGTATTAGGAGTTGTCTCCCCTTCTGGCTGTCTGGTTACAACAATTGTATAAGTAGCCTTTACACCATTCTCTGCCTGCACTACTACTTGAATAGTATTTTCACCTACCTGAAGGTTTACATTTCCATTTCCAGTTACCGATTCAATAATCGCTTTTGCATTGGATGGAGTAGCACTCACTACTACATTACTTATATTATATCCTACCGTAGCCGTATAATTTGTCACATTATACTGAAAACCTGGCGATAATGTTCCGGAAGATAATTTTAATGATGCCAAAGAATTATCTGCTGATTTTGGTGTTTCTGCAGGTGGTGTTGTTGACTGGTCTGCTGGTGGTGTTGTTGGCTGATCTGCTGGCGGCGTCACCGGTTGATCTGCTGGTGGTGTAACAGGCTGCTCTGCTGCCTGATTTGCTACTGTAACACTTGTAGATGCTCCCCCAAGAGAAATTTCTTCAGCAGTATTATTATCTACCGCTGAAATAACAGAGGCACTAATACTAGCTGTACCTGATGTAATTGCTTTCAATGTTACACTAATGGTGTTGGTCGCAGCCAAACTATATTTACCAATATTCATCGTAATCGTACTACCATTTGCTCCAACGTCAGCAGACGCACTAACAAACGACAATACATTAGAAGAATATGACAAATCTACCGTTGCAGATACACTATCTGGAACAGTAACAGAAACTGTCACCGTATCCCCGATATTGATAGCAGAAGCACTTACTCCCAAAGAAACGTTTGACGCATTTACTTCTACATTTGGATAAAACAATAAACTTAATACCAAACAGATTGACAATACAACATTCTGTAATTTTTTCATTCTCTCACCTCTTATTTTTGACTAATAGATGCTATACCAAGTGTATGACGATTAATCATAACTAAGTCCTGAATATTTACACTACCATTTTTGTTTACATCAGCAGCAGCTAATCCGCATCCACTTAATTTACTTATATTAAGTGTGTGGCGATTTAATCGAACCAAATCCACAATTGTAACTGCTCCATCTCCACTTATATCACCATAAATAATTACTTCTTTATAATTTGCAAGAACACCATCTACATAAACTGCTAATCGGTCTCCAGTTCCCACAACACCTGTTTTTTCCTTACCCGATGAATCCAATAATTTTACAGAACCACCTTCACACGTAAAACCTGCAAGGAAGTTTTCTGCCGTTGTTCCAGGTTCAACGCCTGTAATATATTTATCAATTGCATAGATGTCCGATGCTAATGTGTAGTTCGCATCACTCAAACCAGAACGTACGACCGTAAGCTTATATACTTTTTTCTCGCCACTTTGCGAAGTACACGTAACTTCAATTGTATTATTTCCTACTGCTAAATTATAAGTTCCTGTGCCTTTCACTTTTGCTTTATCCACTACTGGAGTAGCAGAAACTTTGATGGAACTTACTGTGTAATCTACGATAATAGAATACTCAGTAGATGCACCATTAAAACTTGGAGTCAATGCAAGTCCACCAACATTTAAGGATGCCAAATAATTATTTCGGTTACCAGATGCAGTAAACTGTACTGGTGCTTCTGGCATATTTAAATAAACTGGTATTTCAAAGACAAATGCCTGTGTCTTATCTGCATAAGCACTAGCTACACTTTTCCCTTCGGAAATTGCCGCCTCTACATTTGTCATATATTGATGTGTATATAGTTTGTCTTTATAAACAACATTAAACTTTTGGAAATATAATGTATCCTGTCCAACATTGATATAATTCTTCGCCAATAACTTAGAACCACCTAATAATGACAAATAACGACTAGTCCACCCCTGATTTTTCGCATATGTCAACCCATTTGCATATAATACAGAGTTTGGTGTACCGTAGGCACCATAATTAAAATAATTAAACAATCCTTCATAGCCTGCATATGTACCTGAAATCAACGGACTTGTTCCATTTGCCCCCTGTTCTTGACGCACACGTGAAGCTAAATGGTATGGGCTAACCCCAACAGTCTGTCCGATATTTAAAAAAGTATTGGCATAGTTTAATGCTTTTCCATCGGTATCTACCACATCATTCGCCATAAAAGTATTATTGATAATTGCCTGTACTCCAGCTGCATTATGTGCATTATTGTAGCTTAAACTTTCAAACATAAAAATATTCTCTACATTTAAAAAGTTTCTAGGATCCATACAATATGCAATATAATCCGGATGTGCTGTTACCCAACCTGAACTATCACGAATGGTCCATGTATTGGTGTAATAATTATATTCAGAAGATGCAATTGATTTCTTTGCATCATTGGAATTTTTATGAATCAGGTTACGACCTGCTTTGGACTCTTCTGAAATAACTGTTTTCCAGTCCAACCCCGTCTGCACTGGTATAAACTGCCAGTTTGGATACTGCTCATGTAATATCGCTAAAAGCTTTGCATAACTTGCTGGAAACCCTTGGGCAATCAATCCCTGTTCATAATTTCCATCAGTAGGAATATCTGGAATCGAATCTTTGTTTACATAAGCCGATTCTACCCATCCAAATAAGGTCTTTCCTTTGATATCACATTTTACACGATACCATAACCCACCATCATTTTTACTATCTGTGATATATAATTTTGTACCATTTGGAATAGTTGCTAAGGCAGGCTTCATATAGTCACCCGTACAACTCCACAATGTAAGATCCGCATTTGCTACTCCAGTTGCAACAACAGCTGCATCTTTATCTAATCGTACACTCGTTGCTGGAACATACCCCTCTTTTGCAGTAGCTCCATTGCCAATATAATAGCTAACCTTATACCATGCGGCTCCATCGTCACCAGTCGTCTCTTCTACAACAGTAACTGGTTTTCCATGAACTAAACCACTAACCTTTTCAGCCTTTTTTGATGCAGAAACTTTTGTCTCAACGAGACTTCCATCATTGGAATAAATCATACCGCCATCATTCACATCTGCATATGTAATAACATTGCCTGTATCTATACATCCAAAAACCGACACCATAACCAACAGAATCGCAATCACTTTTTGGATTGTTTTTCTAAAACATAATTTCATGTGTATCCTCTTCTTTCTACTTCCTTTTTACACACTTTTCCAAATTAACTAATAATCCAACATAATTATACAGAGCAATTTCTACATCGTCAATCCAAATATAGTATTTTACAAGCTTTTCCAACTACATTTTGTAGAATTTTAAAAAATTTTGATACCAAAAATTCCACAGATTAACATAATTAGCCCAAAGCTTTCCATAACTGTCATTCCTAGAGAAATTAAAATTCTCTCTACATCTATTTTACTAAAATCTAATCTTACTGTTTGCATCCGTTTTTCTCCTTATCCCTTGTTATTGTTTTATCCTCATTCCAGCAGAGATGTTTTCTTATGTAGGAGTCTACCCAATTTCATGGGTTATAAAACGGACAAAGGACGCCGACAATTATTTTTGTCAACGTCCTCAAACACTATTTTTCTATTTATTTGAAAGTATACTGAATAGATACACTATTTTCCTTTACGGATACTTTTGCTGTACTACCAGAAACAATAGGCATCATTGGTGGCAAATGGCCGATATCCAAATCCATAATAATAGGAACATTATATTCTGCCAGCACATCTGTTACCGCACGATATTGATCAATGCCAAACATTTCTTCTCCAAATAACATTGGTCGACCAATCAAAAAGCCTTTCAAATGTTCAAGCCATCCAGCCTGTTTTAACTGCCATAAACAACGACGAATGGACATGAGATTCAATTCACAGGCTTCTAAGAACCAGATAATACCATCTTCTTTGTATTTCTCATTGAATTCTTTTACTCTATCAAATGCTGTACCTGGATACATTTGTAAGATATCCATACACCCGCCAATCAAACGTCCTTCAATTTCTATCGCATCGGTAGTTTCTATTGCTATGCCATTTTCACAGTGAAAACTTTTTATCACAACAGGTTCTGTAGCATTGTATGGTAAAAGTGGATGCTCTTCATCTTTTCCGCCTTCTTTTTCCCATAAATCATAGCCTGTCACGGTATCCATTTTTCCATGCAGCAAATCCCATGCATCATGAATTGCTTCATGCCAAGGCTCCATTCCAAATTTAGGAGCTCCAGGTCCGTAAATAGCTGCAGTATCCATGAGAATCGTAGAAAGAAAGACGAAGTTGGTATTATCCGAAAATCCCATATACCATTTTGGTTTTGCCTGTTTTAAACGTTCAAAATCTATGTATGGAACAACTTCACACATCAATTCTCCGCCTCCACAGGAAATGATGACATCATTTTTTTCATCACAGTACCAGTCATTTAATTCCTGTCCACAAAGTTTTGGATCATTACTAATTCCAATACCTTCTGACGCGTAACAATTGGGACCAAGATTCAACCGATATCCCATTTCCTTCCATTTTTTCAACGCATTTTGAAATGCGGAATAATATGGATCTGTTGCACAACCAAAAGATGGAGCAACAAAACCAATACTGCCATTTTCTTTTAAAAATTCTGGATATCTCATTCCTTACATCTCCTTTTCCATTTTCATATCATATCCAATCACTATACACCTTCGCAATCAAACAAAGGAATAAAACTTTCTTCTGCTACATCATCTTCCTGAATAAAGCCATTTTCTATCCCTAACGATATTGCAAAATCCACATATGATTCATAACTACGTTTGCTGACTTTTCGATTTAACTCTGGATAATTTTCAACATGTGGTAATGGCGTAAACTGACTCATCAAACTGATATAAATTCTATTTTCATATGTCTCATACAAATATTTTATAATATTTTTTGCATCTTGCAACTGTCCAGGCAGCAATAACTGTCGAACAATTACGCCTTTTTGTATTAATTCTTGTCCATCCTTTTCATAAAACACAGGAGTCGGTTGCTGACGAACCATTTCTGCTATAGCTAATTTTGCTACCTCTGGATAGTCTGGTGCTTTGGAATATTTGGCAGCCAACTCTGAATTGAAATATTTAAAATCGGGCAAATATACATCTACAATGCCCTCAAGCAGTTTTAATGTATCTACATTCTCATAACTACTCGTATTATAAACAATCGGAATATGTAAGCCTTGCCTTCTGGCGTGTTCTACACACCAAACGATATCTGGCACATATTGGCCTGGGGTAACCAAATTGATATTATTGGCATCCTTTTCTTGTAATTCCAAAAAAATCTCTGACAAACGCTCTTTCGTAATTTCTTTTCCAATTCTTCCATGTGAGATTTCTTCATTCTGACAAAACACACAATGCAAAGAACAACCACTAAAAAATACAGTTCCCGAGCCATTCGTACCACTAATACACGGCTCCTCCCAATGATGAAGGGCTGCACGGGCAACCTTCAACTTTGAAGTAACCTTGCAGATACCGATTTGATTTTCTATTCTATTTGCGTTGCAATGTCTAGGACATAATTTGCATTCATTATATAGACTCATTTTCTCTTTATTTCCTAAGTTAAATATATAATTAAACTTAACGGAAATTGCCATAAAAATCAACTACTTTACTAAACTGAAATCGTATTGTTAATAAGTGGTAAACCATGCAGATATCATCTTCATATTTCCATGAAATACACTTACCAATTTATCCAATCAAAGAAAATATGCAATCAAATGTAAGAAAAGTAGAGTGCCTAGAAGTTATCCTAGGCGCTCTACTTTTCGTAGTTTTTTCAAAACCTTTTCGTGACCTAAAGAGTTACACCTCCTGAATCGCGTCCACCGGACATCCATAGGCTGCATTTGCAGCTTCTCCTGCATGTTCTACTGGGACTTCGGAATCTAGGGCAACGGCCACACCAGTGTCTGCCATAGTAAAATAATCAGGACACGTATTAACACATAATCCACAACCGATGCAATTTTCATTTACGTAATATTTCAAACTGAGCACCTCTTTCACTTTTTATACTTAGTATGAACCGTTTTCTATAGAATATGCATGCAACTCTTCTTCGATTCGTAGTAATTGATTATATTTTGCAACACGTTCCGAACGACTTGGAGCACCTGTTTTTATCTGCCCAGTATTAAGTGCAACGGCTAAGTCTGCTATCGTGGTGTCCTCTGTTTCACCCGAACGATGAGACACAACCGCTGTATAACCTGCTTGATGTGCCATTTTAATTGCTTCTATAGTTTCAGACAAAGAACCGATTTGATTTAATTTAATCAAAATACTATTTGCACAATTACATTTGATTCCTTTTTCCAAACGATTTGTATTGGTAACAAATAAATCATCTCCTACTAATTGAATTTTATGTCCAAGTTCTCGAGTTAGTTTTTTCCAACCACCCCAATCCTCCTCATCCAAAGCATCTTCAATCGAAAAAATTGGATATTGACTAACAAGACATTTCCAATGATCTATCAAGGCATCGGATGTATATTCCACTCCTGTTTTTGGAAGACGATAAACTCCTTTTTCTTCACACTTCCATTCACTAGCTGCTGCATCAATGGCTATCATAAAATCTTGTACTGGTGTATAACCTGCCTGCTCAATTGCTTTTATAATGTATTTTATAGCTTCTTCTTCGCCAGATAAATCCGGTGCAAAACCACCCTCATCACCAACAGCTGTTGATAAACCTTGATTTTTTAATATTGTAGCTAATGTATGAAATACCTCTGTACACCATCTAAGACCTTCTTTAAAAGAAGATGCCCCTACAGGCATAATCATAAATTCCTGCACATCAATGGTATTTGCTGCATGGGCCCCTCCATTTAAAATATTCATCATCGGAATAGGCATACGATTGCCCGATATACCACCCAAAAACCGATATAAAGGAATCCCCATTGAATTCGCGGCAGCTTTTGCTGTAGCTATGGATACTGCAAGGATTGCATTTGCCCCTAATCTAGATTTGTCTCTTGTGCCATCTTCTTTTAACATTGCCTGATCTACTGCATAAATATCCGCCGCATTCATTCCTACAATTACTTTTGCTATGATGGAGTTAACATTTCTAACAGCTCTTGTTACCCCTTTTCCACGATATCTCTGTGCATCACCGTCACGTAACTCTATAGCTTCAAAAATCCCTGTAGAAGCACCGCTTGGCACAGCGGCTCTGCCCAAACTTCCATCTTCCAATAAAACCTCTGCTTCAACCGTCGGATTTCCTCTTGAATCTAATATTTCTCTTGCATGTACACATTTGATGGTTAATCTCTGCATTTGGATATCTCCTATCTTTTTTCTTAGAATAACCAAATCTTTCTATGGATATGCATAAAAAAAGTACACCTCTTTCGAAGTGTACTAATTTATTTTACACATTTTTACCAAATGCCTGCCTGTATCTTTAATACTGCTAATACATATTCTGAATCTAAAAGCAACTGATAGTTACTTACATATCCCTTTGCTGTATCTGATAAAGCATCATAATGTGCTCTCGCTATTTGAATCGCTTGTTCTGATGCAAGTGTAACAGGACCAATGGATTTTATTAAATTTGATACAAAATACGCTTGATCCTGAGCAATCCCTTTCGGACTCTCTGTTCCTGGTAATTCATATACCAAAACTGGGAAATTTGTATTTACATATTCATAAATAGTCTTCGCTGCACTGTGCGGCAAATTTACACATCCATGTGAACCATTTCTCTTGTAAATACTGCCTCCAAAGTCACCTCTCCAAGTGGCATCATGCATACCAACATTACCTGCGAATGGCATCCAATAATCTACTGGTGTCGCATAATCCTCACCTCGTAATGTTGCATTTTTGGTCTTATAAGTTAAGCCATATGCACCTGTTGGCGTATTATATGCTTTGGCCAAATTTCCTGATACCAAATCTGTTTCAATGATCAAAACTCCATCCACATATAGAAACAAGTGCTGAGCAGTTAAGTTAATCTCAACATAAGAATTGCCATAATCATTTCCTTCATGGCTATTGGCAGTCATAGAATAATTCAAGTCTCTGGTAATCTGTTCACCAGCCAAAATACTAGCTGTAATTGCTTCTCTTTCCGCCTGGTTATCTACCTTCCAGCCATAATGACTGTTCGGAATCGTTACTTCAACACCATATGAAGTCATCAGTTTTTTTGCACCATAGCAAGTATTGTAAGTGGAAGCAAGTTTCTTGACATATGCAGATAACTGCTCTTCGTCAATAGAAACTTCCATTTCATCGTTCACCATGAGCCAAGGCTGGAATATGCTGGCATCCAATACCTCTGTAGCTTCTCCGACCTGATATGTAATCACCGTCTGTAACGATTTATTTAACTGTTCGATGACAGCTAATAAATTCTCATCATCATCCATCACCTCTGGAAGGACATAACAAAGTTCCTCATCTAAGTTTAACTCTGTTTTCATGCTACGAATACATTCATTTACTTTTCCATAAAAGGCTGCATAATCCATCTGTGAACCTGCAACAGATGGAACTAACTGATAACCACCATCTGGTGTATATTCTGAAACCTGCGCACTTTCTGGCGCAATCTGTTTCGCGTCTTCCATACAAGGTAATGCACGCAATAATTCTTCTAATTTTACTTTATCGAAAGAAATATACATTTTAGACACATGCTGGTCTGGTTCAAACAATTTTATCACCCAAGAAAATCCATCCTGTGTTTCCAAAAAATTGCCTATCTCATCATTCCATTTTGTTTCTAATGAAAAATCGCTACCAATAATAGATTCTGTTGTACCATCGCGTTCTATAATCACTAATTCATATTCATCCATTGCCTTTTGAATAGTTGCTTTTGCAGTTTCAATACTTCTACCACTTACATTCACACCATTAATTGTTGTTCTGAAATAAAAATGGCTGGTAAAAAAAACAGATAAGCCTACATATATGGCTATAAAGCAACCTACAATCGCAGCAATTATAATAAGTACTTTTTTATTCTTTGTCATTTGTATTCCTTCTTCCAATAAAACTAATAAACTATTTTGCAATGCTTTATTATACCTTTACTATTTTAAAAGTCAACAAAAAAACCTTCCATTTTTACTTATGGAAGGTCTCTTTCTTTTATGCATGTAATTTTATACAATTTCACTATGTATCAATTCTTACATTCATCCAAGCAAGGATATCTTCAAACACCACCTGCTTATCTGTTTCATTTAAAATCTCATGACGATCATCTTCGTATAATTTATAGGTTACATCCAGTGCACCACATTCTTTGTGCATATCATAAACCTGTTTTACGCCTTTGCCAAGTCCGCCAACTGGATCCTGTTCTCCTGAAACAATAAATACAGGTAACTTTTTCGGTATCTTCGCTGTATTTTCTGGATTACAAGAAAATTGAACCGCCTCAAACAATCCTTTGTAACCATTTACCGTAAACATATACGTACATCTTGGCTCATTGTAATATGTTTTTACAACTTCAACATCTTTGGTAAGCCAACTCTTTTCTGGTTGTTCACCTGTCATATCAAAATCTTTATAATCAGCTCCAAAAGCAAGACTCTGAATCAATTTACTACGATGTTTGGAACCTCTTATTTTTGTAACACATGCTGTAAGTCCTAATGCTACACGAGTAAGACCTGCAGGGATAAAACCTGTTCCCATAATAATGGCACCACGCAATTTTTCTGGATGAAACGCCAAGTATTTACGAAGCATAAATGAACCCATGCTATGTCCCAACATAAAATATGGATACTGTGGATACTCTTCCTGTATTAAAGTACGGAGTTTGTGCATATCTTCTATCACTACATCACTAGGATTGCCTTCACAAAAATATCCCCAATCTTCTTTAGATGCTACAGATGCACCATGACCAATATGATCATGTCCCACTACCATATAACCCTGTGCTGTTAAAAATTCTGCAAACACCACATAACGCTCAATAAATTCTACCATACCATGAGAAATCTGTAGAATCGCCTTTATATTCGTATCTTCTGGCATCCACTTTACTGCATGAACCGCTGTTTTCCCATCATTTGATAAAAAAGTGAAATTCGTTGTATTCATACGCTCCTCCTTTTATCCCCCATAAATCATTTAATGAATCTTTTCTACGACTTCATCAAATATATATACCAAATCGCTCTCTAACTCTCTTAATTCTTGTTTCTGATTCTGTAATTCTTCTTGAACATCCGTTAACTGAATTTTATTTCGCTCACTCGATTTTACCATTTCTTCGTCCAAATTACGTATCGCTACAACCTTGTCTCGCATAACCGTTGCTTCATCAGAAAAATCTCGCATAGACGAAGTTTCTACAGCCTTATGCAATTCCATGTATTTTTTCATAAGTCGTGTTGTTCCTACGTTGCCGTCTTTAATCAATGATACTAAACGCAATACATATTCTTCTAATTGCTGAATTTTCTCTTGTGAAGCCTGTAATTCTTCCTGCATAGACAATGCTGATTTTTCATAATCCAATGCCATCTGACGCAATTCCTCTGAGACTGCAACAAACTTTTTGCCACTTTCTCCCATGCGACCAGCTTCCACTGCTGCATTAATCGCCTGAACACTCATCTGTCTGGCATTTTCCGCCATTTTTTCCACTTTATCTTCGTAGAACTTATATTCCTGACGAAGCACACCTGGAATCTCTGTTAAGTATTTCGACGGTGTTGTATAATGCTTATTTTCATCTACTAAATTCGTAACTGCATCATAGTTTTCCTTCACCAATTCCACAATCTGCTGGTATTCCTCCATCGCAACATGAAATTCTTGTGTAAAGGTATCCATCGTATGAAGCAGGACGGACTCCTCTTCTACATTCTGCATTGCATATTCTGTCATAGAAGTGGTATTCTCCATCACTTGTGAAATATCTTCCTGCATCTGGTTTCCACGTTCATCTGCAGAAGACATACGAGTTTCAAAATCTTCTCTATGCTGATTTATCTGAGCAAATGCTTCTTTTATCTGTTCTTGAATTTTATTTTTTCTACTACCAAACATGAATCTGCCTCCAATATATCCATTTTACAATGGGATTTCTATTTTCGCAATATGTTACTGATAATGTTCCACAATAACCTGTATGGTATCCCTATCCTGATAAGTGTTAATTTCTGGATTATATATAATAGAAAGTTCAATGGCATTTGGTCTGCCTGCAAATGCTGCTTCTACCTCTTTTTGTCCAAATTTTTCTTCTAAATATTCCAAAAAAACATCTTTCATGCGAAAAAGAATACCACTCACACTTCCACCTGTTTTTGTGATAAATTCGAACTTTAATGTATCCTTTTTTCTCCCAATCGCCCACATACGCTTAATCCGAATTCCCTTGTCCGCAAAAACTGGTCGTGTATTTTCTTTTCCAAAAGGTTCTAAAAGAGAAAATTCTTGAATCAATTCTGGAAATGCATAATCCATTGGCATAGCCACATCAATACGGATTTTTTCTGTTAGTTCTGTTTCTGTCAAGGTACATCGTTCATTGATTTTTTTACGAAACAGTTCTAGGTTCTCTAATGGCATAGAAAGCCCCGCAGCCATAGGATGCCCTCCAAACTTCGAAAGCAATTCCTGACATTTACACATCTCTTCATACATAGAATATTCTTCTATAGAGCGACCAGAGCCTTTAATATATTCTCCTTCTGCATTTGTTAATATAAAAGTTGGCTTATAATATCTCTCACGTATTCGTCCTGCTATAATTCCAGCAATACTTTCATGTACCTCTGGAAGATAAATAACTACTACTTTGTCATCTATACAGTTTTCATTCTCATAATACGCAATTGCTTCTTCTACGCCTTTTTCAGTCAATTCTTTTCGCTCATTATTCAGCATCACCAATTCATTTGCAATAACAACAGCTTTTTCCATATCTGTTTGGAAAAACAATTCTAACGAACGCTTTGCTGTATCCAAACGACCACTCGCATTTATGCAAGGACCTAGACGAAATCCAATTCGCCCTGCATTCACTTGGTTTGGTTCTAATTCGCATTGGGCAATCAATGCTTTCATCCCAATATTTTTTGTATGATGAATACGTTTTAACCCCTCTTTTACAAGAATACGATTTTCTCCTTTTAACGACATCACATCTCCAATGGTTGCGAATGCAACATTTTCCAGAAAATCTTCCGCTTCTCCCTTTGGAATACCATATGCTTCATACAAAAGACAAATCACTTTCCACGCAACAGCAGCACCGCAAAGCTCCTTGAATGGATATGCACACTCCTCTTGATGTGGATTCACAATAGCATCCGCTACACTCTTTCGAAACTCACGCACACCATTTATTTCTTCATAAGGAATTGCATGATGGTCTGTTACCAAGACCGTCATGCCTAATTCCTTTGCATATGCAATTTCATCTATTGCTGCAATTCCATTATCACAAGTTATAATTGTATCTACAGCATCTGTTTTCGCTAAGTCTATCAATTGTCTGTTTAATCCATAGCCATCATGAATACGATCTGGAATCTGTGTAGTGACCTGTGCCCCACATCGTTTGAGGCCCGTTACCAATATATAGGTAGCCATCACACCGTCAATATCATAGTCACCGATTACACGAATAGATTTCTTTTTCTCAATTTTCTCTTGCAATATTTCTATCGTTTTTTCTGCATCCTTTAACAATCTTGGATGATGTAAATCTTTTATCGTTCCATTTAAATATAAACGAATATCCTCTTCCTCAATTACATCGCGGTTTCGAATTAATCGCGCTGTAACTGGATGAATATGAAACTGCTCTCCAATTCTGTTAAAATCTGCTTTTTTCGTTGTTAATAACCATTTTACCATTTTTCTATACGTTTCTTTCTTTTTTCTTTCCATATAACAGAGCCCATTACATCAACTCTGCAATTCGGCTTACTGCCACATATATATTTGAAATCTCATACCAAGTATTATAATCTACTATCCCTGTTACTGGCAACCCAAATACCGATTGAAATACTTCTACTGCTTCTCTCGTAGATGGTCCATAAATACCATCTGGACGAACAGTTGGAATAGCTGGATAACTCTTTGATATTCTTGCAAGCTGTTCCTGCATCTGTCGAACCTTGTCTCCTGTCGCTCCAATTCCTAAGTTATATCCTGGCCAAGAGGCTGGAATGCCTGATATTCCTTCTGCTACATTAATAAACATATTGCTACCATAAAAATAACGTAAAATCTCAATTGCAGAATACCCTTGGTCACCAAGATATTTTGAACCCCATTGGGTCATCCAGTTTGGACAACTTACCCTATCCCCATCGCAATACTGGGTTAAAATCGGCTGCGTGATACCTGGACGCGAAAGATAATTTTCAAACTGTTCATCTACGATGCGAGAAATACTTTGGTAGTAGTTTCTACCTGGAATAAATTTGTGATCGTAGGCAGTAGAAGAAGTAATTGTAAAATTGTATCCCTTGCCTCTATACCATTCTGTATATACACGGTTTAATGTAAATGACATAATCGCCAATACATTTGCTCGAATGGTCGCATCTGGCCAGGTGGCATAGATTTCACTCGACGCTACATTTTTAATATAATCACGATATCGCACATAATAATCTCTGGCAGAAGCATCTCCCGGCGGTCCATCATGCACAACAATATACTCAGGAATTACCACACGGCTAAGTACAATTTCCCCTGTATCTGTAACGGTTTTTACTTCTTCCTCTGGTATTTTTGGTGGATAGTCACCATATAGCGTATGTGGTCCTATCACGATATTATTCTCCGCTGGTCTTGGTGCATCGATTGCTTCTAGCAGAATCGGCTGTTCTGATAATTGACCTGACATCAATTCCACCCCTGAAATTTCCACCTCTCGATACCCTTCAGCCTGCACAATAATAGAATATTCTGCATAAGGCTGCCTATCCTGCGGTTGCATAGAATACTCTAGTGGCGGAGTACGAAGTGTTATAGGAGAAATTACACCTGAACTATCTGTAGTTAATTCTTCAATGGTATCCTGAGGACCTCCTGTATACGTAATAATAACACGTGCATCAGAAACAGGTGAACCATTTCCTTGATTCGACACGCGAATACGAAGCTGTCCTTCATCCACATTCTCCTGCATTGCTCGAATATCCGGATTTATCAATCGTTCTTTTGCATTCCTTTGATAAAAATTCATATCATTTCCTTAATATCTTCTTCCTCATATCATATGCATATAGAGGGTATTCGTTTACATTTATAAAAATTTATTATATAATTTTGAGAAGATTAACGCTTTACATCGCGAGGGATACCATGCAAGAAACAATGACAAGACAACAAAGCATTCGTCGATTTATGATAACACTACTTTTCCTATGCTTTGGCCTTTTTATTACATACTATGCACAAAATGTTGGCAGATATAATACCACTATTCTCGCCTTTAACTATTCTTACGGTTTTATTTCCAGAGGATTACTAGGCACACTATATCTTCTTTTAAATAATCTTTTGCCTTATGATATTTTGAATTTTGAGTGCGTAGTAAATATAACATTAATAATAA
>JAZQZJ010000037.1:0-22316 GCA_045633955.1 Agathobacter sp. | reverse complement strand
CAAAAGCCAAAACGTATTTTAGAGGTAGGAACTGCGGTAGGTTTTTCTGCAATACTAATGGCAGAATATAACCCAATCCAATGTGAGATTGTTACAATAGAAAATTATGAAAAACGAATCCCAATAGCAAGGGAGAACTTTGTCCGTGCAGGAAAAGATGGTCAGATTACACTTATTGAAGGTGATGCGACAGAAGTGTTAAAAACATTAGAAGAACCATTTGATATGATTTTTATGGATGCTGCAAAGGGGCAGTATATTAATTTTATGCCGGACATTCTTCGTCTTTTGAAAAAGGACGGGGTATTAGTATCGGACAATGTATTGCAGGATGGAGATATTATTGAATCACATTTTGTAGTAACTAGAAGAAACAGAACTATTCATAAAAGAATGAGAGAATATTTATATGAGTTAACCCATCGCGATGATTTGGTAACAGCAGTGTTGCCAATTGGAGATGGCATAACACTAAGTACGAGGGTGAAAGAATGAGAAAGATAGAATTACTTTGTCCAGCCAGCAGTTTGGAAGTATTAAAAATCGCAGTTATCTTTGGAGCAGATGCTGTATATATTGGTGGGGAGGCTTTTGGACTTCGTGCAAAAGCAAAAAACTTTAGTCCAGATGAAATGGCAGAAGGGATTAAATTTGCACATGACCATGGCGTAAAAGTATATGTTACAGCTAATATCCTGGCGCATAACTATGATTTGGATGGTGTACGCAGATATTTTGAAGAGTTAAATAACATGAAGCCTGACCGACCAGATGGTCTTATTATTGCAGATCCAGCTATTTTTATGTTAGCAAAAGAAATTTGTCCAGATATTGAACGTCATATTAGTACACAGGCTAACAATACCAACTATGGCACATTTAATTTCTGGTATCAGATGGGAGCAAAACGAGTAGTAACCGCTCGTGAACTCTCTCTTCGTGAAATTAGAGAAATTCGAGATAATATTCCAGAGGATATGGATATCGAAACCTTTATTCATGGAGCGATGTGTATTTCTTATTCGGGCAGATGCTTGCTTTCAAACTTCTTTACAGGAAGAGATGCAAACAAAGGTGCCTGCACACATCCATGTCGTGGGAAATACTCTGTCATGGAAGAAAAACGTCCAGGTGAATACTTCCCAGTATATGAAAACGAAAGAGGCACATATATTTTCAACTCTAAGGATTTGTGCATGATTGAACATATTCCAGATTTGATTGAGGCAGGTATCGATAGTTACAAAATCGAAGGACGTATGAAAACTGCTCTTTATGTAGCAACGGTTGCTCGTACGTATCGTAAAGCAATTAATGATTATTTAGAATCGCCAGAAAAGTATCAGGAAAATATGCCATGGTACTTAGATCAGATTAGCAACTGTACCTATCGTCAGTTTACTACCGGTTTCTTTTATAATAAACCAACCAATGAGACACAGATTTACGATAACAATACGTATGAGAAGGGGTATACTTATCTCGGTTTTGTAGGTCCAAAGAATGAAGAAGGTTTCTATCGTATTGAACAGCGAAATAAATTTACTGTTGGGGAAGAGATTGAAGTTATGAAACCAAATGGTGACAACATCGTTGTAACGGTAAAACGCATGGTAGACGAAAAAGGACAGGAAATGGAAAGTTGTCCACATCCACAGCAGGTGTTCTACTTAGATCTTGGTATAGAGTTGGATGAATATGATATTCTTCGTAGACAGGAAGAAGAGAAGATTGCGTTGGAGTAAAAGATGAATGATGTTATTTTACAAAAGTATCAAGTAAGAAAGTCAAATAAAGAAAAGACAGAGTTTATTGAATATATGAAGACTCGTCTTAGCTATGCTGACTATAATACGGAGTCGGATATCATAATAGAAGAAAAGGGAAAAGGTCTTTTAAAGTCTCGTAATATTGTAGTAGGAAATCCAAAAACGGCAAAGGTATTTTTTGCTGCACATTATGACACCTGTGCGGTGATACCTTTTCCAAATTTGATGACACCTACAAATCCAGTATTATTTATCCTGTTTCAGTTGCTGTTGGTCGTGTTGATATTTGGAATTGCCTTTTTGTTTACTTTGATTTTTGCCTTAATAACGAACAACATGTTTGAGCCTGGTTTAGTAATGATTATTTTTTTGTATGGATTTTTGTTCCATATGCTTTTTGGTTATCGTAACAAACATACCGCAAATGACAATACTTCTGGTACTATTACCATTACAAAAATATTAGAGGCATTGCCAGTAGAAGATAGAAGTAAGGTATGTGTGGTATATTTTGATAATGAGGAAAAGGGGTTGCTAGGATCAAGCTTCTTTTTTGAGAAGCATAAAAAAGAAATGGATGATAAGTTGTTCATTAACTTTGACTGTGTAGGCGATGGACGAGAAATTGTCGTCTTGGGAAAAAAGAATGCTAGAGAAGACTCTTTATATGGAATGTTTTTACAAGCTTTTGGAGATGTAAAAAATCGATATGATGTGGAGTTTTTAAGCAGAAATATGCTCCCTATGATGTTTGGTTCTGACCAGATGCATTTTAATAAAGGAGTGGGTGTGTGTGCATTACGTAAGTCGCCTGTTGGAAGATATGTGGCGAGAATACATACACCATTTGATACAATATGTAGAAAAGATAATATTAATTATATTGTAGACTCTATGAAGAGATTTGTAGAAGGAATACATTAATATGGATTATATTCATTTTCTCTTCAAACAGCGAATTATTCCACACAGCTTCAAGGATATATATAATGAGGTTATAAAAATAATAATAGACTCCGTACACATTATATGTACGGAGTTTTTTTAATAGCCATAATCATCATATCCACCATAATCATCGTAATCGGAATAATCATCATAACTACCATAGTCATCGTAATCAGAATAATCATCATATCCCTCGTCCATAAAGTCTCCATAATTTTCATCAAAGAATTCTTCCCAAGAGTCTAAATCTTGTTCATAACTATGTTCATCAACATAAGCTTCCCAAGATCCATCGGAATATCCATCCATGTAAGCATCACTATACCCTTCTTCTGAACCGTGAAAATTATCGAAAGGAGAATCAGCAGAGTATCCCTCTTCATAACCTCGATCATAAGGGTTTGCTTCATCGCTGCGATCAAAAATTTCGTAGCGGTCATAGTCATCATCTTCGTTAGTTCCATAGGTATCTGAATAATTAGAATAATCATCATAACTACCATAATCAGAATAATCATTATAATTATCATAATCATAGTCTGTTAAGCCATCATAGCCTGTGTTATCATAATCATCATAATAAGAAATGTTGGAGTTATCTAGCCAGTGTCCAGTTTGTGCACAGTAATACATGAGATTATAAAAATATTCCAATCCCTCTTTTTCTTGGTTGTTGTTAAAATAATCAAGGATGATAGATTTTGTTTGTGCCATTTGAAAGTCATTCATTTGTGAAGATAATGGAATGTTTAAGTAGGTAAGATAGCGTGCATACACATATTCACCATCCTCAATATATAAAACGAGTACTGCAAAATAATCTTCCAGGTATTTTTCGGGAAAATACTCTAAAATTTGGTTTTTATCTATGTTATCATAGTCTTTATTTTTCAAAACAGTCAGAAGTACATGGAATTTATGCTCTTCGGAAGGGTTGGTATGAAGTGTTTTTTCTTGTGTAAGTAGAAAACCATTTAGGGAGTAGACATCCAGAAGGCTTAAGGATAATGCTTTATTTTTTAGCATGGGATGCCATAGATAAGAAATTATCAATACTACAATAATAAGACTGAAAATAATTTTATAATTGTTGTTTTTAGGGTTCATAGTACCTCCATCAGATGTAAGAATAGGCTGAATTGATATGCTAAATACATCTTACAATGCTATATAAAGAAGTATATAACGAATATTGATGTTTCGTAAATGTTTTTACTATATAATTTAAGAAAAATATATTAGAATAGAAAAAAGATTATTATTTTGAGGTATTCCTATGCAAGATTTTATTTATTGTCAACGTAACATTCCTAAAACAAAATGGCGTTATGGCTTTCGTTCTAGTGCAGTTACGGGTTGTGGCTGGATAGCAACTTACAATGCTTTGTTAATATTAGGGAAATATATTGCACCGGAAAAGTTAATACGTTTTTATGAGAGACAGTTTCCGTTGGTAAATGGCAATACAGGAACATTTTTGTTTTCACCATTTATCTTTTTCAAACGTCACAGATATGATGTGAAGTGTACGGCGATTCCATCGCATTTTGATAGAGTGGTAGAAGATTCGGATGTCTGTATCTTGTATTACTGGTGGCGAAACAAGTGGAAGTGTGGTGCACATTTTGTTGCATTACATAAAACAAATAGTGGAATAATCGGATATAATACCTATCGTAATTCAAATGGACCAGATTATTATGGAGATAGCTTGCAAACATATTTGAAAAAGAAAAAGTATTTTGGTGCGGTGTTATTTGGTATTGGGAAAAGACGAAGTGTATGTGTTTGAAGTTGAAGTGGAAAAATAGAAAAAGCAGAATTCAGACGCATGATGAAATTTTTAGAAGAAATCAAATAGCATAAATCAAGAAATCCCGTGATTGTCGTTGAGACAACACGGGATATTTTATTTGTTAATTAGTTATAAAATTCTTTGATTTTATCTATACGACTCCCCATGTTTTCCAACATCGCATCCAATATAGTGATAGCTGCCATCGCCTCTACAACAACTACAGCACGTGGCACGATAATAGGGTCATGTCTGCCACCGATTTCAATCTCAATTTCTTCGCCAGATTTGTTTACGGTTTTTTGAGTAGAAGCAATAGATGGCGTAGGTTTGATAGCCACACGCATGGTTAATGGAGCACTGTCAGTCATACCACCAAGAGTTCCGCCAGAGTGATTCGTCGATTTACCAATAGAACCATTGGATTCCATGATGAAAGCATCATTGTTGGAAAGACCTGTAGCTGTTGCTACATCAAATCCATCACCGATTTCAAAGCCTTTGACAGAGCCGATAGAGAACATCGCTTTTGCCAGATTTGCATCGATTTTATCAAAAACAGGTTCTCCAAGTCCTACAGGGAGTCCATTGACTTCACAGTAGATTACTCCACCAGAGGAGTTCTTTTCCTCTAATAGTTTTTCTAAATAAGAAGCAGCTTCTTCTGCTGCAACAGCATCAGGCATATATAGTTTGTTGTTTGTGATTTCATTTACATCAAAGCGAGATGCATTAATGCGAACTGGTCCAATAGATTCGGAGTAAGTTAAGAAAGATATTCCCATTTCATTTAACAGTTTAATCGCAATAGCACCAGCAGCTACACGTCCAATGGTTTCACGTCCAGAGGAACGTCCGCCACCACGATAGTCACGGAAACCATATTTTTCATCAAAACAAAAATCTGCATGTCCTGGACGGTAGTAAGAAGCAATCTCGCTGTAATCCTTTGATTTTTGATTTTCATTCCAAACTACCATGGAAATCGGAGTGCCAGTTGTCTTTCCTTCAAACACACCAGAAAGAATTTCGATGGTATCGTTTTCCTTACGAGGTGTTGTAAATTTCGATTGTCCTGGCTTTCTTCGATTTAAGAAAATCTGAATATCTTCTTCGCAAAGTGAAAGTCCTGCTGGACAACCATCCACTACCACACCAATGCCTTTGCCGTGGGATTCTCCCCATGTTGTAACCTTAAATAATTTACCAAATGTTGAACCTGCCATATATTTTCCTCGATAATTAATTTGTATTTCTAATAGTAAGTGCTCACATTATACTATTTTTTAAAGAAATAGAAAAGGCATTGAAGGAAATTTCTGTTTATGATACACTTTCTAAAAAGGTAACTCATAGGTAAAGAGTGGCGAATGTAGGATTTGTGCCACTCTTTATGATTGTTAGAAAGAGGTAATTTTATGGCAACATATGAATTATTAAAAGAAGAAGGCCGTGCAAAACGTGCTGTTTTTCATACCGTACATGGTGATATCCAGACTCCTGTTTTTATGAATGTAGGTACTGTAGCAGCTATTAAGGGTGCTGTGTCTACGCAGGATTTAAAGGATGTAAAATGTCAGGTAGAATTATCCAATACCTATCATCTTCACGTACGTACTGGTGATAAATTAATTAAAGAAGTTGGTGGACTTCACAAGTTTATGGTTTGGGACAGACCAATTCTTACGGACTCTGGTGGATTTCAAGTTTTTTCTCTTTCTGGACTTCGCAAGATTAAAGAAGAGGGAGTGTATTTTAATTCTCATATCGATGGTCGTAAGATTTTTATGGGACCAGAAGAAAGTATGCAGATTCAGTCAAATTTGGGTTCTACCATTGCTATGGCATTTGATGAATGTCCTTCCTCTGTTGCAGAAAGAAAATATGTAGAAGATTCTGTGGCACGTACTACTCGTTGGTTAGAACGTTGTAAAACAGAGATGGCGCGTCTGAATAGTTTAGAAGATACAGTAAACAAAGAACAGCTTTTATTTGGTATCAATCAGGGGGCTATTTTTGATGATATTCGTATTGATCATGCAAAACGTATTGCAGAGATGGATTTGGATGGTTATGCAGTAGGTGGACTTGCTGTAGGGGAATCTCACGAAGATATGTATCATATTTTAGATGTGACAGTTCCTCATTTACCAAAGAATAAGCCAACTTATCTTATGGGTGTTGGTACACCAGCAAATATTTTAGAAGGTGTAGAACGTGGTATTGATTTCTTTGACTGTGTATACCCTACTAGAAATGGTCGTCATGGACATCTTTATACCAATCATGGAAAAATTAATTTGTTCAACCAGAAATTTGAAAAGGACATGCGTCCAATCGAAGAAGGCTGTCAGTGTCCAGCATGTAAACACTATAGTCGTGCGTATATCCGTCATCTCCTAAAAGCAAAAGAAATGCTTGGTATGAGACTTTGTGTACTTCATAACTTATATTTCTATAATACAATGATGGAAGAAATCAGAGATGCTTTAGATGCAGGACGTTTCCATGAATATAAGGCAGAAAAACTTTATAATATGTCCCAGGGACAGAAATAAGTAAATCAACAAAAATCCTTGTGTTTTCACAGGGATTTTGTTATGCTCAAGAAAAGAATAAATACATCTCTAAAGTTACGATAAACTTTTATATAAGGAGAGCATGTATGTCAGAATTAAATAAAGAAAAAGTATTAGAGGTTTCAAAACATTTTCAGTTTGAAGGCGATTTGGTAGAGATAAAACCATGGGGAAATGGACACATTAACGATACCTTTTTATTGGTTTATCAGATTGGAAAGATGGGGCGTTTAAAAGCTATCTTACAGATGATGAATAAAAATGTATTTCCAAAGCCAGTAGAGTTGATGGAAAATGTAATGGGTGTTACGAACTTCCTGTACAAGAAAATTGAAGCTGCAGGTGGTGACCCAATGCGTGAAACCTTAAATGTTATTCCATCAAAAGATGGTTTGCCATATTATCAGGATGTGGATGGGGAGTATTGGCGTGCTTATGTCTATATTTCCGATGCGAGAAGTTTTGATGTGCCAGAAAGTGAAGCAGATTTTTATGAAAGTGCATATTCTTTTGGTAAATTCCAAAGTATGCTTTCCGATTATCCAGCAGAAACGTTGCATGAGACTATCGTAAAATTCCACGATACTAGAAATCGTTTTGCAATCTTTAAAAAGGCCGTAGAAGAAGATGTAATGAGAAGAGCTGCAGAAGTACAGGAAGAGATTCAGTTCGTTTTAGATCGAGAAGCGGATGCTTGTTTCTTTGCAGAAATGATTGATAGAAAAGAACTCCCACTTCGTGTAACGCACAATGATACAAAGTTAAATAACATTATGTTGGATAATGTGACGAGAAAAGGTATTTGTGTCGTAGACTTAGATACAGTTATGCCAGGTCTTGCAATGTATGATTTTGGTGATTCTATCCGTTCTGGTGCTAGCACTGGTGCAGAAGATGAAAAGGATTTGAGCAAAATCAGTTGCGATATGAAGTTGTTTGATGTATATACCAAGGGATTTTTGGATGGATGTGAAGGACGACTTACAGAAAAAGAAATCGAGCTTCTTCCAATGGGAGCAAAGATTATGACGTTTGAATGTGGCGTACGTTTCTTAACAGATTACTTACAAGGGGATGTGTATTTCAAAATTCATAGACCAGAACATAATTTGGACCGTACTCGTACGCAATTTAAGCTGGTAGCGGATATGGAAGCAAAATGGGACGTTATGGCATCTATCGTAGAAAAGTATAAATAAAATCAAAAAGGAAGTATTTCAACTCCTGGATAGGAGAAAAATACTTCCTTTTTATTGTTTACATAAAAGTTGATTCATTCTTACGACTTTGTTTGCGATATTCCAAAGGCGTACATTCTGCATGTTTTTTAAACACTTGTGAAAAATAACTAGGTGAAGAAAAACCAAGGGTGCGGCCGATTAGAGCAAGGGAATAATCGGTTGTCTGTAATAGTTTTTTTCCTTCTTCAATACGTTTATAAATCAGATAGTTAATAGGCGAGATGCCATATTCTTCAGTAAATACATGTACCATGTGATATTTGCTGACGTGGGTGATTTCGGCCAGCATTTCTAGTGTCACATTTTCTTTGAAATGATTATCGATATACTGACGCACTGCGATACATAGACGTGTACTTTTCTTTTGTATTGGTGTCAGGGTGACAGCGAAGTTTGCCTGTCTGCTCAAAAGGATTACCAGGTTTTCCATCAGGTTTTTACACATGATTTCGCTGTCTGGAGTTTTAAGAGAAATCTCCTCTAAAATATGATCAAAGTAAAAACGAACGACATCTTTGATATCTTTTAGGTTCAGAATGCAAAAATGCACATCATCGTCTTCTTCTGAGGTTGCTAATTCCACATCTTCAATTCCGATAACAATATAGGCAAGTGGATGATCATTATGGCTTAATTCCGTATGCTCTACATTTGGATTTACAATAACCAAATCATGAGCGGATACAGGATAGATTTCATCTTCTATTTGAAATTGTCCTTGGCCTTCTGTTACATAGAAAAGTTCCGAGCAATAATGTGTATGTGGACTACTGTGCCAGCTTCCATTGTAACGAGATGCAGATGCATATAAAAGCTTTGCCTTATTAATGGAAGAGTAATCGGAATTAAGTGAATAATTTGATATGATGTTGTTCATATTACGACCTCTACATAAGTCTTTTATAATATTGAGTTACGATTTAGGTATCTTGCTTTTATTATCATTTTAAAAAGCAATTTTATTATAGCATTTTGTTGTAAAAAATCAATAGAAATCTTATATAAAAGATGAATTGCAAGATAAAACAACAAATTGATTTGTCAATTGTTTGAAAAATAAACAAAATTCGGAAAAAATAATAATGAGATTCTAAGTTGTGAATAATATCAGAATGTATATGTTGTGGTAAAAGTGCACAAAAAAGACACTGAGAAAATGTGAAAGTATACAAAATTACCATATGAGCAATATAGCTAAAAAAGACAGCAATATATGAATTGAATGGATGGATTTAAGTGGTATACTAAATGTATCGTAACTTTGAGAAAATTTTTAAGGAGGGTATTCTAAAATGAAAAAGAGAATTTTAAGCGTACTTTTGTGTGCAACAATGGTACTCACTCTGTTCACTGGTTGTGGCGGCGGAAACAACGGTGGTAACGGAGACACACAGGCAGCAGGCGGCGAAGAAGTTCAGAAAATCAAAGTAGCTGCTATTGAAACAGCATATGGTTCTGATATGTGGAAACAGGTTGCAGAAGCATTTACTGCTGAAACAGGCATCGAAGTTGAATTAATCACAGACAAAAACTTAGAAGATGTTATCGGACCTTCAATGCAGGGTGGCGATTATCCAGATGTTGTTCACTTAGCAACAGGTCGTGAAGCTGGATTAACAGAACAGTTCATCAAAGGCAACTTACTTGCTGATATTACAGATGTATTATCTATGACAGTTCCTGGCGAATCTGCAAAAGTTTCTGACAAAATTGCAGGTGGCTTTACAGAAACAGCTTTAACAAACCCATACGGTGATGGCAAAACTTACCTTGCTCCTATGTTCTATTCTCCATGTGGATTATTCTACAATGCAGGATTATTAGAAGCTAAAGGTTGGACAGTTCCTACTACATGGGATGAAATGTGGGAATTAGGTGAAAAAGCAAAAGCTGAAGGTATCTACTTATTCACATATCCAACAACAGGTTACTTCGATGCATTCCTTTATGCATTAATGTACTCTGTAGGCGGCGCTGATTTCTTCAACGCAGCTACAAACTACGAAGAAGGTGTTTGGGATACTCCAGAAGGACAGAAAGTATTCGAAATCATCGCTAAATTAGCTACATACACAAATCCTATCACTCCAGCTCAGGCTAACGATCAGGACTTTACAAAGAACCAGCAGTTAGTATTAGATGACAAAGCAATCTTCATGCCAAACGGTACATGGATCGTTGGTGAAATGGCAGAAGCTCCAAGAGTAGAAGGATTCAAATGGGGTATGACAGCTCTTCCAGCAGTAGAAGCAGGTGGAGAAGGATACAGCTACACATGGTTCGAACAGGCTTGGATTCCTTCAGGTGCTAAAAATATCGATGCAGCTAAACAGTTCGTTGCATTCCTTTACAGTGACAAAGCTTGCGAAATCTTCGCAGCAGCTGGTGCTATTCAGCCAGTACTTGGTATCGCTGAAAAATTAGAAGGCGACAATGTAATGTTCTACTCAATCTATGACAACGGTGCTAAAGCAGCTATGGGTAACTTCGCAGCATATAAAGCTGTTGCAGGTCTTGGAACAACTCGTGAAGTATTCTTAGATCCAGTTAACTCATTAGTAGAAGGTAACCTTACAGTTGAACAGTGGATTTCAGATGTTAAAGCAGCAAGCGATACAATGAGAGAAAACTTAATCAAATAATGATGATATGATGGACGGCGGGCAGGTTACTGCCCGCTGTTTTACATTATAATTAAATAAGGAGAGTAGCAGTTTATGAAAAATAGTAGAAGTAAAGGTCTATTTCTTTTCGGCTGTGTAGCACCTGCGGTAATATTGTTTTTTATCTTTATGATAATTCCAACATTTAATGTATTCCGTATGTCATTATTTGAAAAAGGTGCATATTCACCGGAAGAAATTTTTGTAGGACTAAATAATTTTAAAGTAGCATTTTCAGATCCAAAGTTTATTCGTTCTTGCCAGAATATGATTTTATTGATTGTGGCAGTAACAATTTTTACATTTGGATTTGCGATTGTATTTGCAGCAATTCTTACTCGTGAAAAAATAAAGGGAAAAGATGTGTTCCGTGTTATCTTCTATATACCAAATATTTTATCCGTAGTAGTTATTGCAGGTATTTTCTCAGCGATATATCAACCAGAAAATGGTATGTTAAATAGTATTATCGGAATATTTAAACCAGAAGTACTTACCAATCCGATTTTATGGAAAGGTGAGAAGTTAGTAATTGTCAGTCTTGTCATTGCTATGGTTTGGCAGGCAATTGGTTACTATATGGTTATGTATATGGCGTCTATGTCGGCTGTATCGGAAAGTTTATATGAAAGTGCAGGATTAGATGGTGCAACCAAATTCCAGCAGTTTTTCCAAATTACAATTCCTCTTATTTGGACAAATATTCGAACAACCCTTACCTTCTTTATTATATCGACCATTAACATGGCGTTCTTATTTGTAACAGCATTGACTTCAGGTGGACCAAACGGTGCGTCTGATGTAGCATTAAACTATATGTATAGTCAGAAAAATGCAGGTCTTTTTGGCTATAGTATGGCAATTGGCGTAATTATTTTCGTGTTCTCTTTTGCTTTATCAGCATTAGTAAATAAAGCAACCGAACGTGCGCCACTAGAATACTAGGAGGTGAACGTATGGATCATAAAAAAAGAAAAGGTGGAGAAGGCCTCTATAAGTTTTTTATTTATTTCGTACTCGTTGCGCTTGCAGTTAGTATTGTAGTTCCAGTTGGCTGGGTATTTATGGCCTCTATTAAACAAAATAGTGAGTTTTATGGAAATCCATGGACGTTACCTTTAGGATTTCATTGGGAAAACTTTGTAAATGCTTGGAATGCCGCAAAGATGGGCGATTATATGATTAATTCCGTAATTGTTACTGCATTAGCGCTTTTGATTTTATTGGTAACAGCATTACCAGCGTCTTATGCACTTGCAAGATTCCAATTTAAGGGAAGTAAATTCTTAAACATGGCATTTATGGGTGGATTATTTATCAATGTAAACTACATTGTAGTACCTATCTTCTTAATGTTAAGAGATGGTAACAATTGGATGATGCAGAATTTTGGAGAGGGATTGCTATTAAACAATTTATTTGTTTTAGCAATCGTATATGCTGCGACTGCACTTCCATTTACTATTTATTTATTATCTGGTTACTTTGTAACCTTACCACATGATTTTGAAGAGGCTGCATATATTGATGGTGCGGGATTTTTCAAGACTATGTGTGTAATTATTTTTCCAATGGCAAAACCATCCATAATAACAGTTATCTTATTTAACTTCTTATCATTCTGGAATGAATATATCATTTCAATGACACTTATGAATGGTATGGATGCACCAAAAACATTGCCAGTAGGTTTATTAAATTTGATGCAGGCACAGCAGTCGGCTGCTCAGTATGGTATGATGTATGCGGGACTTGTTATGGTAATGTTACCAACATTGATTTTATACATTTGTGTTCAGAAACAGTTGACACAAGGTATGACTGTTGGTGGTATTAAAGGATAAGGAGGAGTGATTATATGAAAATTTTTGATGATAATCCAGTGATTCGAGTTGGGACAATCCTTATCTGTTTTATCGCTGGTTTGGTATTGGTGTTTACAGGATGGCAACAGACAGGCGAACTTGGTGGACTAATCCAGATGATAGTTGGCGTTGGAGTACTTTTAATTGCGTTGGCAGTTTATAACTATCCTTATAGAGATAAAAAGTAGAGTGGCTGAAAGGTGGAATTTTTAAAAATATGAGCGAAACAATGAAAAAAACAGGAAGGGTAACCATTCCGACAAACTTAGACGTTGTTCCAGAAACAATTGAGATTTTGAAAAAATGGGGTGCAGATGCTATCCGTGACTGCGATGGTACAGAATTCCCTGAAGAGCTTACAAAGGTAGGCGCTAAAATTTATTCCACATATTATACAACTAGAAAAGATAACGAATGGGCAAAAGCAAACCCAGACGAAGTGCAGCAGTGTTATATTATGACAGGTTTTTATACTGCAACAGGAGATACATTGTCGATTCCTTTGATGAAAGGAATCTCTGATGAACTCATGCAGGTAAATACGAGAGATGACATTACTCGCTGGTGGGAAGTGGTAGACCGTTCTACAGGTGAAGTGGTATCAGTAGACAAATGGAGTTATGATGAAGCAACTGGTTGTGTTATTATTGCAAATCCAGATAAATTCCATGAATATACAGTAAGTTTTTTAGCTTATTTAATTTGGGATCCAGTACATATGTACAATGCAGTAACCAATGACTGGAAAGATTTCGAACATCAGATTACATTTGACGTTCGTCAGCCAAAGACACACAAATACAGTATGGAAAGACTTCGCAAATTCTGTGAAGAGCATCCATATGTAAATGTTATTCGTTATACAACATTCTTCCATCAGTTTACATTGATGTTTGATGAATTAAAGAGAGAACGTTATGTAGACTGGTATGGATATTCCGCTTCTGTTTCTCCATATATTTTGGAACAGTTTGAAAAAGAAGTGGGGTACAAATTCCGTCCAGAATACATCATCGACCAGGGATACTATAACAACCAGTACCGTGTACCTAGCAAGGAATTTAAGGATTTTCAGGCATTCCAGAGACGTGAAGTAGCAGCTCTTGCAAAAGAGATGGTAGACATTACACATGAATGTGGAAAAGAAGCCATGATGTTCCTCGGTGACCACTGGATTGGAACAGAACCTTTTATGGAAGAATTCAAAACAATTGGATTAGATGCAGTAGTAGGTAGTGTTGGTAATGGTTCTACACTTCGACTTATCTCAGATATCGAAGGTGTAAAATATACCGAAGGAAGATTTTTACCATACTTCTTCCCAGATACATTCTATGAAGGTGGCGATCCAGTAAAAGAAGCAAAAGAAAACTGGGTAACAGCTAGACGTGCAATTTTACGTAAACCAATCGATCGTATTGGATATGGCGGATATTTAAAACTTGCATTAGACTTCCCAGAATTTATTGAATATGTTGAATCTGTATGTGATGAATTCCGTGAATTATATGATAATGCAAACGGTACAACACCTTATTGTGTAAAGAAAGTAGCAGTATTAAATAGCTGGGGCAAAATCCGTAAATGGGGTTGCCATATGGTACATCATGCATTGTATCAGAAACAGAACTACAGTTACGCAGGTATCATCGAAACATTAAGTGGTGCACCATTTGACGTGCAGTTCATTTCTTTTGATGATATTGAAAAAGATGCAAGTATCTTAAATGATATTGACGTTATCATCAATGTAGGTGATGCAGATACTGCACATACAGGCGGAGCAATTTGGGAAAATGCAGCGATTTCTGCAGCCATTCGTGAATTTGTTTACAATGGTGGTGGATTTATTGGTGTTGGTGAACCATCTGGTCACCAGTTCCAGGGTCATTTCCTCCAGCTTGCAAATGTGCTTGGTGTAGAAAAAGAAACTGGATTTACATTAAACTACGATAAGTACAATTGGGAAGAACATCCAGAACACTTCATCTTAGAAGATACAACAAAACCAGTTGATTTCGGGGAAGGAAAGAAGAACATTTTTGCATATGAAAATACAGAAATTCTTGTTCAGCGTGAAAAAGAAGTACAGATGGCGGTAAATAGTTTTGGAAAAGGTCGTTCTGTTTATATTAGCGGTCTTCCATACAGTTTTGAAAACAGTCGTATCCTTTATAGAAGTATTCTTTGGAGTGCAAACAGTGAAGCAGATCTTTATAAATGGTTCAGTACAAACTTTAACGTAGAAGTACATGCATTTGTAAAGAATGGTAAATACTGTGTAGTAAATAATACTTATGAGCCACAGGATACTGTTGTATATCGTGGTGATGGTTCATCCTTTGAACTTCATATGGATGCAAATGAAATTAAATGGTATGAAATTTAGTGCTTGCCCTATTTGGAAATATCTAGTATAATTTTATGCAGAGTTTAAAAATAGGAGGATAGATTGATGTATTCAATTTTATTATCAGCATCATCTGGTGATGTATTAGCAACATTTTTACCAATGATTTTATTGTTTGTATTTATGTATTTTATTATGATTCGCCCACAGCAGAAGGAAGAAAAGAAAAAAGCACAGATGCTTAGCGAATTAGTAGTAGGTGATATTGTTCTTACAACAAGGGGTTTTTATGGAACTATTATTGATATTAGAGATGATACTGTAATCGTAGAATTTGGTAATAACAGAAATTGTCGTATTCCTATGCAGAAGGCGGCAATTGCAGTGGTTGAAAAACCAGAACAGGCTTAATAAACAAAAAAGAGGTTATCCAACAATGTGGGATGACCTCTTGTTTTACTTTATAGGAAATTTCTATAGAAATGTAGGAAAATAAATGATGAAAAAAATACTTATTTTTTTGAAAGATTATAAAAAAGAATCAGTAATAGCTCCTTTGTTTAAGATGTTAGAAGCTATTTTTGAATTGCTTGTTCCACTTGTAGTGGCTCAGATTATAGATATAGGGATTTCAAATGAGGACCATTCCTATATTTTCAGTCGTTGTGGTATTTTATTTTTACTAGCACTGATTGGGCTTATCTGTGCAGTTTGTGCACAGTTTTTTGCAGCAAGAGCGGCTGTTGGATTTGCGACACAACTTCGTAGTGCATTGTTTTCGCACATTCAAAAGTTATCTTATGCGGATATGGATGAGGTTGGAACGAATACGCTTATTACCCGTATGACGAGTGATGTGAATCAATTACAGTCCGGTGTGAATATGGTACTGCGACTTTTTATGCGTTCTCCATTTGTTGTATTCGGTGCTATGATTATGGCGTTTACTGTAGATGTAAGAGCTGCATTTGTATTTGTGGTAACGATTCCGCTTTTATCAGTGGTTGTATTTGGAGTAATGCTCATCACTATGCCTTTGTATAAGAAAGTGCAGGTTGCATTGGACAAAGTGCTTGGAAAAACACGTGAGAATTTGATTGGTGCTCGTGTCATTCGTGCCTTCAATAAAGAGGAAAAAGAAATTGAAGAATTCAATGAGCGCAATGAAATACTTACGAATATGCAGCTTTTGGTTGGACGTATTTCTGCACTCATGAATCCACTTACACTTGTAATTGTAAATGTTGCAACTGTTGTAATTATTTGGATTGGAGCGAAGCAGGTATTTACAGGAATTCTGACTCAAGGTGAAGTGGTAGCATTGGTGAGCTATATGTCACAGATTTTAGTTGAATTGGTGAAATTAGCAAATCTGATTATTCTTATTACAAAAGCAGTTGCATGTGGTAATCGTGTAGCAATGGTATTGGAAAAAGAGCCTGCTATAAAAGAAATGAATAGTATTCCTGTTACTGGTGTTATAGGGGCACCTATGATTGCTTTTGAGCAGGTTGCTATGCACTATGGAGAGAGTGCAGAGAATGCCCTTTCGAATATATCCTTTGCGGCAAAACGTGGTCAGACCATCGGTATTATAGGGGGAACAGGTTCAGGTAAATCCACATTAGTAAATCTGATTCCTCGTTTTTATGATGTATCTGAAGGTTCAGTGCGTATAGAGGGTATTGATGTAAAAGAATATCCATTGGAACAACTTCGTAAAAAAATTGGTATTGTACCACAAAAAGCAATGCTGTTTCATGGAACCATTGCAGAAAATCTTCGATGGGGAAATCCAGATGCCACAGAAGAGCAGTTGTGGGATGCTCTTGCATTGGCACAAGCGATGGATGTAGTGACAGAGAAAGAAGATGGATTGAATTATATGATAGAACAAGAGGGACGAAATCTCTCTGGAGGCCAGAAACAGAGACTTACAATTGCCAGAGCACTTGTGAAACAGCCAGATGTTTTGATTTTAGATGATAGTGCATCTGCACTTGATTTTGCAACAGATGCAAGATTACGTAGTGCATTGCAGACTATTGTAGAAAAAAGAAGCGTTGTTATCGTTTCGCAAAGAACATCTTCTATTCAGCATGCAGACTTAATTTTAGTATTAGAGGATGGAGAAACGGTGGGAATGGGAACCCATACGGAATTATTAGAATCTTGTGCAGTTTACAAGGAAATCTATGACTCCCAGTTCCATAGTGAAAAAGGAGGTGCTGTTCATGTCTAAGCAAATAGATCATAAACAGATGATAACCTTGCAAAAAGTTCTTCGCTATATGAAAAAATACATTCCTTTGCTGGTTGTATCTATTATTTTGGCCACGATAACAGTTGCAATGACCCTCTATTTTCCAATTTTAACAGGGCAGGCTTTGGATCTGATTATTGATAAAGGGGTTGTGGATTTTGTTGGGATTGGAACTGTTTTAAAAAGCGTTGTTATGGTTGTGCTAATCAATGCTATAGCACAATGGATTATGAATATTTGTAACAATAAAATGACCTATCACATTGTAATGGACATTCGTAAAGATGCATTTCAGAAGATCGAAAAACTTCCACTTCGTGTAATCGATACCAAATCCCATGGAGATTTAGTAAGCCGTGTGATAGCAGATGTGGATACTTTTGCAGAAGGTTTGCTGATGGGATTTACACAGTTATTTTCAGGAGTTGCGACAATTGTAGGTACTTTGTTATTTATGCTGTCGTTGGATGTGAAAATAACATTAGTTGTAGTTGTTATCACACCAGTATCGTTATTTGTTGCTAGTTTTATTGCAAAGAAAACTTACTCTATGTTTCAATTACAGTCGAAAACAAAGGGTGAGCAAACAGCGTTGATTGATGAGATGATTGGGAATATAAAAGTAGTACAGGCGTTTTCTCATGAAGATGAGGCTCAGGCTGAGTTTGAAGAGATTAATACGCGATTACAGAAATATTCTTTAAATGCTACCTTTTTCTCAAGTTTAGTAAATCCGTCCACACGTTTTGTAAACAGTTTAGTATATGCGGCAGTTGGAGTCTTTGGTGCTTTATCTGCCATTGCAGGTAGTATTACGGTTGGACAATTGTCCTGTTTTTTAACATATGCAAATCAGTATACAAAACCATTTAATGAAATTTCTGGGGTTGTAACAGAGTTGCAAAATGCATTGGCTTGTGCTGCTCGTATTTTTGAATTAATCGAAGAAGAGCCAGAGATTCCAGATGAATCAGATGCATATGAGTTGGAAAAAGCGGATGGACGTATTGCTATCGAAAATGTATACTTCTCTTACGAACCAGATCAAAAACTTATCGAAGATTTTAACCTTCAGGTTGAACCAGGACAACGCGTTGCAATTGTTGGTCCGACTGGTTGCGGTAAAACCACTTTTATCAATTTGCTGATGCGTTTTTATGATGTAAATAGTGGAAAAATAATGCTCGGAGATCATGATATCATGGAGATTACTCGTAAGAGTCTTCGCAATAATTATGGTATGGTGCTTCAAGAGACCTGGTTAAAGGCAGGTACAATCCGAGAGAATATCTGTATGGGAAAACCAGACGCAACAGAAGAAGAAATGATAGCAGCAGCAAAGGCATCGCATGCACATAGTTTTATCAAACGTCTTCCAAACAAATATGACACGATTATTTCCGAAGATGGAGGAAATCTTTCGCAGGGACAAAAACAGCTTCTCTGTATTGCAAGAGTTATGCTTTGTTTGCCACCGATGTTGATTTTAGATGAAGCAACATCTTCTATTGATACACGTACAGAAATTCAGATACAAAAAGCTTTCTTAACCATGATGAAAGGACGAACAAGTTTTATTGTAGCCCATCGTCTCTCCACCATTCGTGAAGCAGATATCATTTTGGTTATGAAAGAGGGAAAGATTATTGAGCAAGGCACACATGAAATTCTGCTCGCAAAAAAAGGATTTTACTATACTCTTTACAATAGTCAATTTACGGTTTAGTAACTAATAGAAAAGTGTTCCTATCATAGGTTATGTAAGAATTCAGGTCTTAGATACTATCGATTTTAGCACGAACTAATTTCTAGTTTTACTAAGAGTGTCCAATTAACAAAATCATCATATGGCGTCAAACTCACGTTGTTCAAACAATGACGCCATATGAGGATTTTTTAAATTGCTCCCTCTAACTAAAACACGAAATCAGTTCATGTGCTTTCAATCGATAAGTATCTAAGACTTGAATTTCATATAAGTATACGATTAGGAACACTTTTCTTCTTTAAAACCGTAATTTATCTAGCCATTACTTCAATGATTTCGCCTACATACATGGTGTGCATATCTGCATCACCATAAAATTTAGGCATAATGGATTTATCTAATAATGTATCTTCGCCCATAGGAACGGCAGCCATTTTATGGCAAAGGAATACGAGATTAGCTTCGTCTGGATAAGGGATACTGTGTCGTACTGCTGGTGTTAATCCAGCTTTTTCAAATTTATTCTCGTCACGTCCAGAAGCAGCGCCGCAATAAGAGAGTGCAGAGCGGTATTTTTGGTCAAAAAAGGAAAGAGAGAAAAATTCTCCATTGTCCATAAATTCTTTAGTATATCTAGATTCACGCACAAATACATAAACGACATTTTTGTTCCAGATAACACCCACTCCTCCCCAGCTAACGGTCATTGTGTTACACTTTGATTTTGTGCCAGCGGTAAGTAAAGCCCATTCTTTTCCAATTTTTGTGAATGGATTTATGTCTAACAAATCGATTGGATATGGTTGAAATGTATGCATGGTAAAACTCCTCTTAATCATTTTATCTTCTTTTAATTATAGCAAAGAAATAGGAATGTGTGCAATTAATTATTGTAATGGAAGGAAGAAAGTCAATTCTGTAAATATGATTTCGGCTAAATCATGTATTTGTGTTGAAATAGTGACACCTTTAAATGGGGTAAGTATAAATGGATATAAAAACCATATATAGTATACAGGTGTTATTTGTTTGAGTTCTAATTTTATCGAATTGAATACTTCATTAACGACAGTTTCCTGCATACATAAGCAAATAATAAGAATGCTTATGTAATAAAAAAATACATAAAAAACATATACTCCATATTCTATTCCATAAAGAAAGTTAGGTAGTGCTATGAATCCACCAAGAAGCGCAGATAGATACCAGAGTTTTTGCTTTTTGGAAATAGATGGATGTTGAATCAATCGTACAAAGAGGCGAATGCCATAAAAAATATAAGGACAAAATAGGATGCAGAATACTGGAAAATCCTGCACATTATAATTAAGATAAGGTGCATCTAAAGGAGCACGATCCTGCCCAAGGATGTCATGTTTAATAATGACTGGGTTATAGGTGGTGCCACTTTTGGAAAGTAATTTTGCATTTAATTTTATTTCTTCCGCTATAAGTTCTAAATCCCCTGTGTATTGACTGAAATATTCAAAGTAAACAAATAGACCAATGGTTGAAATAAGAAAAAGAACCAAAGTGAAACTAGATTTGAATACTACATATTTTTTGGAAGAAAAAAGTATTTTATATAAAAGTGATAGAATGATGATGCCGCCACAGGTAAATAGAAAATCTTCGTGTATACACATTCCAATAATACCCAATGGGACAATTATCCATTCGCATTTTTCGATAATAACACTGATTAGACAGAGCAGTGTTAGAATAGAAAAATACAAATAAACGGAGCCAAAGTTGGTACTGCTCATAAACATTGGAAAAGCAAATATCGATAAAAATATAATAAAATTCTGCATATTTCTTTTACGTAAATCTTCACACTTCTGCATACATACTTTAAAGAATGCAAATAAGGTTAGAAAATAGATTACAGTAAAAAAGCCACTAAAATTAAATACGGCAATATAGTTTTGCATATCCCAAGGTAAATAATTGCTAAGTTGGCGATAGAAGCTACCAAGAAATCCTTGTGGTATAAAACCATAGTCGTAGTTTAGTGCAAAAAGTGTCGTATAATAGGTCGACATATAGCTTCTTGAATATCGAATAAAGCATGCAAAGGCAAAAATGGCAAGTGCAGGTAAAAATTGTATATGATTTTTTGTTTTAGACATAACCATTTCTCCTTATCCTAAAATGTGTAACCAATTTGTATCCAAATAGTCGGAAATAACACGCAAAATTTGGTTAATATGAATATCGTATAATGGAACGATGGTAGATATGTATATCAGTAAAAGCGGTGCATATGCATAGCGTGATTGAATATCTTCCATTAATTTGTGAATCTCTTCTGTAACAATAGCATCGTTTAATGCACATAATACTAATACTACCAGACTATAATAAGCAACACCTGCATAAATCCAGCGACCATAGTCTATTTTTAAAATATAGCATGGTAGAATTGTTATCGAACAGATTGGTAATAATGCGTACAAAATTTTATCTGTCGTAGACTTTGCTGCACGAATGATGTTACGGAATAAACGTACTCCAAGGATGATATATGGGAGCATAAATAGGCAAAAAATTGGAAGTTCTATAAAATTATAGATATGTTGTGGCCATTCTTGTTCCCAAGGATCAATACCTAATATTTCATGTGTGATGAGGGTTTCATATACATCCCCTTCTGGACCTAATTGTGCGGCAAGGTTAAAAATAGAATCTGCTGTTTCCTGACCACTTAAATGGCTAAAGAAGTTAAAGTATAAAAACAAGACAGACACAGCAAAAAAACTAATGCCTAAGATATAAATGTATTTTAATCGTTTTCTTTCAGTATTACGAAATATCTGATAAATAAGAGGGTACATAAAAATGTTATAGAATAAAAATACATAGCCTTGATGAATACAAACACATGCAATAGAGAGTGGAATAATAAGCCACTCATTTTTCTCGTAAATAATACAAAAGAGTCCTAGAAAGGTTAAAAACATCATGTAGATATCAGGTCTGCCTAAATTACGTGTGGAATAGTACATAGATACAAAAAACATTGCAAAATAGACAAGTATATACTGAATATCAGTTAAATAAAGGGTTTTAGTCTTTTTTAATACACAGTAGGACCAAAATAAAAAAGTCAGCATGATAAGGGTGGTTATTATT
>JAZQZJ010000036.1:0-2173 GCA_045633955.1 Agathobacter sp. | reverse complement strand
ACATATGTTGCATCTTTGATTTCTGAGTATCCAGTCAACCAGTCTACGATAAGTTCATCTGTATCAAAAATTTCTGTGTTATCCTTAGGGAAGTAAGCCTGGCTTGTTGTGATCCCCCATTTGTATGTTCCTTCGTCTGGTTCCATTTCTCCAGCAAGGATTTTGAAGAATGTTGTTTTTGCAAGTTCATTACCACCTACAAAAGCGATTTTGTCTTCGCGTCCTACTACGAAAGAAACATTATCTAATACTTTTACGCCGTCAATTGTTTTTGAAATTCCATCAACAGTAAGAACTTCGTTACCGATTTCGCGTTGTGGACGGAAATCAATGTAAGGATATTTACGGCTGGATGGCTTGATTTCATCGAGCTGAATTTTTTCTAATGCACGTTTACGAGATGTAGCCTGTTTTGATTTAGAAGCGTTAGCAGAGAATCGGGAAATAAATTCCTGTAATTCTTTGATTTTTTCTTCTTTCTTTTTGTTAGCTTCTTTCATCTGACGAACAAGTAACTGGCTAGATTCATACCAGAAGTCATAGTTACCAGCGTAGAGCTGAATCTTGCCATAGTCCATATCAGCGATATGTGTACATACTTTATTTAAGAAGTAACGGTCGTGTGATACAACGACTACAGTGTTTTCAAAGTTGATTAAGAATTCTTCTAACCAAGCAATTGCATCTAAGTCTAAGTGGTTGGTAGGTTCGTCGAGAAGAAGGATATCTGGGTTGCCAAATAAAGCCTGTGCAAGAAGAACCTTTACTTTTAATGCACCTGGCATATCTGCCATAAGTGTGTAGTGATATTCTGTATCAATACCAAGTCCGTTAAGAAGCGTTGCGGCGTCGGATTCTGCGTTCCAGCCATCCATTTCTGCAAATTCGCCTTCTAATTCACTAGCGCGAATACCATCTTCGTCTGTGAAGTCTTCTTTCATATAAATAGCGTCTTTTTCTTTCATAATATCATAGAGACGCTTGTTTCCCATGATAACAGTATCGAGTACAGGGAACTCATCGTATTTGAAGTGGTCCTGCTGTAAGAATGATAAACGCTGACCAGGTGTGATAATGATATCTCCGTTGGTAGCTTCTAACTGTCCAGATAAGATTTTAAGGAATGTTGATTTACCAGCACCATTTGCACCGATAAGACCATAACAGTTTCCTTCTGTAAATTTGATATTAACATCTTCGAAAAGAGCTTTTTTTCCAAGTCGTAATGTGATGTTACTAGCCTGAATCATATATATGTCCTCCAAGTTCAGAGCTGTCGAAAAGCAATTAACAAACCACACAAATTTATTTGTATGTGTTTTGTTGACTGCTTTTCGATTGGCGGAACGCCAATTCATGAGCAAAATCAGTTGGAACAACTGGTATTCTGCATAGCAGAATCTTTTGCGAATGAATGTGCTGCTCTGTTTTTATATAATTATATTGATTTGTACCGCTATCTATTTTACTGATTTATCCATATTTTGCAAGCGTTTTTCAAAGTTTCAGTAATGCATTGGTAAAAATACAAATAAAAACTCGAAATTGCTTGATTTTTTAGGTGAAAACTTCTATATTATATATTAAGGACAATGTAAACTTGCCGACATATTGTGGGGGATACATTAATTGTCATATAAAATTTTGAACATATTATACGAGGAGGTACAAACCCATGAAACGTTCAATGAAAACTATGGATGGTAACCACGCAGCAGCGCACGTGTCTTATGCGTATACAGACGTTGCAGCTATCTATCCAATTACACCTTCATCTGTTATGGCTGAAGCTACAGATGAATGGGCAACAGCTGGAAGAAAGAACATTTTCGGACAGACTGTTCAGGTAACAGAAATGCAGTCAGAAGCTGGTGCAGCTGGTACTGTACATGGATCTTTAACAGCAGGTGCTTTAACAACAACATTTACAGCATCTCAGGGTCTTTTACTTATGATTCCAAACCTTTACAAAATCGCTGGTGAAAGACTTCCAGGCGTAGTTAACGTATCTGCGCGTTGTGTAGCTACACACGCATTAAACATTTTCGGTGATCACTCAGACGTTATGGCTTGTCGTCAGACAGGTTGTGCTATGCTTTGTGAATCATCTGTACAGGAAGTTATGGACTTAACTCCAGTTGCTCATATCGCAGCAATTGAAGGCCGTGTTCCA
>JAZQZJ010000035.1:0-14507 GCA_045633955.1 Agathobacter sp. | reverse complement strand
TGTTTCAATATCACGTACTGGATTGATGCTTCCATCAACATGAACAATGTTCGAGTTCTCAAAACAACGTACAACGTGTACAATTGCGTCTACTTCACGGATATTTGCAAGGAACTGGTTACCAAGACCTTCGCCGTTACTAGCACCTTTTACAAGACCTGCGATGTCTACGAATTCGATGATCGCTGGAGTTACTTTCTTAGTCTTATATAAATCTCCAAGAAGTGTTAATCTATGGTCTGGTACAGGTACGATACCTACGTTTGGATCGATGGTACAGAATGGATAGTTTGCTGATTCTGCTCCTGCTTTTGTTAATGCATTGAATAATGTACTTTTACCTACGTTTGGTAAACCTACGATACCTAATTTCATTTTTCTATCTCCTTTTGCCTCTTGGGCTTGTAAATACTTGGTTCTTTGAATTGGTAAATAGCCGTTAATTACTATAACATGAAGAAGAAAAAATGTAAATTTCAAAAATGCTTATATTTCAAGATTTTCTATAATATATAACTCTATCCAAATAAGATACTATTCACAATACCTTCTAAATACTCCTGTCGTCCACTGCCCGGATGCGCTACACTACCCATGTTTTCTGCATAAGCTGCAAGTTCTTCCAAAGTTGTTTCATCGTTTCGAATCTTAGCACCGATGCCTTCTTTGTAGCTTGCATAGCGCTCTTCGATAAATCCATCAATTCTACCATCTTCAATAATCTTAACAGCCTTGATTAAACCTAAAGCAAAGGCATCCATACCTAAAATATAAGCGTGGAACATATCTTCATGTGTATAACTTGGACGACGTGTCTTTGCATCAAAGTTAAAGCCACCTGTGAGTCCACCTGCTTTTAATACTTCGTACATACACATAGTGGTTTCATATACGTTGAATGGGAATTCATCGGTATCCCAGCCTAAGAGGTAGTCCCCCTGGTTTGCATCGATGGAACCAAGCATGCCATTAATTGCTGAAATGCGTAAATCATGCTGGAAGGTATGTCCTGCCAGTGTCGCATGGTTTGCTTCGATGTTCATCTTGAAATCCTTATCCAATCCATACTGACGAAGGAATCCAATTGCAGTAGCTGCATCAAAATCATACTGATGTTTCATTGGTTCCTTTGGTTTAGGTTCGATATAGAAATCTCCTTCAAATCCAATAGAACGGCCATAAGTTACCGCCATCTTCATAAGCTTTGCGATATTTTCCTGTTCAAATTTCACATCTGTATTAAGAAGTGTTTCATAGCCTTCTCGTCCACCCCAGAATACATAGCCTTTTCCGCCAAGTTTCACTGTGATGTCCAATGCCTTTTTAATCTGTGCTGCTGCAAAACAGTATACATCTGCAGAGTTTGTAGAGCCTGCACCATTCATAAATCTTGGGTTACCAAACATGTTTGCTGTACCCCAAAGACATTTGATACCTGTTTCCTGCATCTTTACCAAGATGTAGTCAGAGATTTCATCCAATCTGCGATTGGTTTCTTTGATATCCTCTGCTTCTGGAACGATGTCTACATCATGGAAACAGAAATATGGGATACCCAATTTCTGCATGAATTCAAAGCCTGCATCTACCTTTGCTTTTGCATGCTCCATAGTTCCTGGTACTGCACCAAAGGACTTGTCTGTGGTATCTCTACCAAACATATCTGTGCCGCCTGCACAGAGGTTATGCCACCATGCCATTGCAAATGGAAGGTGCTCCTTCATTGGTTTGCCCATGATCATCTTTTCTGCATCATAAAATTTGAAGGCCAATGGATTCTGACTTTCTGGCCCTTCGTATTTAATTGTTGGAATGTTTTCAAAATACATAGTTAGTTCCCCTTTTATTTTATTCTGGTAAATAGCTCTTTACATGCTGGATAAATCTGTCTCCACTGCTGATACTTCATTTCGTATTTCGCAGTCAGCTCTGGTTCTGGATTTATCACAGTATCTACTTCTACCATCGCTTCTGTTACTACTTTTATGCTTGGATATGCGCCACAACCTACCATGGCAAGCATTGCTCCACCAAGCCCAGGTCCCTGCTCTACCTTTAAAATTTCCAGTGGAATGCCAAGAATGTTTGCAAACATGGTTCTCCACAATGGTGACTTACTTCCACCACCACAGATTTTAGAGTTCTTAATCTCTAGTCCAAGGCTACGTGCTACCTCAAAGGAATCACGAATAGCAAAGGCAACGCCTTCTAATACTGCCTGCATCATATCTGCTCGACTGGTATCCATGGTCATGCCAATGAATGTACCTCTGGCATTTGTATCGTTAATTGGGCTTCTTTCTCCCATGAGATATGGTAGGAAATACACGTGATTCTCTCCCAATCTATCTTCCGTAATTGGTTCCTGTTCTGCCACAAAGTCACTGGTTTTTAAGATTTCTTCACAGAACCATTTGTTACAGCTGGCTGCACTGAGCATACATCCCATAAGATGGTATCCGCCATCTGCATGTGCAAATGCATGAAGTGCATTGTTTGGATCTACGCCGAACTTGCTGGAAGAAATAAATATGGTTCCGGAAGTACCAAGGCTGATATTACAACCACCTTCGCCTACCGTTCCTGTTCCAATCGCTGCTGCTGCATTATCTCCTGCACCTGCAACTACCTTTACATTGGCTGGTAAACCAAGTAGACTTGCGATTTCTGCTTTTACAGTTCCGATTACTTCGTAGCTTTCAAAAAGCTTTGGCATCTGCGCTTCTGTGATACCACAGATCTCCAGCATCTCATTACTCCAAGCTTTTTTCTCTACGTCTAAGAGCAACATCCCTGATGCATCAGAATAATCACAAGCATGTATTCCTGTAAGACAATAATTGATATAATCCTTTGGTAGCATAATCTTGGAGATACGAGCAAAGTTCTCTGGCTCGTTCTCTTTCATCCAAAGAAGCTTTGGTGCGGTAAATCCTGCAAAAGCAATATTCGCTGTATATGCTGATAGCTTTTCTTTTCCAATCACGTCATTGAGATACTCTACTTCGTTTTCCGTTCTACCATCGTTCCAAAGAATTGCTGGACGAATCACCGCATCTGTTTCATCCAACACAACTAATCCATGCATCTGACCGCCTAAGCCGATTCCAGCAATCTCATTTGCATCGTGCCCCTTTATCAACTCTACAATTCCCTCAAAGCAGGCACTCCACCAATCCGATGGTTTCTGCTCTGACCAGCCCGGATGCGGAAAATATAGCGGATACTCTTTAGTGATAGAGTTTACAATCTCACCGGACTTTGTTACTAATATGAGTTTCGTAGCAGATGTCCCCAAATCAATTCCTATGTAATACATTTGCCCTCCTGTTTGTTCTAATCTAATGAAAATCTTAAAAACTCCATTTTCCCTTTGCCTTTATACACAAAATACAAAGGATATTCTCCTTGTATAGGCTCGAACTTACTCTTCGACATAGACCAATTATCTCCAGATTTTAATTCTATAACTGTAAGAGGCTCCTCTTCCAAATTCGTGAACACGAGCATTTGGCCAACTGCATTTCTTGTTGTCACAGAAATCTCTCTAGCATCATCAAACCTAAAATACTTGTAGCCAATTGCTGTTCCATTAGAAATTGCGGTAATATACTGTCCGTTCTCATCATGCGTAATATTTGGCTGACTCTGCCCATGACCATTTCCCTGCACATTCTTCGTCTTCTTATTAAATAAATTGCAACACATTGATGCAGGGAAGTTTCCTTTCGCGTCAAGAGGAGCACTAACACCTTGTGTTGTAATCTCCACCTGTGAAAAGCTACCATCATCATTCATATAGATTGGTTCTACGCAAGCCTGTCTAGAAAAATCTGTGTTGTGTGTGCATCGATGATAAAAGATATAATAATTTCCATTGATACACTCTACGGAACCATGTATAGTTCCTGCCGCCGCCAAACGCTTCTGGTTACCTTTATATCCCAGGTCACTATTTGAAATTAAAACTCCTCTATATTCAAAACCTCTATCTGGATATTTGCTGGTTGCATAGCAAAGCTCATTGTTTTCTCCCGATGAATAGGTCAGATAATAGGTATCACGAAACTTTCGAATCGAAGGTGCTTCATAAAATGCATGATGATAAAGTGGTCCCCTCTTATCCGCTGTAGTTTTACTATCCAATACGGACTTTGGCTCGTATTTCACTGTCATCATATCTTCTTCTAATTCCACCACTGCACAGGATAAAATGCTTGGTTTGGTAGCTTTGATTTCAGAAACACTTCGATCAAACAACTTATTTTGAACAACATTTAAGATTGGTTCAAATACCTTACTTCTAAAATCTCTGCCCAAGCCCCAGCCATAATACAGATATATCTTGCCATTGTCATTGATAACTGTTGGATCATTGGTAAGATATTTTAATACTGGTGAACCATCGCTATATTGAATGTCCCCTAAATATTCAAATGGACCTTCTGGTTTATCAGCTACTGCAACGGACATAGGACCAAAGTTTTTTGTATTTGGTCCCATTGCCACATAATACAGATAATATCTTCCATCATTTCCTTTTACGCAATCAGGAGCATAGTAATCTACCAACTTATCTCCTACACTTCTCTTATCCTGAGACTTTTTATAGCATACTCCATGATAGGTCCAATGCTCTAAATCATTGACACTAGCCGAATATACTACATAGTCCCGTTCACAAAAACGTGTTCCACCCTCACTATCATGGGAACCATAGAGATATACCCTATCACCAAACACATGGGCTTCCCCATCTGGTATATATTCATTTAATGGTAAAAATGGATTTGCCATATTTATTCTCCAGTTTATTTTTCTTTTCTACGTTGCAATTCTTCAGTAATTGCAGGTAACTTCTTTTCTACATCCAAGAATGGTAAAAGGACTAAATACGCCAATGCCAGTATAAGGTCAAACAAATAGAATGCAATTACCATAAAGCTTACAACTTCAGAAGATGGCATAACACCTTCCACATCCACGAATCCAAGTTTCAAAATAGTAGCTTCATATCCACCTGCAAATGGTGCATAAATTAATGACTGAATCGCAGTAATAATCGCAACACCTAAAAGCCCTTCCAAACGTAAACCTGATTTATATTCAATATCATCATAAGCATAATATAACATAGTGATGAAGATATATGCATTTGGGATCATACCCATCTGACGCATAAATCCAGCGGCCATTGCAATCGGCATATTGCTTGGGAACAAAAGCCCTAATGCACTACCAACTAATACCATTGCATAACCTACAAAAGTAATGTTTCTAATACCAAATTTCTTAGACAATGGATATGCAATAATAGCCCCCAGCCCAAGTGGAACACCTGTGATAATCTGATAAATCGAATACATACCCCAGTTTTCTGCTCCACCTAATAAGAATTTGATATAAAAATACTGTACGTTTCCACCTTTAAAATTATCTACAATACCACCAATGGTAGTAAGAATCATAACAATAATAAAATACTTGTTTGTAACTAATGCTTTTACCTGATCCTTTAATGGAATCTGAGTCTCATTCTTTTTACCTTGTTCTGTTACATCTTCAATAACACGTTCCTTTGTGTAGTAATATTCCAAAAGTAATAATGGAATCGCCACAAGAGACATACCAATCATCAGAATTGCATATCCATTGATGTCTTTTTCCAACCACATTGGAAGTACCACACTATTGATAATCATACCGATGATAATACCTGAAATCAGTGTCCACGACATCTTACGGATAAATGCAAGCTGTGCTTTTTCGGTTGCATCACGAGTTACCAAAGAAACAATGGTATCCTTAAACAGATAAAAATAGGTAGAACCAACGGTGTGGTATGCTACAAGCAATACAAAGAAGTAGTACCAATAACTTTCTCCTAGCGCATTTCCAGGGAATAAGAAAATCAAAAATCCAATGATGATCGATACAAAACCAAAAATTAAATACCATGGACGAAGTCTGCCATGTCTTGATTCTGTCTTTGAAATCAGCCATGAATTTATTAATCCCATACCTACAACTAGAACTTTTGCAAATGTCATCACTATTTCGTAATAACCACCCATTTGCTGGATCATTTCCACATTACCAACACCATACATAGCACCAGTTTGCTGTGTAAAGAATTTTTCAACCAATGCTGCAATGGTATTTACCACAAAGATGAGACCTAAAGGACCAATCAAATGTCCCAGTATTTTTTCCTTTGTGGATACTTTGTCTGTTGTAACCTTACTGTCCATGAACTTTTTGTCCCAAAGTCCACCGCTTAATAAGCCCTGCTTTTCTTTTGTCATATAACATTCCTCCCTTTATAACATCTCTCCATTTGTTTCAATGATTTTTTTATAATGATATGCTGAATTCTTAATGGTTCTCTTTTGTGTCATATAATCCACATGGACTAATCCGAAGCGTGGTTCATAGCCTTCTGCCCACTCAAAATTATCTAAAAGCGACCAATGGTGATAACCGATAACTTGCACTCCGTCTTTCATCGCCTTCTTTACATAACCAATATACTCATCCATAAAATCTGCACGAACTTTATCATCTACTACACCATTTACAACTTGGTCATCATTTGCCATACCATTTTCTGTAATCATAATAGGTAGTTGATAACGTTCATACAAAAAGCGGAGCGTCCAGTAAATAGAACGTCCATCAATCACCCAGCCTAACAAAGTCTTTGGTAATTTACTCTTATCAATAGACTTATCTCCACCCCATGCAGCGTAATCAAATGCCTCATAATTATTGATCGCTAAAAAATCAAGTTTTACCTGGATCTTTTCCATATCCTTTTTATGTAATCGATACACTCCATAAGCTGTTACAGTTTTTCCTAGTATAATTGGGTCCATCCACCAACGATTATTCATGGTTCCCATACCTTTATAAAAGGATTTCTTTCTTGCCTCTTCAACCGATGCTTCATCCTGTTCATCCTTTGGCAAAAAAGCTCCTGCTGCAAAGGAAAGGCCAATGCTTGGTTTCTGTTTTGCATTCTCTCGAATCACCTTTACTGCCGCTGCATTGGCAAGCATAAAGTTGGTCGTTATCTTTGGCAAAGATAGATAATCCTGCACAAATGGTGCATGAACACCCTGCATATATCCATTCATAAGAAAACACTGGGGTTCATTAAAAGTAATCCAGTATTTCACTCTATCCGAAAAAGCATCCACCAGAACCTTGGTATATTCTTCAAAGAACCTCACCATTTTCTTGCTTTTCCAGCCACCTTTTTCATGTGCCCACATTGGCAAATCCCAGTGATAAATCGTAATCAATGGTTCAATATCTTCCGCTAGCAATTCATCAATTAAATGATTGTAAAACTCGATTCCCTTTGGATTTACAACTCCTTCCTGGGGAATAATCCTTGACCAAGAAATTGAAAAACGATAGGACTTCAGCCCTAACTCTTTCATGATGGCGACATCCTCTTTGTAATGATGATAGTGGTCACAAGCCTCATGACAATTTTCATTATTTTTCACTTTTCCTTTTGGAATTTCATCCCATATACTGGGAGTTCTCCCGTCTTCTCTATATCCGCCTTCAATTTGTGGAGCCGCTGTCGCTGCACCCCACAAAAAGTCTTTTGGAAATACTGTTTCGCTCATATTATTGCTCCTTTATCTATCCCAACGATTTAAAAGCCTTTACATGTGTCACTGGCAAATATCATTTCCAAGATTCGTCCAGCTGAAATGTTTAATGCCTGTTTGTTTAGTTTTCCAGTCTTCACTGCTTCTTTTAAGGCTTTTTCTACAGCTCCATTTCCTGGCATGATTAAATCGTTTCCAGCACTTATTGCCTCACTATGTGAACACTGTTCAGTTGCATTCCAGTCACTCATGAGTACACCGTCAAAGCCCCATTCCTCTCGTAAAACTCTGGTACAAAACTCTCTAGAATTGCAAACGTATACGTCGTTTACCTTGTTATAGCTACTCATTACACTCCAAGGTGTCCCCTCTGTCACAGCAATACGGAATGCTCTTAGATACACTTCCCGTAAAGCTCTCTGAGATACATTCTCGGACACACGATTACGATTGTCTTCCTGATTGTTACAACAGAAATGTTTTATCGTTACGCCTACACCGCCGTGGCTTTGTACACCACGAGAAATGGCCGCGGCCATCTTGCCAGATATCAATGGATCTTCGGAATAATATTCGAAATTACGTCCACATAATGGATTTCTATGAATATTTAGACCTGGTGCCAGCCATACGGAAACACCAATTTCCAACATCTCACGACCAACTGCTTTTCCTACTTCTTCTAAGAGCGAAACATTCCAGCTCTGTGCTTGCACCGTTTCGCTTGGCCACGCTGTCATATAATGATAAACAGGACGTCCTTTGTTTGTTTTTGCTTTTACAAATGGTTCAAAGGATTTCAACCAGCCCCATTTCCAATCCTCCGGCAAACCATCTGGATATCGAGGAGTACCATCCTTCATAATCACAACAGACTGATTTACATTCAGTCCTGCCGGACCATCCGATAAAACAATGTTTGGAATACCTTTTTTCAAAAGTTTTGTACAGGTGCGACCTGCTGCTCCCATTACATTGTTAAAGCATTTAATGGAATAGCCACCACCTATAACCAGACCTATCTTATCCTTATCACTTAGCTTCTCTAAAATATCATTTACTTTCTTGGAACGCTTTTCCTGCCATGTGTTGTGCTGTATCTTTTGAATATCAGAAACTTCCATTTTTATTCTTGGAAGTGATAAATCATAAGCTTGATATACAGAATCACATACCATATCTTTAAAGCTCTGTTCTTTAGGGCAAACTGATTCTACTTCCTCTACAACCACATCTTCCTTTAAAAGCACTACTGCACAAGTAGACGCATTTTCTGACGAAGTTCCAAGTAATAAACCATACTCGCCTGCTTCTAAAACGAATCGACTATGGCTCTCATCGAATGTAGCAAGCTCTCTCATATCAAATTCAAGTGTCAGCTTCGTTTCTTCCTCTGGTGTAAGAAGCTGTGTTTTAGCAAACGCTGCCAAGCTTGCAGCTTCACAGCCGGCTTTTCCATTTGGCTTTTGGAGATATAACTGTAATACTTCCTTGCCACTAAAATCACCTGTATTTTTTACACAAACTTCAAGTTCCACCTGACTGTCCTTTACTTTTACCGATGTCATCTCATAATCAAAACTGGTATAGGATAATCCATATCCAAATGGATAACGAGGTTTTACATCATAGGAGGTAAAATAGCGATAGCCCACATAGATACCTTCTAGATAATCTTCCTGTTCTAGATTTCCATTTCTATAGCTAAAAGTTTCTGCATTTGGATAATCTTCATACTGCATTGCCCATGTGTCTGTAAGCTTGCCACAAGGAGTTACTTTCCCTGTAAGTAAATCTGCGAATGCATTACCACCTTCCATACCACCCTGACCATAGAAGAATACGGCATCAATTCGTACTTCATCTAAAATGCTCATATCTAAAACACTACCGCAATTTAAGACTAATATCAGCTTTGCATAATGAGAAGATAGCAGCTTCAAGCTTTCCACTTCCACATCTGAAAACAGATAATCTCCCTTTTCTACACGTCGATCTCTGCCTTCGCCAGCCTGTCTGGAAAGCACATAGATGGCAGTATCTGTCTCCTCTGTCAATTCATCTTCCAAAATAGGTGTACACGCTGGATAAGGCATTGGATTTTCGTGAATGACATCAAACATCTGCATGGTCTGAATCGGTGTAAAGCCTTTGATTTTTTTCTCTACATCCTCTCTCCATGCTGCGACGTCTGCATCATATTTACTTTTGAATCGGTCCATCCAAAGTGTAGTTGGAAAAACAAATCCAGCGTTTAATAAGCCCTCTTCAATAGTGATACTGTGTCTTTCCTGCACATCACCGCTACCAGAACCACCTTTGACTGTCATACGACTGCCTGGGCCATAGATTGCAATTTTTCTATTTTCAAGTGGAAGAACCCCATCGTTTTTTAGAAGGACGATACCTTCTGCCGCCACACGGCGTGCTATTGCTTTATGCTCACGCTCTCGCTGGGATTCTTCACTTGTAAATGCTCCATATACACGGAATTTTTCCATATTACTGTACCTCTATTGTTATCTCTACTGGTTCCACACCAGCAGATTTTATTTTGACAACTGCCTTTCCAGACACATTTTCTGCTCTAAGCACTGCAAGGGCACGTCCACGATAAGAGTCATGATAGTTCTTATCAAACACTTCATCTGTCTTACATAGGGCACTTCCAAATCCTGCAAGTGTTACAGTTCCTTCTACTTCAATCTCTACTCTCTGCTCTATATAAGGTTTGAGATTCCCTTCTTTATCTGTAAATTCGATAGGTAAATAGCATAGGTCCTGACCGTTTGCAGCTAACAATTGTTTACTAGGTTTCACGGTTAATACCCTTTCTTCACTTGCACTTGTCAGACTATGCGTAGAAATCACATTTCCGTTTTCGTCCAAAGCTTCTGCTTGTAATGTTCCTGGCTCATATGCCACTTGAAACATGGCCTTATATTTTTTTACAGGTTTTGTAGCAACCTCTTTCCCATTTAAAGTTAATCGCACGGAAGCTGCATCTGCATAAACCTCTACTATCGTTTTTGTACCTTCATAGCCATTCCAACTCCAGCTATCAATGGCGTTCGTAAACTGCCATGCTCCATTGGAAGGGGCTTCCTTTGCATGATTAACCGGGCGCACGCCAATAAATGGTTTCTTTCTAAGTCCCCATACAATCTGCATAAAATACATCGATGCAAGTGGCTTTCCAGTAATATCTATCATCCCCTGTCCGGCTAAAAGTGGCAGACCCTTATATGAATGATAGGTCCAGTCGCCAATACAGGCTTCTCCCAGATAATCCCAAGCAGACCACACGAAATCGCCTACCACCTGTGGATGCTTCTTTACACGCTCCCAGTTGTATGGAAGGTCCGCAACCATAGTCTCACTACCAACCATCATTCGTTCTGGGTAATTCCCTGCATCTTCATCATATCTAGAAGATGCATAATTAAGTCCTAAAATATCCAAGCCTTCAGCCGCACCAAGACAGGCTTTATCCCCTTTTTTACCAGCACTCATAAAAAACATGAGTGGTCCCAGTTTTTGTGCCATGGCATTGAAGAATGCAGAGCCCGTCTTCTTTTCTTTATAACCGCCTTTTTTAGGTAACGGTTCTGGTTTGTAATCTCCTTTATCTTTATAAACGCCCATGCCCATATTGGCATACACATTTAACAATACATTGACACCTGCTGTTACTGGTCTGCTGTCATCCAAGGTGTGAACGAAATCTGTCAGCATCTTACATACATCTGCACCTTTTTGCGTCGCAGTTTCGGATACTTCGTTTCCAGTCGAATACATGATGACACAAGGATGATTTCGGGAAGATTCCACCATGGCAGCTAAATCCTTCATCCACTCTTTCTCAAACCATCTTGCATAATCATGATAGGTTTTTGGAACATACCAGCCATCAAAGGTTTCGTTCATCACATACATACCCAGTTTGTCACAAATATCCAGGGTAATCTGGGAAGCTGGATTGTGGGCAATTCGCACAGCATTAAATCCATTTTCCTTCAAAATACGAATACGACGTTCCTCTGCATCATAAAACTCGCAGGCACCCAATACACCATGATCATGATGAATACAACCACCTCTAAGCAACACTCTTTCTCCATTTACAAGAAGTCCTGTTTGCGCACTCCATTCTAGTTTGCGAATACCAAAGGATATCTGTTTTTCATCTTTTTCTGCCTTAACAACACAGGTATACAGATTTGGATGTTCTGCATCCCAAAGCTTGGCATGTGGAACTTCGATTACACCAGGTTGAGATGCGGCAACCAGCGTCTCACCATCATAAACCTCTACTGTAACCGCTGTTTTTGCATTGGTTTCTACATCTACCTGAATACGTGCAGGATTGTAAGATAATGTCTTAATATGTACAGTTTCAATATGCTCCTGTTCTCTTATCAAAAGCTGTACTGGACGATAAATGCCAGAGCCAGAATACCAACGACAGTTTGGTTCCAAAGAATTGTCTACAAACACTGACAGCTTATTCTTTCCAGCACAAACTTGCTTGGAAATATCCACATCAAACGCGGTATAGCCATATTTATGCTGGCAAACCTCTTCCCCATTACAAACTATTTTACAATTCTGATATACCCCTTCAAAATGAAGCACTATGGATTTACCAAGATGCTTATCTGATATATCAAATTCCTTTTCATAAATATATTTGCCACCTGGAAAATAACCAGAATTCACACCATTGCGGCAGCTTCCATCTCTTTCTTCCAAAAGCATGGCATCATGTGGCAGCGTAACCGTAATCGGAGTGCCACCCTCTTTTGCAAATGTCCAATCATCATTAAAATCTAAAATCATGCTTTCCTTCTCCTTTATATGATTTTGGCATTTTAATCCTTATTATGGGTTTATTATATCAGTTGTCACTTGCTAAATATTGTAATAAAATCTATAATATTGTAAATAAATCTTTTGAGGTGGTTTTTATGATGGATTATAAGACTTTTTGCGATTTGTTTTACTCAGTACATTATTTGCCTATTGCTTATTATAAAAATGATGATATGGTTTACTCTGTTGGATTTCCTACTTCCTATCTTGCGCTGGAAGCGATTTACAACTCCTTACTGGCATCTCCAAAATCCCCTGCTATCTATACCTCTGATGAAGCAGGATATTTCGGTATGCTCTATCTGCCAGAAGATGATGCCTATCTTTTGTTAGGACCAACACTTCCAAAACAAACCTATTACCACTTTATGAATTTAATGGCATATCTACACTACACGCTAAATCATGAGGTCATTCAGATTGAAGAACACTTTGGAATATCCGAACGAAAATATCAGGATGAAATCGCTACTACACAGGTAGAAAACACCTATCAGGAAAGAGAAGAGCAAATCTCTCACGGAACCTATTTATTTGAACAACAGATGCTGTATTTTGTTCGAAAGGGAAACGCAGCTGGATTAAAAGAACATTTGCTTTCTTTTGTAAAAACAGAAGATTTTCATGAAGGCACAGTAGGGGAATCGCCTCTTCGTCAGGCAAAAAACCTATTTCTCGGCACAGTTGCCATGATAGGAAAAAGTGGTGCCATTCCTGGTGGTTTAGATGTCGAACAGACCTACCATCTAATTGACGCCTATTCCAGAGAATGTGAACATCTGCAATCAGTGGAAGCCATCACTGCGCTGCAATATAATATGCTTATGGACTTTGCAAATCGCGTTGCCCAGGTACAGATTCCAGAGGGTGTTTCTCCTGAAATTTTCTCCTGTATCCAGTACATCAATAAGCATATCAATGAACCGATTTCGGTACAGGATATCGCAGAAATGCTGGGTATGAGTCGTGCCTACACAATCAATAAATTTAAAGAAGAACTTGGCTTTAATATCGGTGAGTACATTACCCATGCCCGCATTCAGGAAGCAAAAAGTCTTCTAAAATACACCAACAAAAGTCTTAGTGAAATCAGCAACTACCTTTGCTATTCCAGCCAGTCTTATTTTCATAATGTGTTTAAAAAAATTGTCGGATGTACACCTATGGAGTATAGAAAACAAATATAAAAAACCTATGCACGCATTGTGCATAGGTTTTGCTCGTGAAGGCACATATAACACCTATTTTCATCTTTTCGTAACTTCCCCAAAAATCTACGTACCAATTTCCGTAGTAATTACATAAAGATATATCGACTTTTATGCTTTCTATAAATCGTTCTAACCCCTGAAATATCAAGCTTTATCGGACTTTATAGAGATATAGAAACTTGTATCGAAATCGTCAATTTATAACGATACCTAATTTCATTTTTCTATCTCCTTTTGCCATTTCATGCATATTATTACTCAGTCTAACTTATAAAATATAGCATGAAACACATGATTTTTCAACTAAAAGACGCATTCAAAGACATATTCGTACTCATATCCCACAAACGTAATTGTCTGTAATGCTTTATCTACTTTTAGTTTCGATATTTCTACTGGCAATTTTTCTCTTAATACTTCAAAACGAGAATCAGACACCTCATATTTTTCAGGAATAGTTACAGAAAGCATTGTCCCCTCTTCTGCTGAATACTCGCCGGCCCAGCTGGCGCGGTCCGCTGCTGTAATTCCAAAATATTTTAGAGATGTGTTTGCATCCCAGGTAGGATCGCAATAATAATATTTTCCATCTATCTGAATAATGTTCCACATATGCATACCGCTACCACCCGTATGCAAAACTGTACCGCACGCAATATCTGCCTGTGTACACAAAAACATATATGCTTGTGCCATATTTGTGCAAATTCCGCTCTTTTCTAAGAGCACATAATAAGGAGAGGTCTTTAAATTTGCCTCTTCTATGCTTAACTTATCAAAATTATCACCTATTAAATCA
>JAZQZJ010000034.1:0-104943 GCA_045633955.1 Agathobacter sp. | reverse complement strand
AGAACAAGCTATGGACAGAATGCGTTAAAACATTCTATCGAAGTTTCACAGCTTACAGGATTACTTGCTGCTGAAATTGGTGAAGATGTACGTATTGCGAAACGTGCTGGTTTATTACATGATATTGGTAAATCAGTTGACCACGATATGGAAGGTTCACATATTCAGCTTGGTGTAGAATTATGTAAAAAATATAAAGAGTCAGCCCTTGTGATTAATGCAGTAGAATCACATCATGGCGACGTGGAACCAAATTCTCTTATTGCATGTCTTGTACAGGCTGCAGATACAATCAGTGCAGCTAGACCAGGTGCTAGAAGAGAGACTTTGGAAACATATTCTAACAGATTGAAACAGTTAGAAGATATTACAAATGGTTATAAAGGGGTAGAAAAATCTTTTGCTATCCAGGCGGGTAGAGAGATTCGTATTATGGTAGTTCCTGAACAGATTAGCGATGCAGACATGGTACTTATGGCTCGTGACATTTCAAAACAGATTGAGTCTGAACTTGAATATCCAGGCCAGATTAAAGTTAATGTAATTCGTGAAAGCCGCGTAATTGATTACGCGAAGTAGAAAAAATTAAGACCGAAATTTCTATTTTTAGAAATTCGGTCTTTTTTTATTGTCTATGATGCCTTTATTATTGATTTTGGGTAAGTTTCTAGTTACAATCGGTTGTAAAAGTGAGACAAACTTAGATTACAATTTAATGGAGGAAAAAATATGAAGGCAGAAAAAGAACGCAACAGAGCAATCTATGAAGAGTGCTTGAAGGGTGCAAGTTTCAAGGAGGTGGCAGAAAAGTATTCGCTTTCACAATCTAGGGTGAAAGGTTTATTTGAACGAGAGGATAAGAAGGAAAAAAATCGTTCTAATGAAATTTATATTTTGATGGAAACAATATGTGAGGATGAGCAGTTAAAATCCAAAACAGTTACGGTTTTAGAACGATTGAATGCTATGTCTGTGGAATCACTTCTTGCATTAGATGCGAAACAGATTAAGAAGGCGAGAAACTGTGGTGAAAAGATGCAGGAGTTGATTTTAAAGATTAGAGAGGAATTGGAGAAGAAATACGTTTCATAATTTTGTCTAATGTGTTAATATGATTACATATCTTTAGATGAAATATTGGGGGGACATATGAGCGATAAAATTAAACGTTTAAACAGAGAATTAGTGTATAAAGGAGCTATTCTTGATATTTACAAAGATACGATGGATGTCGGAAATGGTAAAATTGAAGAGTGGGATTTTGTATCGCATCGAAAGGGAGCTGCATGTATTGTGCCAGTACTTCCAGATGGAAAAATTTTAATGGTTCGTCAATATCGTAATGCTTTAGAAAGAGATACGCTTGAAATTCCAGCTGGTGCAAGAAATGATGTTACAGAAGATACCATGATTTGTGCTGTACGTGAATTAGAAGAAGAAACAGGCTATAAGAGCAATAAAGTGAGCAAATTGTTGAATCTTCGTACTACGGTAGCGTTTTGTAATGAAATGGTAGATGTATATTTGGCAGAAGATTTAGTACCAGGAAAGCAGTGCCTGGATGATGCAGAGGATATTCGTGTAGAAGCATACGAATTAAAAGAATTATTAGAAATGATTTATAGTGGAAAGATGCAGGATGCCAAGACGGTAGCCGCAATACTGGCTTATGCTTGTAAAATAAAAGAATAAGACATATTTAAAGAAACTTGGACATATTATAAAACTAGACGGAAAGGTTTGGTTTTATAATATGAAAAAGTTTTTTTTAATGCTTGCAATTATATTTATATGTGGGATTATTAGTGCAGATGTATGCATTGATATTGTAAAAGATAGCAGTGTTTTGATTGATTTGGAAATATATAAAGGTTATGCAAATGCAAAACTCCTTTTCCATGATGTGTTTTGGAATATTTTGTATGAGAGAATAAAACTAGTCGTGTTTATAATACTCTTATGTTTTACTCCTTTAAGAAATTATCTGGCTATTCTAATCGTAAGTGTATTTAGTTTTATCTGGGGATTTTTTATAATGAGTTGTATAAGAGAATTAGGATTAGCTGGAGTGGTAGTTGGAATTGCATCAGTAATACCACATGGGTTATTTTATGGAGCGTTAATTATGATGATGCTTGGTGGAGGAGAAGTACATTCCTATACATATCAGAATAGAGGGGGAATTGCATTAAATATAGCAAATGCTATAATTATGATTCTATTAGTGGTAACAGGCTGTGTAATGGAAAGTCTGGTTAGTACACATTTTATTCCTTGGGTAATTCGTCTTAGTCAAATTTAAAATGCAGAAGGCTTAACAGCCTTCTGCGATATCATAGATCAAACGTTTTGTATCTTCCCATCCGAGACATGGGTCTGTAATAGATTTTCCATATACACCATCACCAATGTTTTGAGAACCTTCTTCGATATAGCTTTCAATCATAAATCCTTTTACTAAATTATAAAGATCATTTGAGTGTCTGCGGCTATATAATACTTCTTTTGCAATACGAATCTGTTCTTTGTATTTCTTGCCAGAGTTTGAGTGATTAGTATCAATGATAGCGGCAGGATTTACAACATCCATTTTCTGATATTTATCATAAAGTCTCATCAAATCTTCGTAATGATAGTTTGCAACAGTATTTCCGTGTTTGCTGACAGCTCCACGTAAAATAACATGGGCATATGGATTACCAGAAGTTTCTACTTCATAACCACGATGCACAAAATGGTGAGATTGTTGTGCTGCATACACAGAATTTAACATAACTCCAAAGTCACCACTTGTTGGATTTTTCATACCAGAAGCTACGTCAAAACCACTTACTGTGAGGCGGTGTTCCTGATCTTCTACAGAACGAGCACCGATGGCAACGTAAGATAATAAATCTTCTACATATCCCCAGTTGTCAGGATAAAGCATTTCGTCTGCGCAGGTAAGACCGCTTTCGGACATTGCACGAATATGCATTTTACGAACAGCAATGGTTCCTTCTATCATATTTGGAGCTTTTTCGGGATTTGGCTGTGAAGCAATTCCTTTATAACCTATTCCATTTGTACGAGGTTTATTTGTGTAAATACGAGGAACGATTACAATTTTGTCTTTGACATCATCTTGAATTTTAGTAAGTCTGCTTACATAATCACATACAGAATCTTCGTTATCGGCAGAACATGGACCAATAATCAAAAGAAAACGATTGTCTTTACTTGTGATAATATCGTTTACCATTTTGTCACGTTGTGCTTTCAAAGCAATGAGTTCAGGTGACAATGGATAATCTCTTTTTATCTCCTCGGGAGTTGGTAATTGATTTAAAAACTTGAAACTCATAATAGAACTCCTTATCCGTTTGCATAAATATTTATCTATATTAATCTTTTTTTTGCACAATGTCAATTTTTTACAACGTTATTTCATTGCAATAATGAAATATTATAGGTATAATTATTAAGTAGTGATAAAAGGAGAAGATTGGGTTTATGTTAAAAGTTAAAAATAGAGTAATTGGGAATGGGAAACCATTGATTTGTGTTTCTGTAATGGATTCAGAAAAAAACGCTATTATTGCAGAAGTAAAGCGTTTGATTGCCAATGGTGCAGAAATGATAGAATGGAGAGTAGATGCTTTTTCTGATACAAAAAGTCCCAATGCAGTTCGCCAGGTGTTACAGGAACTTGCGCCGTTAGTAGAAAATATCATTTTGGTATTTACCTTTCGCTCAAAAGAGCAAGGTGGAGAATGTTCGCTTTCTAGTGAAGAGGTTTATGATTTACATCAGGTTGCTGCTGAATCAAAAGTGGTTGATTTCATTGATGTAGAATATTTTTATACAGAAGATGCAGATGAAGAAATTTATACTTTGCAAAAAATGGGTACAAAAGTAATTACCTCACATCATGATTTTCATGAGACACCATCATCGGATGTGTTATTTATGTTATTAGAACAGATGAATCACAGTAATGCGGATATTGTAAAAATGGCAATGATGCCAAATTCTTCAGAAGATGTATTAAGATTATTGGAAGAAACAAATCATTTCCATAAAAGATATCCAAAGCAGCCATTAATTACAATGGCCATGGGAAAACTTGGAATGATTTCCAGAATAGCAGGAGAAACATTTGGGTCTTGTGTAACCTTTGGAGCTGGAAAAAACGCTAGTGCGCCAGGTCAGATTGAGATGGGGAAACTCGGATTTATTTTAGATGTATTAAGCGGGGAGCAAGGTTGACTTTTAAAGGGCACTTTGGTAAACTGATTTCGTTAAAAGCAACCGTAGTTTAATGGATAAAATTTCAGACTCCGACTCTGACGACTGCGGGTTCAATTCCCGCCGGTTGCATTCGGAGGATATTCGATTTGGAGGATATAATGAAGGACGTATTAGATAAAATTAAAAATATATGGAATGAAAAAATTGTTCCTGCCTTAAAAGGAATTGGAGAGAAGATAAAACCACTTTCAGAAAAAGCACTTCCATTTGTAATCAAACACAAACGCTATTTTGCAGCGGGTGCGTTGTTTGTATGTTTTGTTGTAGTGTTAATTTTCTTTGCTGGTCCAGAATTTAATAGAGAACGTATTGCGAAATTAAATAGTATTGAGGTGTCTGGGGAAGATTATGAACCAGATGCAGAATTCGAAATTGATGCGTATGCAGAAGTGAACGAATTGATTCAGGTATATTTTGATGCATATGTAGCGGCTGATTTTGTAACATTGGAAGAAGTTGCATATCCTATTACAGAAATGGAACAGAGTTATATTACAACAATGAGTCAGTTCTATGATGCATATCAGAATGTAACATGTTATACAAAGCATGGTTTGTCGAAGGATTCTTTTATTGTAGCTGCTCGTTTTGATATTAAATTTGCAGGACAGGAAGTGACAGCACCTAGTATGATGCTGTTCTATGTACAAACGAATGAAGAAGGTGGATTGTTTATCAATAATCTTTACTCTGATTTTAATATGCAGTATTCAGAAAATCCAATTAGTAGAGATGTGTATACTGCATTACGCAAATTTACAACACAGGATGATTATTTAGAACTTTATAACGAGGTTGAAGTTGCGTTTTCAAATTTGATTAAAGAAAATACAGATATTTACCAGTTAACAAAACGTACCATTCCAGGTACAAGACAGATGTGGGAAGATACCGTATTTTATGCACCTAGTACAGAAGGTGTAGATGGTACAGAATCAACAGAGACTGGTGAACCAACAGATGTTCCAGAAGATGAACCAACAAATACGCCGGAAGATGAACCAGCGGATACACCGGAAGATGAACCAGCGAATACACCGGAAGATGAACCGGCAGATGAACCAGAACAGGAGCCAGAAGCTAGTGAGCAGAAGGTGCGTGTAGATACAAGTTCAAGTGTTCGAGTTCGTAAAGGACCAGGTACATCGTATGATAAGATTGGTGATGCATATGATGGTGATGAATTTGTAAAATTAGGCGTAGAAGATGATGAAGATGGTGAAGAGTGGACAAAGATTCAGTTTACAGACAGTAAAGTTGGATATATCAAATCTTCATTCTTAGATGTAATAGAATAAATATGTAACGGAGACTTGGTTTAAGTCTCCGTTATTTCAATTCAAAAGCATAATGCACAAGAGGTGTGAGATGGAAAATAGTGGAATAAGAATTAATAAATTCTTAAGCGAAGCAGGTGTGTGTTCAAGACGTGAAGCAGATCGAAAAATTGAAAATGGTGAAATCCGAATTAATGATAGGATAGCAGTTACTGGTGATAAGGTTTTGCCAGAAGATGTTGTATATTTGAATGGAAGATCTGTGCAAAAAGAAGAGGAAATGGTTTTGCTTGCATTGAATAAACCAGTAGGAATTGTTTGTACAGCGGAAAAGCGTGAAAAAAATAATGTAATCGATTTTATGAAGTATCCAAAAAGAATTTATCCAATTGGAAGATTGGATAAGGATTCCGAAGGGTTGCTTCTTATGACAAACAATGGTGAAATTGTAAATAAAATCATGCGTGCAGGAAATATGCATGAAAAAGAATATATCGTTACATTGAATAAGCCGGTATCAGATAGTTTTGTAAGAGGTATGGCAGGTGGTGTACCACTGGTAGAACTAGATACCACAACCAGAAAATGTAAAGTAGAAAAAATTGCGAATCGAAAGATACGAATTATTTTAACACAGGGATTGAATCGTCAGATTCGCCGTATGTGTGAATATTTTGGCTATCGTGTAGAAAAACTAGAACGTGTTCGTATTATGAATATTGAATTAGGCGACTTAAAGAGTGGTCAGTATCGTGAAATTACAGGTGAGGAGTATGCAAAGTTGATGAAGTTGACAGAGGGGTCCTCAAGTGCACCGATTGATTATAAGAAGAAGTCTGTTTCAAAAGGGCAAAAAGAACACAAAATTTATAGAGTGCAGAATAGGAATTTGAATTAATGACAGATTGGAACGTAGAAAAGAAACAGCGAATAGAAGAACTAGTGGAACAGTTAAATATTGCATCTAAGGCATATTATAATGGGCAGGACGAAATTATGTCTAACTACGAGTGGGATGCTATGTTTGATGAACTTACAGTTTTAGAACAAGAGACTGGATATGTGCTTTCCAATAGCCCAACTCAGAATGTGGGATATGAAAGTACAAGTGGGAAAAAAGAGCAGCACGAGTTTGCGCCTCTTTCTTTGGCAAAGACAAAGAGTGTTGAGGAGTTGAAAAAATGGGCAGAAGATTATCCAATCTGGTTATCTTGGAAATTAGATGGCTGTACATTGGTGCTGACTTATGACAATGGAAAACTAACAAAAATTCTCACTCGTGGAAGTGGAAATATGGGGACGAATATCACCCATTTGAAAAAATCAATCAAAGGTATTCCTTTAGAGATTTCATACAAAGGACATCTGGTTGTTCGTGGAGAAGCTCTAATTTCATATTCAGATTTTGCGATAATTAATGATATGATAGAAGATGAAGACGAAAAATATGCAAATCCGCGAAATCTAGCTGCAGGGACCTTAAATCTTGATGATGCAGAAGAAGTCAAAAACCGTCGTGTACATTTCTATGCATTTACCCTAGTTCATATGGATGATCCTCTCATATCTTGGGGAGACCGAATGAACTATCTGGAGGAAATGAAATTCACGGTGGTGGATAGAGAGTTATGTGATGGGAAATCCATTGCGGATATAGTTGAAAAATGGACCAAACGTGTAGAATCTGGAAAGATGGATTTGCCGGTAGATGGTTTGGTGATTTGTTATGATGATACAGAATATGCTTCTACAGGAAGTGTTACAGGGCATCATGCAACCAGAGCTGGATATGCTTTTAAATGGCAGGATGAGTCGGTAGAAAGTAAATTAAAATATATAGAATGGTCTTGTGCGGTATCAACGATTTCACCAGTCGCAGTATTTGAGCCAGTACAGATAGAAGGTACTACAGTTTCTCGTGCTTCTCTATGTAATTTAAGTGAGATTGAACGTCTTGGTGTAGGTAAAGAATGTACTTTAGAAGTTATTAAAGCAAATAAAATCATACCGAAATGTATCGCGGTAAAAGATGCAGTAGGAGATGTAGAGATTCCAGATGAATGTCCAGTATGCAGGGCTGCTACGAGGATTCATATTAGTGCAAGTGGGACAAAAACACTACATTGTACAAATGCAGACTGTACCGCAAAGAATGTACAGAAATTTAGTCGTTTTGTTAGTAAAAATGCAATGGATATTGAAGGATTATCCGTGCAGACGATACTTCGTTTTATTAATGAAGGCTATATCAAAGAATTCGCAGATATTTATCGTCTTTCAGAGCATTTTGAGACGATTCAACAGCTGGAAGGTTTTGGTGAAAAATCTTGTGAAAATATGAATAAAGCGATTGAAAAGAGCCGTAATATACATCCGGTTAATTTGATATTTGCGTTGTGTATTCCGATGATTGGTTTAGATGCTGCAAAGAAGATTGTAAATACGCTTGGTTTTGAAGCATTTTTAGAACGTATGGAAGCGGGCACTGGCTTTGAAGATGTTGATGGAATTGGTGGCGAAAAATCCAATTCTATATTACAATGGTATGCAAATGAGAATAATCAGAGAATATTAAAGCATCTTCTTGCTGTGGTACAGGTGCAGAGGGTAGAAAAGAAAGATGCAGAAAATGGACGATGTAAGAATTTAACCTTTGTTATTACTGGAGATGTACATCATTTTAAAAACAGAGATGCATTTAAAGCATATGTGGAAGCAGAGGGCGGAAAAGTAGCTGGTTCTGTATCTGGTAAAACTAGTTATCTGATAAATAATGATGTAGAATCTACTTCGTCAAAAAATAAAAAAGCAAAATCTCTTGATGTCCCAATTATTTCAGAGGACACATTTGTAGAGATGTTCGGAGGATCAAATGCCAATTAAAATTCAAAGTGATTTACCTGCAAAGGAAATATTAGAACAGGAAAATATATTTGTTATGGACGAGAATCGTGCAATGCATCAGGATATTCGTCCGATTAGTATTGCAATTTTAAATCTGATGCCATTAAAAGAAGAAACGGAGTTGCAGATTCTACGTTCCCTTTCCAATACACCAATTCAGGTAGATGTGTCTTTTGTCATGGTATCGACACATGAATCAACACATACTTCTATGAGTCATTTAAATAAGTTTTATCAGACTTTTGAAGAAATAAAAAATCAAAATTTTGATGGATTGATTATCACAGGTGCTCCAGTAGAACAGATGCCATTTGAAGAGGTGGATTATTGGGAAGAGCTTTGTGAAATCATGGAGTGGAGCAAAACACATGTAACCTCTACACTTCATTTGTGCTGGGGTGCTCAGGCTGGGTTGTATTATCATTATGGAATTGAGAAATGTCCATTGGAAAAGAAAATGTTTGGTATATTCCCACATCATGTGATGAATCGTAGAATACCATTAGTTCGTGGTTTCGATGATATTTTCTATGCGCCGCACTCTAGACATACAGAGGTTAAAAGGGAAGATATTTTAAAACATGGTGATTTGCGTATTCTTGCTGAATCGGATGAAGCAGGGGTATTTCTTGTTATTTCTGACGATGGAAAACAGATTTATGTTATGGGACATCCAGAATATGACCGTATGACTTTGGATAAAGAATACATGCGTGATAAAAACAAGGGGCTTCCAATTGAGATGCCAGTGAACTATTATCCAAATGATGATGATACACAAAAACCATTGCTTCAGTGGCGCTCACATGGAAATCTGATGTATTTTAATTATTTGAATTATTATGTATATCAGACTACTCCATATGACTTTATACATACAGAACAAATATATAAAAAGAAGTAAATTCAAGATGGAGAAAACGAAAGATCTCTATAGGCTTGTTTGTAAATTGAATAACTGAAATGTAAAGAAGGAATGAAATGCTTTGTATTTCATTTCTTCTTTTGAATTTAAAAAGTTGGATATTATGATAAGTCAAAAATATGCGATTTATAATTTGGGGTTTTTTATATTATCAAAAGAATGATATAATCAAAAAAGATGTGGATTTGATGGCTTTAAAACATCCTTAGAGCATAATTCCGTTCTGCGTCCTTTGTATGAGATGGAGGAATATGACTGGAAAAGTAGAATTCGAACATAGTTATGAACCAACTGGTCCATTTGGCGCAAAATCAATTGGTGAAATTGTAATTAATACACCTGCTCCAGCTATTGCACATGCAGTGTATCGTGCAACTGGAGTTTGGCATAGAGAACTTCCGATTACACCAGAAAAAATTGTGATGTTTATGATTGAAGAATAACAAAGGAGAAAAAGATGAACTGTTTAGAAGAAAGAATTGTAAAAGATGGTATTGTAAAAGAAGGTAATGTATTAAAGGTAGATAGTTTCTTGAATCATCAGATGGATATTGAATTATTCAATGAGATGGGAAAAGAATGGAAGAAACGTTTTGAAGGAAAAAATATTAATAAGATTCTTACCATTGAAGCATCTGGTATTGGTATTGCATGTATCGTTGCACAGCACTTTGGTGTTCCTGTTGTATTTGCGAAAAAATCAAAAAGTATTAATCTTGAAGGTGAAATGTATACTGCAGAAGTAGAATCGTTTACACACAAAAACAAGAATCAGGTTATCGTATCTAAGAAATTCTTGGATGAGAATGACCATGTATTAATTATTGATGATTTCCTTGCAAATGGATGTGCGCTTCAAGGATTGATTCAGATTGTGCAGTCTGCTGGTGCAACAGTAGAAGGTATTGGAATCGCGGTTGAAAAAGGTTTTCAGACAGGGGGAAGAATTATTCGTAACTTAGGTTTCCAGTTAGAATCTCTTGCGATTGTAGAAGAAATGAATTGGGAAACAGGTGAAATCAAATTTAAAGATTAGTAATAATATGGACGAAAAGGATAATTGTGGTTATCTTTTTCGTCTTTTTTCATATAAATTACTTGTATACAATAAAAATATACTAGTAATATTTACATGTTTGTGGTACTATTAGTCTAGCAGTATCCGATGATGGGATACATATATTAAAAAGGGGGAATTTAAGTATGGCAAAAGAAATGGTTGCAATGCTTCTCGCTGGAGGACAGGGATCCAGATTATATGCATTGACACAGAACCTCGCAAAGCCAGCAGTTCCATTCGGAGGCAAATATCGTATTATTGACTTCCCAATTTCGAACTGTGTAAACTCAGGCATCGATACCGTTGGTGTTTTGACACAGTATCAGCCAATCGTATTAAATGATTATATTGGAAATGGACAGCCTTGGGATCTTGATCGTCTCTATGGTGGTATTCATGTACTTCCACCATACCAGAAAGCTTCTGGTTCTGATTGGTTTAAAGGAACAGCTAATGCTATTTATCAGCATATCGCGTTCATTGAAAAATATGATCCTCAGTATGTTATTATCCTTTCTGGTGACCAGATTTGTAAACAGGATTACAATGACTTCTTACAGTTCCATAAAGCAAAAGGTGCTGAATTCTCAGTAGCAGTTATGGAAGTGCCTTGGGATGATGCTTCTCGTTTCGGTCTTATGGTTACAGATGAAAATGACAAGATTACAGAATTCCAGGAAAAACCAAAGAATCCTAAGTCAAATCTTGCATCAATGGGTATCTACATCTTCAATTGGGATATTTTGAAAAAATACCTCATCGAAGACGAAGCAGATCCAAACTCTGAAAACGACTTTGGTAACAACATCATTCCAAATCTCTTAAGAGATGGACGTAACATGTATGCTTACCGTTTCGAAGGATACTGGAAAGATGTTGGAACAATTGGTTCTCTTTGGGAAGCAAATATGGAAGTTCTTGATCCAGAAAACTCTGGTATCGACCTCTTTGATGAAAACTGGAAGATTTATAGCCGTAACACAGGTCACACAGGACATAGAATTGCTCCTACAGCTGTAATTGAAGACTCTATGATTACAGATGGTTGTGATGTTAAAGGTACTGTTAAACACTCACTTCTTTATGCAGGTGTTACTGTAGAAGAAGGCGCAGTAGTAGAAGATGCCGTAGTTATGGGCGGATGTACTATCAAAGCTGGCGCAGTTGTTAAACATTGTATCCTCGGCGAAAATGTTGAAGTTGGTGAAAATGCTGTAGTTGGTGAACATCCAGCAGAAGGTGGCATGGGTGACGTTGCACACGTTGGTCCTGGCTTAAAGATTGGAGCTAATGCAGTAGTAACAGCAACAGCTAAGGTTTATGAAGATGTTAAGGAGGGAGAAAAATGCTAAACACAGTTGTTAAAAATGAAGCGTTAGGCGTTATTTTTCCTAATAGCTATGATGGATTAGTTCCAGAACTTGTAAAAGAAAGATTAATGGGCTCTGTACCATTTGCAAGCCGTTATCGTTTAGTTGACTTTGTTATTTCTAGCATGGCTCGTGCAGGAATCGATAATATTTCATTAATCGCTCGTGAAAATTACCTTTCACTTATGGATCACCTTGGTTCAGGTCGTGAATGGGATTTAGCTCGTAAAAATGGCGGATTAAATATTCTTCCACCATATGCACAGAAAGAAATCAAAGTATACAATGGTCGTGTTGAAGCTTTAGAAAGTATTAAGAGCTTCCTCGTATCACAGAAAGAAAAATATGTTGTAATGTCAGATTCTCACGTTGTTGCTACCATGGATTTCGCTGAAATCCTTGATGCTCACAAGAAGAGTGGTGCAGACGTTACTGTTGTATATCGTAAACAGGAAATTCCTGAAAACTTCAAAAAACCTCTTGGATCAAACACAGATTTATACTACACACTTGACATTGAAGGCAACCGTGTAAAACAGATCTTCGTTAACTCTAAGAGAGATGGTGAAGTAGATTTCTCTATGAACGTTTATGTAATTGAAAGAGAACTTCTTATTCGTTTAGTAGACGAAGCTTATGTTCTTGGATTTACATGTTTCGAAAGAGATATTCTTGCTCCACAGATCGAAATGCTTGATGTACAGGCATATAACTATGATGGTTATGTAGCTTATATCCATGATATGAAGAGCTACTTCGATGAAAATATGAGACTTCTTGAAGAAGATAACTTAAAAGGTCTCTTTGGACCAGGTCCTGTATGGACAAAGATTCGTGATGACAACCCAACAAGATATATCAAAGGCGCAAAAGTTGCTAATGTTATGGCTGCTGATGGTTGTGTTATCGTTGGTGAAGTTGAAAACTCAGTTCTTTTCAGAGGCGTTAAAGTTGCTAAAGGTGCAAAAGTTAAAAATTGTGTATTAATGCAGGATACAGTAGTTGGCGAAGGCGCTAACCTTGAATACGTTATCACAGATAAGAACGTTACAATTTCAGCTAACAAAGCATTATCAGGAACAGATTCTTTCCAGGTATTTGTTGCGAAAAACCAGACAGTTTAATCTGATTTAAACATGTAAAATAATAATAAAAGACGTTATGAGACTTGACATTCATAGCGTCTTTTTTTATTGTTAAGATATGGTAACTAATGATAATTGTTTGATAAAAGGTGCAAAAGATATGAATAGAAGAATGAAAATATGGCTTTGTATTTTTGGATTAGTCGCATTAAGTGTTGTGGGTTGTGGAAATCAGGGGGGGATTGATTCTACAGATATGATTGACGGTACAGAAAATGTTGTGACAGAAACAACCGAAATAGAGGAAGTCGTTGACGAAAATAATGAATATGCAGATTTGGCAATTGCGGATGTCTCAGATTATGTAAATATTCGTAAAGAACCAAATACAGATGCTGAAATTGTAGGTAAGATTTATGATGGGGCTGTTGCTCAGATTTTAGAAGTTGCTGGCGAGAATGATGAGTGGTTCAAAGTGATTTCTGGAAATGCAGAAGGATATATTAAAGCAGAATTTTTTATTTATGGGGATGCAGCGTTAGAAGTAATTGACGAGTATGTAACCAGATATATAGAAGTGACTTGTGATCGTTTGAATGTTCGAACAGAACCAACAACGGATAGTGGACGTATTGGTTATGTAGATTTTGAAGAACGCCTTCAGATTGTGGAAGAAGGTGTTGTAAAAGATGATAAAGAATGGATTAAAGTAACATATATTAATGGTAAAGAAGGGTATGTTTCTGCGGACTATGTTGTAGTGGTAGAAGAATTTATTTATGGTAAAACTTTAGAAGAAGAACGTGCAGAGTTAGAAGCACTTCGTGAGTTAGAAGAGAGAGAAAATGCGGCAAATGCAGTAGAAAATACAACGATGGTAATACAGCCGCCAACTACATTATATACATCAAATATGGAGCTTAGAAGCGCGATTATCAACTACGCTCTACAGTATGTGGGTTATCCATATGTGCATGGTGGACAATCACTTTCTGGAACAGATTGTTCTGGATTTACAATGTTAATTTTGAGAGAATTTGGATATTCTATTAGTCGTACTCCGCAGGGGCAATTTACAAGTGCAGGTCGTGCAATTGATTATTCTCAGATTCAGCCAGGAGATATCATTTGTTATAGTGATAATGGTAGTAGCTGTACACATGTTGGATTTTATATTGGGAATGGTCAAATTGTTCACGCCGCGAATTCCAGAGATGGTGTAAAAATTAGTTCTGCAACCACAGGTAGAAATATTATTGGTGTTAGAAATGTAATTGACTAGTTGATTTGAGGCAGATATGTATAGAGAATTAAGAAACAAGATGCTCTTTGGTGTTCTTTTTCTTATGTTTTGTTTAGTAGGATGTTCTATAGGGACTGGAATAGAGAATGAAAAGATACATACAGAAATAGAAGATGTTATAGAAGTTGTAGAAACTGAAACAGAAGAGACAGAACAAAAAATTACACTTATGATGATTGGGGATAATCTATTGCATCCATCCGTTATAAGAACGGGGTATCAGGAGGATGGTTCCCGTAATTATGCACATTTATTTGAACCGATAAAAGAATATTTGAATTGTTCTGATATCAAAATTATTAACCAGGAGACTATTTTTGGTGGAAATGATAGAGAGTTTACTGGTTTTCCTTATTTTAACTCTCCGACAGAGGTGGGAGATGCTATTGTAGAAGCTGGATTTAATGTTGTTCTTCATGCATCGAATCATACTGCTGACCAAAAACTATCTGGTATGTTGCATTGTATAGAATATTGGAAGCAATACCCAGAGATGCTTGTCGTAGGAATGTATGAAAATGAAGAAAATAATAATCATGATATTGGTTTATTAGAAATAGAAGGTGTGACATTTGCTATTTTAAATTATACCTATGGTCCAAATTTTCCAATGATTGAAACTTCTATTCAAGGTCACTTGGGGATGTTATGTGATTGGGATACGAATACAGGTGTGATTGATTTTACAAAAATTCATCCAAATGTATTAACAGATATTCAAAAAGCGAAAGAAGTGGCAGATGTTGTGATTGTATGTCCTCATTGGGGAGCTGAATACATAACAACACCAACTACTTATCAAAAAGATTTTGCATTGCAGATGACAGAAGCTGGTGCAGATGTGATTATTGGAACTCACCCACATGTTGTACAGCCTATAGAATGGATTGAAAGTACAAATGGAAATCGTGCACTTTGCTATTATTCCTTAGGAAATTATGTATCTGGACAGGATCAAGCCTTAAGCATGTTAGAGGCGATGGCATGGATTACATTTTTAGTAGAAGAGGACGGAATAGTAATTGTAGAAGAACAAACTGGAGTTATACCAATGGTTTGTCACTATGAGAATGGACCACGTAATCATCAAGTGTATTTATTGGATGACTATACAGAAGAACTAGCGAGTAATCATGGTGTACGACAGTTTGGCTCGTATTTATCTTATGAAGATTTGTTAAAATGGTCGAATGAAATATTGGGTGAGTGGGTCTTGGATGGTAAAAATGTCTTTCCAAAATGACTTTCATCTGTTATAATAATTGGAGAATAATATTCAGGAGGCAATTGAAATGGCAGAAACAAATAAGACTTTTCAGATAAAATCAGATGATTTAGGTGATGTTAGAGTTTCCGAAGAAGTTGTAGCGATTATTGCTGGACTAGCGGCTACAGAAGTAGAAGGCGTTAGTTCTATGGCTGGAAATATTACAAATGAAATCGTTAGCAAACTTGGTATGAAGAATCTTTCAAAAGGTATCTTTGTAGAGGTTATGGACGAAGAAATCAAAGTTGATGTAGCGCTTAATATTGATTATGGTTATGCAATTCCAGACATTTCTGCAAAAGTACAGGAAAGAGTAAAATCAGCAGTTGAAAATATGACAGGTCTTACAGTTGCAGTTGTTAATATTCGTATTGCAAGTGTTGATATGGGTGATAATTAATTGTGATTTATGCTTTTTAAAAGTGAATATTTATAGTATAATAAAGGTGTCTGTGTACAGACACCTTTTTAGATGCATAATTTAGTGAGGATATAATATGACAAGAAGAGAATTGAGAGAAAATGTATTTATGATGTTGTTTCGTGTAGAGTTTCACGAAGAAGGAGAGATGACAGAACAGCTTGGTTTATTGGAAGAAGATTTAGAGCATGTTAATCCAGAACATTTGGAATATATCAATCGTAAATGTAGTGATATTATTGCAAAAGTAGCAGAGATTGATGCAGCAATTAACGAAGCGACTACTGGTTGGAAAACTACACGTATGGGTAAAGTGGATTTATCGATTATTCGTTTAGCTGTATATGAAATGAAATACGAAGAAGATATTCCAGCAAAAGTTTCTATCAACGAAGCAGTAGAATTAGCAAAGAAATATGGAACCGATGAATCGGCTTCCTTTGTAAATGGAGTATTAGCGAAGTTCGTATGTTAAAAAATGTTTATTCTGTAGGTTATGTAAGTAAATTTGTTCAGAATGTGATACGACAAGAGCCATTTCTAAATGAAATTAGTGTGAAGGGTGAAGTGTCAAATTGCACCTATCAAAGAGGATCTGGACATTTGTATTTTACGTTAAAGGATAAAGATGGTGTCTTAAAAGGTGCTATGTTTCGTGGTTTTCAGCCTTCTGGTTTAAAGTTTCGTTTGCAGGAGGGACAGCAGGTCATTGTTACCGGTAAAATAGACACCTATGAGATGCAGAGTCAGTATCAGCTTATTGCGAAATCCATAGAATTAGATGGTACTGGAAATCTGTATCAGAAGTTAGAAGAATTGAAAACGGAATTACAGGAAATGGGCATGTTTGATCAGAGTTTCAAACGTCCGATTCCAAAGTATGTTCGTAAAGTAGGTGTTGTTACATCTGCAACTGGTGCTGTGATTCAGGATATACGAAATGTAGGATTTCGACGAAATCCTCGTGTTCAGATTATTTTATGTCCTGCACAAGTACAGGGAGATGGAGCAAAAGAAAGCATTGTAAGCGGTATACAACGATTAGAGCAGCTTGATGTGGATGTGATTATTGTTGGTAGAGGCGGTGGTTCCATTGAGGATTTATGGGCCTTTAACGAGAGAATGGTAGCAGAAGCTATTTTTCATTGCAGTGTGCCTGTTATTTCGGCAGTAGGACATGAAACAGATTTTACGATTGCAGATTTTGTAGCGGATGCCCGTGCGGCTACACCATCCCAGGCTGCTGAGATGGCGATTTTTGAATTTGAACAGACCCAGATTGAACTGGCTCAAATGAAACAGCGACTGAATCTGTCTATGGATCGTAAGGTAAAGAGTATGAGGGAATATCTTGCTCATAAACATACCAAGCTAAACTATTTAAGTCCACAACGTCGATTGGATGATCACCGTAAACGATTGATGGATTTTGAAGACAAATTAACGCATAGAATGGAATGGTTATTCCAAAATCGAAAACATCGTCTGGCAGTTTTAGCAAGTACTTTGGATGGATATTCGCCAGCTAAAAAGATTAGTAGCGGATATGCATATCTAGAAGGAAAAGATGGAAAATCTATAAAATCTATTACACAGGTAAAAGAATCCGATGAGATTACAGTGCACATTATTGATGGAAAAATCAAAGCTGTGGTAACGGAGGCCAATGAAAATGAGTAAAGAAAATCAGATTTCGTTAGAAGAACGTTTTGAACGTATTGAGGATATTATTAAACAGATGGAGGCAGGAGATGCTTCCTTGGATATGTCTTTTGATTTATATAAAAATGGATTAGAAGAAATCAAAGTTGCTAATGCGATGTTAGATGATATGGAAAAAGCAATGTTGCTATTGAATGAAGATGGAACCTTGGAGGAATTCTAATGAATATTCGAGAAGAATTAGGTGTACGCGCCAAACATGTGGAAGAAGTAATAAGTGATTTTTTACCAGAAGTGGGATGTACACAACAAACAATTTATGAAGCAATGAATTATAGTTTGCTTGCAGGTGGAAAACGTATTCGTCCGATTTTGATGGAAGAGGCATATAAGATGTTTTCTGAAAAGAATGGTGTATCCACAAATGCTATTCGTGCATTTATGGCTGCAATGGAAATGATTCATACATATTCTTTGGTACATGATGATTTGCCAGCAATGGATAATGATGAATATCGTCGTGGTAAGAAAACAACACATGCTGTATATGGCGAGGCTATGGGAATTCTGACAGGTGATGCATTATTAAATTATGCATTTGAAATATCAGCTGAAGCTTTTTCAGACGAAGAAGTAAAACCTTCTTATTTGAAAGCATATCAGGTGCTTGCAAAAAAGGCTGGTGCAAGTGGTATGATCGGTGGTCAGGTAGTTGATATTGAGACCGAAGGTATGTCTGTGGAGAAAGTTAGCTTAGCACGTTTAACCTATATCTTTGAATTGAAAACAGCAGCACTTTTAGAAAGCTCTTTAATGATAGGTGCTATTCTTGGTGGTGCAACAGAGGAAGAGATTTTTAAGATGGAATGTATCGGACGCAGAGTTGGTATTGCATTCCAGATTCAGGATGATATTTTAGATGTAACTAGTTCCATGGAAGTGCTTGGAAAACCAATTGGAAGTGATGAAAAAAATAACAAGGTAACATATGTTACTTTGGTTGGTTTGAAAAAAGCTCAGGAAACTGTTGCGAAACTTTCACAGGAAGCATTGGATATTTTAGAAGAGTTGCCTGTACAAAGTGAGTTTTTAAAAGAAACGATTATTTATTTAATACATAGAGAAAAATAAGAATTATGTAACTGTTTAGTACAGCTTAAAGCACTTGTTGTTTTGAGCGTAAGAAAGTGATTCAAGAGTGAACAAACCCATCAGCGAAGCTGATTTTCTCATGGGTTTGTGAATCTTAACTATGAAGGTACTGAATAGTTAAGAAACATGAGGTTATGTCATGATACTGGATCGTATACAGAAAGAGAATGATATAAAAAACTTAACAGAAGAAGAACTTGATGAATTACGATATGAAATACGACAGTTTTTGTTAGAGAGTATTTCTGTAACAGGTGGTCATTTGGCATCGAATTTGGGCGTAGTAGAGCTTACGATGGCACTTCATCTTTGTTTTGATTTACCAACAGATAAAATCATTTGGGACGTAGGTCACCAGTCATATACGCATAAGATTTTGACTGGAAGAAAAGAGGGATTTCAGACTCTTCGTAAGTATGGTGGTATGAGTGGTTTTCCTAAGTCAAATGAAAGTGAGAGTGATTGTTTTAATACAGGACATAGCTCTACATCTATTTCTGCAGGACTTGGTCTTGCGGCAGCTAGAGAAATTACAGGTGAAGATTATCACGTAGTATCGGTGATTGGAGATGGCTCTCTAACTGGTGGAATGGCATATGAGGCATTAAACAATGCTTCGCAAATAGAAAAGAATTATATTATCGTGTTGAATGATAATAATATGTCAATTTCTGAAAATGTTGGTGGCATGAGTAAATATTTGGCAAATTTCCGTACGACAGATGCCTACCGTGATTTGAAAGTTGGTGTTATGAATTCACTTCACAAGATTCCAGTTTGTGGTGACAAATTGATTCATAGTATTCGCAATGCAAAGAGCAGTATTAAGCAGCTTTTGATTCCAGGTATGCTGTTTGAAGAAATGGGTATTATTACTTTAGGACCTGTAGATGGTAATAATATAAAGGAATTAATTCAGATACTCCAAGAAGCAAAACGAGTAAATGGTCCTGTTTTGGTACATGTATTAACCAAGAAAGGTGCTGGATATTTGCCAGCAGAAAAGAATCCTGCACGTTTTCATGGTGCAGAACCTTTTGATCTAGAAACAGGTAAACCGTTAAAGAAAAAAGAAAAGGCTACCTATACAGATGTTATTTCGTCGGTAATGTGCCAGTTGGGCGAAAAGAATAAAAAAATAGTTGCTATTACAGCGGCTATGGCAGATGGTACAGGGTTGTCAAAGTTTGCACAGGAATTTCCAGAGCGTTTTTATGATGTAGGGATTGCAGAGCAGCATGCGGTCACATTTGCTGCAGGTTTAGCCAAAGGTGGTTTAAAACCAGTTTTTGCAGTTTATTCATCGTTCTTGCAGAGGGCATATGATCAGGTATTGCATGATGTATGTATTCAGAATTTACCTGTAGTATTTGCGATTGACCGTGCAGGATTAGTAGGTAGTGATGGTGAAACACATCAAGGAATTTTTGATGTATCCTACTTGTCATCAATTCCAAATATGACTTTGATGGCACCAAAAAATAAATACGAATTGGCCGACATGATGCAGTTTGCTGTGAACTTTGAAACACCGATTGCAGTACGATATCCTAGAGGGACAGCATATGATGGATTAAAAGAACATCGTGCTCCAATAGTGTTTGGTAAAGCGGAAGTGATTACAGAGGGTGAAGGTGTTGCTTTGTTTGCCCTTGGCAGTATGGTTGAAACGGCAGAAATGGTTGCAGAAAAGCTAAAAGCAGATGGTGTTGATGCAACTGTGATTAACGCACGTTTTGCAGCTCCGTTTGATAAAGAAATGGTAACATCCTTAGCTAAATCCCATAAGTTATTAGTAACGATGGAAGAAAATGTTACAAGTGGTGGTTTTGGTGAGCATGTATCTTCTTATGTGAGTGAGCAAGATTTAGGATTAAAAGTACAGATTATAGCAATACCAGATGCTTATGTTGAACATGGTAATGTAGATAAATTGAAAGAAGATATTGGTATTGATGTACTTTCTGTTTATAATAAAGTATTAGATATTTATAAAACAATGAATTAGAGGATCATATGAAAGAACGTTTAGATGTGTTATTAGTAAATCGTGGTCTAGCTCCTTCGAGAGAAAAAGCAAAGACTATGATTATGGAAGGGAATGTATTTGTAAATAATAATCGTGAGGATAAAGCTGGTTCTATGTTTCCTGACGATTGTAATATAGAGATTCATGGAAATACCTTAAAATATGTGAGTCGTGGAGGTTTAAAGTTAGAAAAAGCCATGATGCATTTTGGAATCACCTTAGATGGAAAGATTTGTATGGACATTGGTGCATCAACAGGTGGGTTTACAGATTGTATGCTTCAGAATGGTGCTGCAAAGGTGTATGCAGTTGATGTTGGATATGGACAGTTTGCATGGAAACTTCGTCAGGATGAACGTGTTGTATGTATGGAAAAAACCAATATTCGTTATGTAACACCAGAGCATATAGATGATGCATTGGATTTTGCGTCTGTAGATGTTTCCTTTATTTCTCTTACAAAGGTACTTGGGCCAGCAAGAGCATTACTAAAAGCTCATGGACAAATGGTTTGTTTAATTAAACCGCAGTTTGAAGCTGGACGTGAAAAGGTTGGTAAAAAGGGTGTAGTACGAGAAAAGAGTGTACATGAAGAAGTAATTGAAAAGATTTTAACATTTGCATTGGAAAATGGTTTTTCGATTCTTAATCTGGAATATTCTCCAATTAAAGGACCAGAAGGAAATATTGAATATTTGGTATATATTGAGAAAGACGACAATCCGAAAAAGGAGGAATCCGTTGATCTTCATGCAGTTGTAGAAGCTGCCCATGGAAGTCTGGATAAATAGTAGTATGAAAAAATTTGCTATTATCACAAATGCATATAAAGATAAAAAGTTAGTTCTTACACATAAAATTGTAGATTATATCACTCAAAAGGGTGGTTATGCAGTTGCGTTATCTGAAGGATACGAAGGACTAGATGAATATGCAGATATTAATTTTGAGAAAATGCCAAAAGATACAGATTGTATTATGGTGCTTGGTGGAGATGGTACATTGATTCGATCTGCAGCAAAAGTGATGGAGTATCATATTCCTTTACTAGGGATTAATATCGGTACATTGGGATATCTTTGTGAATTAGAAGCAAATGATGTGTTTGATGCGATTGACCATTTAATGGCAGAGGAGTATTTTATTGAAGATCGTATTATGATTGAAGGTGGAAAGAATCCAAAAGAAATTGTGTACGGTTTAAACGATATCGTTATTCACCGTGTGGGTGATTTGGCGGTTTTAAGAATGAATGTATATGTTAATGGTGAGTTTTTGGCTACATATGATGCCGATGGTATTATTGTATCAACACCAACTGGATCTACAGGTTATAACCTTTCAGCGGGGGGGCCAATTGTAAATCCAAAGGCACAGATGTTAGTTATGACTCCGATTAATTCACATAGTTTAAATGCAAGAAGTATTGTATTTAGTTCAAATGACTTGATTGAAATTGAGATGGGTACGAGACGTTATCTTATGGACGAAGAAGCTTATGTCAGCTGTGATGGTGATAGAGTGGAAACACTTCGTGTAGGAGAGCGTTATGCAGTTTCTCGTTCGTTAAATACGATTTCGATTGCTAGATTGAAGAGAAAAAGCTTTTTAGAGATTCTTCGTAAGAAGATGGGCAGTAATTTAGGAGGATTGGATGAAAACCAAGAGACAATCCAAAATATTGGAATTAATTCGTAAAATTGATATAGAGACTCAGGAAGAATTGCTAGCACATCTGATAGATGATGGCTTTGCAGTAACACAGGCGACTGTGTCTAGAGATATTCGTGAGATGAAGCTGACAAAGATTTCTACAGAGAATGGCAGACAAAAGTATGCTGCATTGAATGATAAAGTAGAAAATATGTCTGAGAAGTATGTACGTGTGTTGCGAGATGGTTTTGTGTCGATGGATGTAGCACAAAATATCCTTGTTATAAAAACAGTTTCAGGAATGGCGGGTGCTGTATGTGCATCCATTGATGCCATGAATATTCATGAGATTGTAGGTTCGATTGCAGGTGACGATACAATTATGTGTGCAATTCGAACAACAGAAGATACTGTTGCAATTATGAAAAAACTTCGCAAAATTGTAGAACAGTAACTTTGGACTCGCGTAAGCGGGTCTTTTTGATGCATTGAGGAGAGTAGAAGGAGCGTATATGTTACAAAACCTACATGTGAAGAATCTGGCTCTTATAGATGAGACAGAGGTGGAATTTCAAGAAGGGCTAAATATTTTAACTGGTGAAACAGGTGCAGGAAAATCTATTATTATTGGTTCAATTAATTTGGCTCTTGGACAGAAAGTGCCAAAAGAAATGCTGAAGGAAAATGGAGAACCAGCATTAGTAGAACTTATTTTTTCGGTAGATGATGAAAAAGTGAAAGAAAAATTAGCTGAATTTGATATTGATGCAGAGGATGATCAGGTGATATTGACTCGTAAAATCACTTCTGGAAAAGCAGTAGCTCGCATTAATGGGCAGGCTGTATCTGCCTCAGTATTAAAGGAAGTTTCTTCTCTTTTGATTGATATTCATGGACAACATGAACATCAATCCTTATTATCAAGAAAAAAACATCTTGATATTTTAGATATGTATGCAAAACAGCAAATTGTCGAAAAGAAAGAACAGCTATCTGTAGTATTTTCGGAATATAAAAAATTAAAAGAAGAATGGGAAACTTCAAATAAAGATGAAGAAGAACGTGCACGTGAACTATCATTTTTAGAGTTTGAAATCAAAGAAATTGAAGATGCTAATTTACATATTGGAGAAGATGAGGAACTGGAAGAAGATTTTAAACGCTTTTCAAATGGCAGAAAGATTATGGAAGCAGTAGGACATGCACATGAAGCAGTTGATGGACAAGGGGAAAGTGCATCAGAATTAATTGGTCGTGCTCTTCGTGAAATTTCTAGTGTATCGAGTTATGATAAATCAATTGGTGATATGGAAGAGCAGCTTATAGAGATTGAAAATTTATTACATGATTTTAATCATGAATTATCTGCATATATATCAGATGCAGATTTTGATGAAGAAACATTTTATCAAGTAGAAAAGAGATTAGATTTGATTAATCATTTGAAGTCTAAGTATGGAAATACAATTGATAAAATCTTGAATCTCTATGAAGAGAAATGTGAAAAGGTAAGTGTTTTAAATGACTATGATGCTTATTTGAAGAAACTTTTAGATGCACTACATACAAAAGAACAGGAAGTAAAGTCTCTTTGTGAAGATATTTCCATGATTCGTAAAAAAGAAGCTGTTGCTCTTTGTGATTCTATTACAAGTGCATTGCAGGATTTAAACTTTTTAGATGTTACATTTACAATGGAGTTTGGAGAAGCAGGTGCATATAGTGCAAATGGTTTTGATAATCCAGAATTTATGATTTCTACAAATCCTGGTGAGCCAGTAAAATCATTGGCAAAAGTAGCTTCAGGTGGAGAGATGTCTCGTATTATGTTGGCAATTAAAACTGTAATGGCAGATGCTGATGCAATCGAATCATTGATATTTGATGAGATTGATAGCGGTATTAGTGGTCGTACAGCACAAATGGTCGCTGAAAAAATGAATGTTTTGGGTAGAAATCATCAAATAATCTGTATTACACATCTTCCTCAGATTGCAGCTATGGCAGATGCACATTATTTAATTGAAAAATCCGTAGAAAACAACATAACACGCTCAAATATTTATAAATTAAATCAAGATGAAACTATCCATGAGCTTGCACGTATGTTAGGTGGTGTAGAAATCACTGATGCAGTAGTAAAAAATGCTCAGGAAATGAAAGAATTGGCGAGAATGAAAAAATAGTAAGTTCCGCATACTAGCTCTATGTAAAGGAGAGTAGTATGCGGAGCTTTTTTTATCGAGTATCAAAGAATTTATCGTTTATATATATCATTTGTTTTTTAGTACTATCCTATCGTTTGTCTTATAATGAATTTTATTGTGATATACATGATGAGATAGAAGCAAGTATACCCAATTTGGATGAGGTTTATCCCTTGGGGAAAATAGTAGGAATATATACATTGTCAGATGGCATTTTTGTAATAGATACATGTGAGATTGAAAATGCAGAAGGGATTTTTGTGAATCCAGCAGGTTATCATTTGAGGACAGGTGACTATATAACTGAAATAGATGGGCAGAGTATAGACTCAAAAGAAGATATGATAAATATAATAAAGGAATCCAATGGTAAAGAATTAGCGTTTTCTATTACAAGAAATGGTGAGAAGGGAATGGAATATTTAACGCCTGTAAAAGCGAAGAGCGGAGAATATATGCTAGGAATATGGATTAAGGATGACTTAGCAGGGGTTGGTACGATAACTTATGTTACCATAGAAGGAGGATTTGCTGCTTTAGGTCATGGCATGGGAGATGGTGAAACAAAAGAAATATTAGCGGTAAAAGGGGGAGATATTTATGTTTCAAACATTGTTGGAATACAAAAAGGTGAGGTTGGTAAACCTGGTGAGGTGAAAGGGATTGTTAAATATGGGTTTAATAATCATATTGGAAGCGTTAACAACAACTCAAGAAAGGGTGTTTATGGAACTATAGATGAAGAAGACAAAGATACGTATGAAGACATAGAATTATGTCAAATTGGTGCGAAACAAGAAATAGAAGTTGGTGAAGCGGAAATTATTTCAGATATATCTGGTCAACGAAAAAATTATCATATTGAAATTACTTATGTGGACTATCTTGCAGTAAATTCAAATAAGGGACTTCATATTAAAGTTATAGATGAAGAGCTCTTAGAATTAACTGGCGGTATTGTTCAAGGAATGTCTGGTTCACCGATTATTCAAAATGGAAAATTAGTTGGCGCTGTGACACATGTCCTAATAAATGATCCAACAAGTGGATATGGGATTTTTATTGATGAGATGTTAGATTAATAAATTGTGCGAAATTTGTTTGGAAGGGAAATAAATTGACTTTATTGTGTATACAAGTTAAGATACTATATATAAGGTTTTAGGGGGGAAATCTATGGGAAAATACATTAAGAGAAAGCAATTAACACCTGCACAATATCAGATGGCAAATAATGCAATGACGGTTATTTTGGCTGTTTGTTATGTTGCATATATTGCTACGGAGATTACAAACGCAAATAGTGGTACAGCGACTTCGTTTTGGCAGGTTCGTTGTGGAATATATGGGGTTATCGCAGTTGCAAATACGATTATGTGTAAGTTAAAAGGAAAAACTAAGAAAGCAATGTTGTTCTTTGCAATTACATTTTTAATTTCATATCTTTTATTGGTTATGAATAATGGAGTAATTTCGATGGTACTAGCTTTCCCTGCGTTGATTGGTTTTATGTTATATTTGAACTCTATCATAGTAGGAACAGGATGTTTGATTGTTTTTATCATATGTGCATTAAAATGTGGAATTGTACGAGCTGGTGGTAATGAAGTTTTATTTGATTATGGTAATCTTATTACAGTTGGTTTCGTTATTTGTATTTTTGGTTCATATAGAGCCATTACTATTTTGTACGAATTTAGTGAAATGGACAGAGAAGTGATTGTAAAAGAGGCTGCTCATAGAGCAGAGGTTGCAGAAAAAGTATCTACCATTGTAGAAAAGGTTGCAAATGAGTTCTTAGAAGTTATTACTGGATTAGATGGTGTAAAAGAATCTATGAGTACTGTAGATCTTTCCATGATAGGGATTACGGAAAGTAGTGAAAGCACAGCAACAGCAGTAAATCGTCAGGCAGATAAAACATCAGATATTCAGTACCGTTTGGAAAATACTAATAATTCTGCAGTGAATGCAAGAAATACGACAGATAATTTAAAAAATGTTATTTCGAATGGTATGACATTGGCAGATGATTTGCAGAAGCAGTCTGATTTGGTAGATCAAAATGTAGCTATGATTTCAAAGACGGTAGAACAGTTAGTAACAAATGTACAAAGAGTATCTGGTATTACAGATTCTATTTTAAATATTTCTTCTCAGACGAACTTGTTAGCTTTAAATGCAAGTATCGAACCTGCTCGTGCAGGTGAAGCTGGTAGAGGATTTGCAGTCGTTGCAGATGAAATTCGTAAACTTGCAGAAGAAACAAAAGTTTCTACAGAAAAGATTACAGAAATTATTAATGAATTAAAATCTGTTACAGAAGAAACACAGCAAGGCATTGAAGAATCTGTAACTGCAATTGAGATTCAGAGACAAAAAGTAACAGAAGTTACAAACAGTTTTTCAGAAGTTGGAACAGGTATGGATGTACTTGAAGTGGAAGTAGATACTATGTCACAGGAAGTAGAGGCTGTATTAATAGCAAATGGAGAGATTGTAGATAGTATTGCTACCTTATCTGCTTCTTCAGAGGAAGTATCCGCAGAAACACAAAATTGCAAGGATATCATTAATGATGCATATAGAGATATTGGTACATTCTCTAATATGGTGGAAGGTACATTTGTACAGTTGCAGGAATTAGCAGAGGCTACACAGGAATAAAAGTACATAGTTTTTTTGATGGAACTCACAGATGTTATAACAGTCTGTGAGTTTTTGTTTATTGTGTTTTATTAAAGCATATTTTATAATATATATTATTAAAAAATGAAAAGGAGCATAATTATGAAAGGAAAATGGACAAAACTATTAGCGTTGTTATTAGTTATGGTAATGACAATAACCTATAATCCTTTGCATACGTTTGCAGCAATGGATACAATTAATATTACCTTTGAATCAAATCATCCAAATGCAACAGTTAGTCTCATAGGTAAAGATAATAATCCAATGGGATACTCTAGGTCTACAGGGGATTCATTTTATAAAGGTACAACCATTAGTTCTTTTATAAATGGCATTGATGTTGTGAACACAGATACTAATGCAACTTTTGATGGTTGGGCTTTATTTCAAAAGGTTTATATGCTTGATGCAAGTAATAACAATAATCTGATGTTAGATTCTTTTGGTCTTCCAATATCTGGATATCAGAGAGTTGATAATACATTGTATCAAGTATCAGACATATTGAATTATCAAGTGCCAGTTTCTAGTTCTACAGAATTGATGTTTAAAGCACAGTGGAATGGTCAAATTACAGGAGACACGGTTGGAAATAATGCATGTGTGCCTGCGGATACGGTAAATCTTATTTTTGAGTCATGTAGTCCGACTGCACAGACTACATTATCTTATGTGTATGGAAATAATAATGTTGGCTTTGGTGTTGGAGACTTTTTCAAAATAGGTACAAAGGTAAATTCACTGGTTCAAAATATTTCAATAACCAACACAGATCCAAATGCAACATTTACAGGATGGCTTTTGTGTGAAAAGGTTGCTATGAGAGACAATGCAGGTAATCCGATGGTAGATAGTTATGGCAAACCAATGTATGATTGGCAGCCTTTAGGTACTACTCTATATCAGGTTAGTGATATTTTAAACTTTGATGTAACAAATTCACACAGCCAGTTATGTTTCATGGCACAATGGGCTGGAGGATCAGGTGGCTCTAATCCTGGTCCAGGTGGAAATGCAAATAATGTCAATGTAGTATTTCTTGGTAATAACCCAAATGCACAGGTTTGTATTGTAAATATGGATGGAACGGATCGTGGTTATTTCCAATCCGTAGGTGATATGTTTGCAGTAAATAGTAAGATTAGTGCAACAATAGGTAATTTAAAAGTAAAAACAACAGATGGTGCTACATTTGATGGATGGAGACTATGTGAAAAATCAGAATCAAATGGAATGGTTACATGGAATCCAATTGATTCAAAAGTATATCAGACAAATGAAGTATTAGATTATGAAGTTCCATCTGGTTATGCGGAATTAGGATTTTTAGCTCAGTGGAGTGGTGGTTCTAATCCAGGTCCAGGTGGATCAGGTACAAAGATTCAGGTTGATGTTTTTGGCAATGGTGGACAAATTCCGATTACTGGCGGAACTTATGCAGGATCTTTAACAAATCAGATTGGTAATCAATTTGACATAGGAAGTACATTAAGAAGTAACGGATATGTATTTACTGATCCAACCACAACAAATCCAGGATGGACATTCATGGGCTGGCAGGTATGTACACCATCAAATCAGCCAAATACACCACCAACACCAGTTCCTGGTGTAAATATGATGCCAACATCACAGATCTTAGATTATGAGTTCCCTAATTTCCAAATTTGTATTATGGCACAATGGGATATAGGATCAGGTTCAGGCTCTGGTGGAAATAATCCACAGCCATCGGGTACTATGATTGAGTTAGATTTAAATGGAGGATCGATAAATTTATTTGGTAATGCAACAAATGGTTATAGTGATTTCTTTGAACCAAATAAAACAATCGCTTATACATTATCAAAAGATTCAAACTTTGTAGGAATCAATGGTTCTGTGCAAGATCCCGTATTCTGGACAACAAATCGTTCCTTTGAAGGATGGATTGCATATACATTAAAAGAAGTAAATGATGGTCAGGGACATTCGTGGCTTGAGAGGGTAGAAGTGCCAAATCTTGGTTTATTAACTACTGCCCAGGTTTTAGGATATAAAGTTACAAATGAGCAGACAATATTTGTTGCACAGTGGGCAGGGGATGACTCTGATTACTATACAAATGTTGTATTTGAAGGATATGGTGAAGATATTACTGTTACAACCAAGGAGTGGGATAATAATACAGGACAAATGGTGGCTGTAGATAGAAAATTCCCAGGCGTTGGTGATTACTATAGACAGACTGGTGACAGTATTAAATGGCAGATGCAGAACTTATATTCTATGATGTTTAAAGCTGAGCCTGTGAAATCAGGTGCTACATTAGAAGGATGGTTAGAATATAGATTTGTAGCTGATGCAAATGGAAACGAAATTAGTCGTACTCCAGTTTCAGATAAGTTATATACGACCAATGAAATGTTAAACAGCAAAGTTCCTGTAGAGGATACTGTATTCGTAGCAAAATGGTCAGATATTCCATTAGATCAGTATGAAGGATTTGGAAATGGTGGAAATGGTGGATCTGCGAATAGTTGGGGTAATCTCTTCATGTTTGCCAATGGTGGAAATTTCGATTATACATATATCGATAATGGAAACCTTGTAAAAGAAGAAGGTTTTGGAATTTTTGTATATGAAATTGACCATGATAAGGCGTTTAAACAGTGTATGGACATTTATGGAGATGGTCTTACAGATGTATATCGTACATGCGGTACATTAAAAGGTTGGACTCTGTATACATGTGAAATGGTTGAATTATTATATGTAGAGCATGGAAAAGATCCTGCAATTGGAGATCCAGATTTAACGATGTTTTTATTGGTTGAAGATCCTGAACTTGATACATATGTATTATTAACAAAAGCAGAAAAAACAAAAGGTTTAGTTTCTTTAAATGATATTTACAATCTTTCTGGTGCTAGAGAATATTTTGCAGTAGCAGAATGGGAAGAAAAACACACAGAAAATGATGCTGTAAATGAAAATATTAAACAGCCAACTGCTACAAAGAATGGTTCTTATGATCGAGTTATCTATTGTAAGGACTGTGGTGTTGAGTTGAGTCGTGAAACGATTGAAACAACTATGGTGTCGCAGGAAGTAGTTCTCCCAGGCATTATGAATGGTGTGTCTGCACGTGTTGACATCGTATCTTCTGTAACAGAAGTACCAGAAGGTATTGAAGAGAAATATAATAGTGTTGATGCAATTGAAGATGAAATGATTAAAAGTGCATTGAAGGCAAATGCAAATTTCGATGTATCTGAAATGAAAACAATTCTTTTAGATGTAGAATTAAAAGTTGAGACATCTGAAGGTGTTTGGGAAGTTGTAACACATGATAATTTCCCTGAAGAAGGAATTTATGTTACATTGCCTTATCCAGAAGGAATTAAAGCAGAAGATTTTGATTTTATAATCACACATATGATTTCAGAAGGTGCTCGCGCAGGTGAAGTAGAAGTTCTTGAATATACCTTAGAAGCAGATGGATTAAGAGTAAGAGTTACTAGTCTTTCTCCAATTTTGATTGCATATGAAGAAAAATCTGATGAAGAAAAAATAGATATTCCAGTGGTACCTCCAACAGGAACTACTGTAGTACCTCCAGTGGCGCTTTCTCCAGCTACAGGCGATCAAGTTCCATATTATTTATATATGTGCATGTTAATATCAGGACTTGGTATATTGTTTTGCTTTAATAAAAAATCAAATAAATACTAAGATGTGGTAAAGGTCTCTTTCATTATATTGACGAAATATATTTTAAAACATATAGTAAAGATATAAAGTAGAGTTAATCAAAGGGGAGTAGTTTTGATGTGCCATCAACAATCTCAGTTAATTTTAACTTGGTGGCACATACCACAAGATTTGGGTACCAGACTTTTGATACACGTTTTTCGTGTATCAAAAGTCTTTTTTTATATCCATGATAGTCTTGTTATACTCATATTAAAGAAGAAGGAGGTCAAAGATGAGAGCGTTTTATTTAATGAAAAAGGAACAGGTTTTGGAAAAATTAGATGTTACATTACAGGGTTTTTCACAAGAAGAAGCAAAACAATTATTGGAAAAACATGGACCAAATCAATTAGAGGAAGGAAAAAGAAAAAGCACTTTAGAAGTTTTTCTTTCACAGTTTGCTGACTTATTAGTTGTTATTTTAATTGCGGCTGCAATTATTTCTATGCTTTCAGGAAATGTTGAAAGTACAATTGTTATTTTTGCAGTAATTATTATGAATGCAATTTTAGGTACAGTTCAGCACAAAAAAGCAGAGAAATCATTAGATAGTTTAAAATCTTTGTCCTCTCCAAATGCAAAGGTACTTCGCAATGGCGTGAAAGTTGAGGTTGCATCCAAAGAAGTTGTACCAGGTGATATTGTAGTGTTAGAAGCTGGAGATATGGTAGTAGCAGATGGAAGAATCATAGAAAACTATTCATTGCAAGTAAATGAAAGTGCATTAACAGGTGAATCTACAAATATTGATAAGCAAGCAATCGATATTGAGGAAGAAGTTCCGCTTGGTGATCGAGTGAATATGGTGTTTTCTAGTAGCTTGGTTACATATGGACGTGCAACAGTTGTAGTAACTGGCACAGGAATGGACACTGAAATTGGTAAGATTGCGGCTCTTATGAACGCAACAAAAGAAAAAAAGACACCTCTTCAAATTAGTTTAGATCAGTTCAGTAGTCGTCTTGCAATGGTAATTATGATAATTTGTGTGATTGTATTTGCAATGAGTCTTTACCGTGATATGCCGATATTAGATTCATTGATGTTTGCAGTAGCATTAGCTGTTGCTGCAATTCCAGAAGCACTTAGTTCAATTGTAACAATTGTGCAGGCAATGGGAACACAGAAGATGGCAAAGGAAAATGCTATTATAAAAGAATTAAAAGCAGTAGAATCACTTGGATGTGTATCCGTCATTTGCTCGGATAAAACAGGTACACTAACACAGAATAAAATGACAGTTCAGCAGGTATATATTGATGGAAATATAATTGAGCCAGATGAATTGAGTATGGATGTAAAGCTTCATAGAAATTTATTGTTCAATGCAATTCTTACAAACGATTCTACGATTGTAGATGGAAAAGGAATTGGAGATCCAACGGAATACTGTTTAATTGAAATGACACGTAAGCTTGGATTAAACGAAGAATATATTCGTGCAAATATGCTTCGCTTAGCAGAAATTCCATTTGATTCGGATAGAAAACTTATGTCTACCAAATATGTTGTAGATGATGATGCGATTATTATGACAAAGGGTGCATTAGATGTACTTTTAGATAGAACCACACGTATTCGCACTAGTGAGGGTGTTCGTCCAATTACAGATGCTGATAAAGAAGCAATTCTTGCTACAAATATGCAGTTTTCTGAAAATGGTCTTCGTGTTCTTGCTTTCGCTTATAAGGAAACAGAAGTCGATAATTTATTAGACGTTAGCGATGAACATGGCTATACATTTACAGGTCTGATTTCTATGATGGATCCACCACGAGTAGAATCAGCAGCTGCAGTTGCTGATGCAAAACGTGCTGGTATTAAACCAATCATGATTACAGGTGATCATAAGATTACAGCGACAGCTATTGCAAAACAGATTGGTATTTTTGAAAATGACGATTTAGCAGTGACTGGTATGGAGTTGGATGCTATGTCAGAAAAAGAGTTGGATGAAAAACTTCCAAAGATTTCCGTTTATGCACGTGTATCACCAGAAAATAAGATTCAAATTGTAGAAGCATGGCAGAGAAGAGGTAATATTGTAGCGATGACAGGAGATGGTGTGAATGATGCACCGGCTCTTAAGAAAGCAGATATCGGTGTAGCAATGGGAATTACAGGTACAGAAGTATCCAAGGATGCAGCGGCTATGATTTTAACAGACGATAATTTCGCAACTATCATCAAGGCTGTAGCAAATGGTAGAAATGTGTATCGAAATATAAAAAATGCGATTAAGTTCCTTTTATCAGGAAATATGGCAGGTATTTTCTCGGTATTATATACATCGCTTATGGGATTACCTATTCCATTTGCACCAGTACATTTGTTATTTATGAACTTACTTACAGACTCACTTCCAGCGATTGCAATTGGTATGGAGCCACCAGAGGATGGGCTTTTGGATAAGGCTCCTCGTAATCCGAAAGAAAGTATTTTAACAAAAGAATTTATCGTTAAAATTGCTGGTATGGGTGGTCTTATTGCTATTTGTACCATGGCAGCATTCCATATGGGATTAAATCAAGGGGATGAAATGTTAGCAAGTACTATGGCGTTTGCTACACTTACACTTGCTCGCTTATTCCATGGATTTAATTGTAGAAGTGATATCAATATTTTTAAGCTTGGTTTTAAAGACAATATGGCAAGTTTAGGTGCATTTCTTGCAGGTGTCGCATTCTTGGCATTGGTATTATTTGTACCTGTTTTAAGCAGATTATTTGCAGTAGCATCACTTGCAATTGGGCAGTTAGTAGCGGTTGTAATTTTAGCTTTGATTCCAACTGTAATTATTCAGTATGGTAAAATAAGGAACCATCACAAATAATATTATATATAGAGATTTCTCCTATTGGAGGAATCTCTTTTTCTTTGGAAAATCTTTAGATTTTTCTAAAAGACTTCTTTAGAATTGTGTTTTATAATATAGGTAACTGATCAGGGAAAATGTTCAAAGAACATAGAGGTAAAAGAAATGAATCAATTACAGAGAAGTGAGTTTCATATTCTAGTTGTAGAAGATGACAAGGAAATACGTGATGGTATTGAAATATTTTTAAGAAATCAAGGATACCACGTGCATAAGGCTGCGGATGGAATAGCGGGATTAGCGATAATGGAACAGCAGGAAATTCATTTGGCAATTGTAGACATTATGATGCCACGAATGGATGGGATTACAATGACTATGCGATTGCGAGAAAAGTACGATTTTCCAGTAATTATGCTGTCTGCAAAATCAGAGGAAACAGACAAAGTGATGGGATTAAATATTGGAGCAGATGATTATGTCACAAAACCATTTACACCATTGGAACTATTGGCACGCATTAATTCTCAACTTCGACGTTATACTCGTTTTGTAAATAAGAGGATTGTAACGGAGAAACAGAACAATATTTGTGTCATAGAAGGTTTAGAACTAAACACAGAAACGAAAGAGTTTTTTGTGGATGGAGAGTTGGTAAAGTTGACACCCATTGAATTTAAAATTCTGACGCTTTTAATGACACATGCGGGACGTGTATTCTCTGCAGATGAAATCTATGAAAAAGTATGGAACGAAAAAGCAATTAATACAGATACCATAATGGTACATGTACGTAACATTCGGGACAAAATTGAAATTGATCCGAAAAAACCAAAATATTTAAAGGTGGTGTGGGGTATTGGATACAAAATTGAAAAATCTGAAAAAGGAATTAAATAAAAGATTATACGTTATACTGATGATCTTGTTTGGAGGTCTGTTTCTATTTGGTTCAGGCTCAGGCCTCGGAGTGTCATTTGTATTAGCATTGACATTTACAGGTATCGTTTATCTGGCGTTGAAGGAATATCTAGATGCTGTTTTTCAGAAATATGCAGAGATTTTGAATATAACAGAGAAATTAGCGAATGGTAATTTTGAAAAAATTACAGAAAAGCAATTAGGATTATTTGAGCCAATTAAGGAAAATCTTTGTAGATTACAGGAGGGATTTCAAACGGCAGTAGAGAAAGAGGTAAAAAGTAGTCGGATGAAAACAGAGCTGATTACCAATGTTTCTCATGATTTGAAAACGCCGCTGACAGCTATTACAACCTATGTAGAATTATTAAAGAAAGAGGATATTACAGAAGAGGAACGAAATTCTTATATCGAGACATTAGAAAAGAAATCAGCTCGTATGAAAGTGCTTATCGAAGATTTGTTTGATCTGAGCAAAGCGAGTAGTAATGATATGATATTGGATATTTCAGGAGTCGATATTGCAAATCTGATAAAGCAGGTTGCGGTGGAGCATGATGAGAAGTATAATGAGATGGGATTGCAATTGATTTGGAAGGTTCCAGAAGAAAAGGTGGAACTTTCTTTGGATAATCAAAAAACCTATCGTATATTTGAAAATCTCTTTTTAAATATCGAAAAATATGCTATGAAAAATAGTCGCGTTTATATTGATGTTTACAAACTAGAAAATAAAAAAGTAGAAATTACGATTCGAAATATGTCGGCAGAACCTCTTCATATTCCAGGAGATCAGTTAACGGAGCGTTTTGTTCGAGGTGATGTATCTCGTAATACTGAAGGTTCTGGACTGGGACTTGCCATAGCGAAAAGTTTTACAGAGGTGCAAAAAGGGAGTTTTGAAGTAGTTGTAGATGGAGATTTGTTCAAGATAGTGATGCGATTCTAAAAAAGTACAAAGGTCGAGAGTCAATATGAAAAAGTTAAAATTCTATTTGTCGTTGATGTTTTTTGTTTTGTGGATGGGTGCATGTGGACAGGATACATCAATAGAAATGCAAACAGAAGTGAATGAGCAAGTAACAGAGGAGGCTACAGAGACAGAAAGCGAAATTGTAGATTTACATGCATATGATTTTACGCTGTGTTTTGCAGGTGATATTAGCTTAGATGAGAGTGCTGTGACAACAGCACAGCTAGACAGTAGTGAAAATGGTATCTATGATTGCATTTCACCAGAATTGATTCAAATTATGCAGGATGCGGACGTGATGTGCTTAAACAATGAATTTACATTTAGTACGAATGGTTCTCCTATGCCTAGTAAAGCCTATACCTTTCGTGCAAATCCTGAGCGTGTAGCCGTGTTACAGGAAATGGGCGTGGATGTAGTTACACTTGCAAATAATCATGTATATGATTATGGAAAACAGGCGTTACTAGATACGTTTACAACTTTACAAAATGCAGGAATTGATTATTTTGGTGCTGGTGAAACTATTGAGGAAGCCATGGAGGCGGTATACTATGAGATTGATGGAAAAACCATTGCTTTTGTAGGTGCTTCTCGTGCAGAAAAGTATAAATTGACTCCACAAGCGACGGAAACAGAACCAGGTATTTTGCGCTGCTATGATACAAAATTGTTTTTAGAAGCCATCCGTGAGGCTGATGCTAATGCAGATTTTGTTATTGCTGTAGTACATTGGGGAACGGAATATAGTTACGATTTAGAGGATGTACAGTTGTCTACAGGCAAGGAATATTTGGATGCTGGTGCAGATGCGATTATTGGTGGACATTCTCATTGTTTGCAGGGAATGGAATATTATGATGGAAAGCCAATTATTTATAGTTTAGGAAACTATTGGTTTAATAACAAAACCTTAGATAGTATGTTGATACAGCTACGTTTTATAGGAGATGACAATGGTGGAAATGTAGAGGTTTCTGTGGTTCCGGCGATTCAAAAAGGTGCAAAGACACAGATCGTCACAGAATCAGAAGAACAGGAACGTATCTATTCATTTTTAGAAACTATTTCTATTAATGTTGAGATTGATGAAAATGGCATTGTGATAGAAGATATAGCACAATAAATTACGGTTTAGTTGATTAAAAAGGTTTTGTGTAAACCTACGAAATAGAAGATGCTCGGATAGACCGACAGACTCGTACTTCGAATAGGAGTTCCAAGTGGAATGAAAGTCCGTTTATCTATTTAGAAAAATTTCCTTTCAAGATGGTCTAGTTAGTTTCATCTATTTAAAAAAATTGTTTCTCAGATGCTTTTTATAGATAAAATCTCGCAATTTTCTATGAAACACACTTACAAATTTATCCATATAAAGAAAATATGCCATCAGATGTGCGTTATTACAGAGAAATGGCATCTAAGAAGCAGGTTTTAGCCTATAGATAATTGTTTTGCTCCTTTTATATGACGGTTTCAGTTTGAATAAAAAGATTTTTAGAAAAGGTAAGAAAACGGAGTGCCTAGGATTTCTTTGGGACTCATTACAAGAACATATAGATTTTCTTAATACTTTGTCAGTAACCAGTAATTCGCTGACAGGACGTCAGCGAAAGGATTTGCTGAGCCATGGATGGCGAATCAAATCCGGTTACGTCCTAATTTCAATTGTTTTAAACAAAGTATTTAGAAAATGTTATGTTCGAAGTACGAGTCTAAAAGCAATCCTAGGCACTCCGTTTTCGTTGGTTTTCAAAAACCTTTTAGTTAACTAAACCGTAATTCATTTTCCTAATTCCCAAAAGGCAATGGCACTGGCAGCGGCAACATTCAAGGAATCAACACCATGTGACATTGGGATTTTTACTGTATAGTCACAAGATGCTAAAGTGGAGTCTTTTAAACCTTCGCCTTCTGTGCCAAGGATAATAGCAAGTTTTTCTTCTTTTGCTAAGAGAGGATCATCAATGGAAATGGAGTCGTCACGAAGTGCAAATGCGACGGTTTTAAAGCCTAATTTTTGCAATTCTGTAATATAACTGTTTTCTATTTCATCTGCTGGTCCATGTTCAAAAAAGGTCCATGGCGCTTGAAATACTGTTCCCATGCTTACTCTGGCGGCACGTCGATAGAGCGGATTGCTACAGGCTGGTGTAAGTAAGATAGCATCCATATTTAAGGCTGCTGCTGAACGAAAAATAGCACCTACATTGGTTGGATTTACAACGTCTTCCATAACTGCAACTCTACGAGCATTTTTTATAACATCAGAAACAGATGACAAAGCATTGCGTTTCATACAGCAGAGCATACCACGGGTTAAATTAAAACCTGTTAATTGGGAAAGGGTATCATAATCTGCGGTATAAACTGGTATATCTTTATACAGCGTATCACAGCGTTCGATGATGTCTAATACTTCATCTTTGATTTCTCTTTCTTCTACCAAAATAGAAATAGGAGTATATCCAGCATCTAAGGCGCGAGTGATAACCTTTGGACTTTCGCAAATAAAAAGACCAAGGTCGGGTTCATGATAACGAAGTAGCTGTACTTCAGAAAGATGGGCATATACATCCAATTCTGGAATATTTAAGTCAACAATTTTTATAATATTGTGCATAAAAATCTCCTTGTTTCTTAAAAGTTATTCAATGGTTAAGGTAAGACTACCCATACCGAGTTCATCTTCGTTTGCCAATCGAAAATCAATGATTTCAAAATCAGAAAATTCCCATACGATAGAAGATAAATCTAATTGTTTCAAATATTCCTTTGGATAGTTTACAACCATTGGTTTTATCGTAAACACATAGACATTTCCAGGTTCTAATTGTTTTCCAATCTCTTCACCTACAAATATAGTGAAAGGGTAGCTTTGAAATTCTGTTACAACAGCAACAGTAGGTGTCGTATTATCATAGCAATAATCAGGAATAACATCTCGGACACCAACGGTAAATGAACCACTAATGGTTGACTGGCTAGTGTCTGATTGCGTAGTTTCTGACATAGAGGACTGTTGTTCTACTTCGGTAGAGGTGTTATTTTGAGAATTGTCTTTTACATCGGATTTATTACATGCAGAAGCTATTATTGAAATTAATAAAATAAAAAATAGCAATATAGTTCTTTTCATAGGAGATACCTCCAATCTAAAAATGATCAAATGATAGATATATTATAGCATATAGATGTAGTGATAAAAAGAATAATTCATTTACTTTAAAATGGACAAAGTATTTAGAAAAAATCTAAATACCTGTTGACTTTAAAATCTATTTAGAATAATATCTAATTAGAAAAGAATCTAAATATTATTTAGGAGGTGTATGTTATGTCTTTTGCAGAAACATTTAAGGCTCTTTCGGATCCTGTGCGTCGAGAGATTTTACAGATATTGAAAAAAGGCCGTATGTCCGCGGGGGATATTGGAAGTCATTTTGATATGACTGGTGCTACGGTATCGTATCACTTAAAGATATTAAAAAAGGCAGATTTAATTTGGGAAAAGAAAGAGAAGAATTTTATTTTTTATGAGTTAAATACATCTGTATTAGAGGAAATAATGCTTTGGATTTCTGATTTGAAGGGAGAGAATAACGATGATAAAGAAAAATCTTAAAACAATGATTATTACAAGTATTATTATTTTAGCACCTATCGTAGTTGGAGTACTTTTATGGGATCAGTTACCAGCAGAGATGGCAACTCATTTTGGTGAGGATGGACAGCCAGATGACTGGTCGCCAAAGGAATTTGCAGTATTTGGTTTACCATTATTTTTATTGGCTGTACATTGGTTCTGCGTTGCATTTATAGGTGTAGATCCAAAGAGGAAAAATATATCTGATAAAATGATGCTTCTTGTTTTATGGCTTGTACCAATAGTTTCTATTTTTGGAAATGGTAGTATGTATTTATATGAGATGAATCATGCTGTTAATACGACAATAATAGGTACGATGTTAGTAGGATGTATATTTTTGATATTAGGTAATTATATGCCAAAGATGAAGCAGAGCTATACACTTGGAATTAAGCTTCCTTGGACTCTAAATAGTGAAGAGAATTGGAATCGTACACATCGTTTGGCCGGTTGGGTTACGATGCTTGCAGGGGTTCTTGTTTTGATTGGTGGATTTGTAGAACAGTTTTGGGTTGTATTTGTAGCAATTGTATTGGTTGTAGGTGTTCCAATGCTGTATTCTTATTTGTTGTATAAAAAAGGAGTATAAAGATGACAAAGAAACGATTGATTACTTTCCTAGTTATGACATTTGTATTAACTTGGATATATTGTTTAATATTTGTTTATCCAAATGCGAATGCAGTTAGCGTGGAGGAAATAACGACACTGCAACTTTTGACTGCAGCAACCATGTTTATTCCTGCTATTTGTGTTGTTATCACACGTTTGATTAGCAAAGAAGGTTTTCAAAATAGTATGATAAAACCCAATTTCAAAGGGAATATCAAAACTTATTTATTGGCGTATTTTGGACCTTCAATTTTAACTTTAATTGGCACAATCGTGTATTTTTTAATTTTTCCAAATCAGTTTGATATTAATTGTGGTTATTTATTACAAACATATGAAGCCATGGGGGTTGATATGGGGATGACAGCAATGCCTGCAAATTTGCTTATGTTGTCTCAAGGAATTACAGCCATATTATTTGGTCCGATTATAAACTTTGTAACCTGTTTTGGGGAAGAGTGGGCATGGCGTGGATATATGGTTCCAAAGATGGCAGAAGAGATGAAAACAGTTCCAATGCTTTTGCTTTCGGGTGTGATTTGGGGACTTTGGCATGCTCCACTTACGATTATGGGGCATAATTATGGAGTAGCATACCCAGGATATCCATTTACAGGTATTTTAGCGATGTGCTTTTTCTGTACGGTTCTTGGTGTTTTTATGTCATATCTGACATTAAAAACACAGAGTTGTATTCCTGCAGTATTGGCACATGGTGCGATAAATGCGTTTGCTTCGATCGGTATTTATTTTACAGTAGATGGTGGAAATGCATTTGTAGGACCAGCACCAATGGGTGTGATAGGAATGATTGGGTTTATTGTATTTGATATTTTCTTGATAAAAGCAATGATAAAGATAAAATAATGTAAAAAGTGGTTATTGCAAATGATGCAATAGCCACTTTTTTAGGTCAAGGCAATTATAGCATATCCAATAGGAAATATAAAGTCTGTTTTTCTGCATATAATTTCTGTATGATAGAAAGCAAGTTATATTATTAAGGGGCATTTATTTTATATGGAAAAAGAAATCTTACAATTGGAATTTGCACATTTAGAAGATGTAAAAGAAAAAATTGAAGCAGAACTTCAGATAGAAAAACAGGCATTAAAACAGCAAGAAGAAGGATTGATTCAAAAGCGTCGTGAAATGTGGGAAGAGTGTGCCCATGGGGTAAATGATTTTGATGATATTGTTGACATGAATGCTTATGATGAAACAGTTCGAGAAGACTATGGGCATTTTGTACGAAAAGAACAGACTGTTCGACAGTTAGAGTATCTAAAAGAAGTGCCATATTTTGGTCGTATTGATTTCTTAGAAGAAGGAGAATGCATTGCGGATGAAATCTATATTGGACGATATGGATTTCGTAATAAAAAGACAAAAGATTATGAAATTTATGACTGGCGTACACCGATAGCCTCTATGTTTTATGATAGTGGAATTGGAGAAACACAATATCGTTGTCCAGCAGGTATGATTCACGGAGCATTGACATGTAAACGTCAATACAAGATAGAACATGGCGAATTGAAATACTGTTATGATACAAATGTAGCGGTGCAGGATGATGTCTTAGAAGAAGTATTAGCAGGAAATACAGATAAGGTACTTCGTGTTATTATTGATACGATTACAGCAGAGCAAAATCAGGCAATTCGACAGCCTCATACATTAAACATGCTGGTAACAGGGCCTGCGGGAAGTGGAAAGACGAGTGTTGGCATGCATCGACTGGCATATTTGCTCTACCATAACCGTGAAAATTTAAGTGCAGAAAAAATTGTTGTATTATCTCGTAATCAGATTTTTTCTTCTTATATTTCGGAAATACTTCCTGAACTTGGAGAAGATAATGTAAATGATGTGATGTTTGATTCCTTGGTGAATCGTGGGATTTCCAAGGAGTTTAAGAAACGTGATTATTATGAACAGGTAGAGTATTTACTAAAGCATAAAGAAGGAAATTTGCGAAGCAAAGGAATTGAATTAAAGTATTCTACAGAATTTATTGCATATTTAAAGGCGCATAAGGGGGAATTCCGGGAACAGCACACGGATTTTGAAACGGTATTAGAATTTTATTTATATTTACTCAAAAAGTATACGAAGGATACTATTCCTGAGATTGCCCATTATACAAGAAATCAGATTCGCAGAAATAAGATAAACTACGAAGATATGTTAGTAGTAAGTTATTTGCGTATTTTATTAGGGGCGATAAAACCGATGTCAGAGATTAGTCATGTGGTGATAGATGAGGCACAAGACTATAATCTGTTGCAGCTTCAGATTATTCGTACGCTTTATCCAAAGGCACATTTTACCATTTTAGCAGATGCAAATCAGGCGATTCATTCGTTGACATCCACTACAGATATGGAGAAAATGGCAGAGATTTTTAGTACCCAGTACGGTATCAAAGAAGTGGTATTAAGCAAGAGTTATCGTTCTACAGCTCCGATTAATGCGTTTGCTTTTGATATTATTGGAATTCATAATCCAGATCTCTATGTAGAACGTGATGGAAAGGATCCAGAGATCCGTATGTGCAAGAAGCGTAAACAAGAGATTCGAGCACTTTTAAGAGAAATTCCAAAAGATAAATCTGTTGCTATTCTAACAGCGGATTTGGACAGTGCACGCTATGTACAACAGAAGATGGGAACTTTTGTACCAAAAACACAAAGACCAATTCAGTATCTGTTAAGAGGAAATGAGTATTTGGAAGAAAAGATTGTGGTTATGCCAATTATGCTTGCAAAAGGGTTGGAATTTGATGTCGTTATTGTTTGGGATGACAGAGATGAAATTTATTGGGAAGAGAATAAGAATTTGAAGTATTTGATGTGTACCAGAGCTTTACATGAATTGTATTTTGTAAAGGAAGAAAAAATAGCTGAAAAGTCTTGATTTTACTGAGTTCCAACTATTGGTTGGGAATGCTAGAAGCTAATCCAACTATTATTCCATTGTCAAAAATGAATCAGGTTGCTAAGATTTTTTTAGTAGCTACGGAAAAATGAAGATAGTTGAAAAGAGGAAAGAAATATGACATTAGGAAATAGAATAGCAGAACTTAGAAAAGAAAAAGGTATGACACAAGATGCATTGGCAAAAGAATTAGGGGTTAGTAATCAGGCTGTTTCAAAATGGGAAGCAAATCAGAGTTGCCCAGATATTCAGTTGCTTCCACAAATTGCAGATTTATTTAGTGTGACATTAGATAGTTTGTTTGGAAGAGAAGTGATTCAAATACAAGGGAAAGAGGCTTCCAATTTTACTTGGGAGGATGATGGAGTGCTTAGAGTAGCTGTTTTTATGGGGCATAATATGCTTTTGAAACAGGATTGTACCAAGTCAAACGAGATATCTGTTAAAGGGAATGGAGGAACAGTTGATATTATATGTGGTCCTTCTGAGACTGACGATAAAATCTAATATAAAAATATGTTGACTCTCACGTTACGTTATAGTTTATGCTATACTTAACACGAGAGGAGATTATTATGAAAACCGTAAAAGAAGTCAGTAAACTAACAGGAATTAGCGTACGCACATTGCATCATTATGATGAAATGGGATTATTAAAACCCACTTCTGTGACAGAAGCAGGATACCGACTGTATGACGATACAGCCTTGGAACGTTTGCAGCATATTTTACTATTTCGTGAGTTGCAGTTTCCTTTAAAAGATATCAAAGAGATTTTGGATAGTCCGGATTTTGATCGAAATAAAGCTTTAGAACAGCAAATAGAGTTATTATCGATGAAGAAGGAACATCTAGAGAATTTGATTCAGTTTGCTCGTGGAATAAAATGGTTAGGAGTAAAGTATATGGATTTTAGTGCATTTGATACAAAGAAAATGGATGAATATGCAGCACAGGCCAAAGAGTCCTGGGGTAAAACAGAAGCATATAAGGAATTTGAAGAAAAGAGTAAAGATTGGACAGAAGAAACCACAGGTAATATTGCAAAAGATATGATGGTATTGTTTGCGGAGTTCGGTGAAATGAAGGATTTAGATCCAGCAGATGAAAAAGTACAGGCACAGGTAAAGAAATTGCAGGATTATATCACAGAGCATTTTTATAACTGTACCAATCAGATCCTTTTAGGACTTGGTCGTATGTATGCTGGTGGCGGTGAATTTACCGAAAATATTGATAACTATGGTGGTGAAGGAACTGCAGAATTTACACATAAGGCAATCGAAATTTATTGTGGGAAATAAAGAATAGGGCATAGACTTTTCGGTCTATGCCCTAAATTTATAAAAATAATCTTATTTTGATTTCTTAGAAGTAAAGAACTGTCTTATTTTTGCCACACGTTCTCTAGAAATCAGCATATTTACAGCAATACCAATAATTACACCAATCGCAGTATCAAAAATACGATTTAATGGATAAGTAATGTATGCATCTACAGGAGTATTAAATAAAATGATACATAATACTACACCTGCAGGCTGAATAGCACCAGGAATAACAAAAAGCTGACATACGAGTACTAAAATAATAATCCCTACAAACAGTAATTCAAATAACATGATACGGAAATTACTTGTTGGTTCTGGATAAAACTGGATGTAGATATAGAACAGAGCCATACCAATTAATCCACCTATAATAGTACCAAATAAACGATTTCCGCCACTACGTTTGGAATCCTTAAAATCACTACCCATACCGAAGATAGCACCGATACATGCAAACGTAGGATTACGTTCAAAAAACGCATATAGAAATGCACATAAGGTAGCTGCAAGTGCTGTTTTTATATTTCGCATACCGACATGAAAACGAAAATGTTTTGCTTCTTTTTCATCAGATTTTCGAAGGTCCTCAATTTTTTCAAGGGCTTCATAATCTATATCTAATTCATTATCTTCAAAAAAATCATCATTTAATTTTTCCATAAATTCCTCCGCAAAAGAAAGTTAAGTTCTAGTAAAAGTTATATGCAACTATTATACATGAAAAATTGAATCAGGAAAAGGGTGAATTATTGTATAAAAGGTGGTACAATATGCTTCAAATAAATAAGTTGTGAAATGAAGAAAGGTAAAATAATATGATAGAAAAAATACAAGATTGGTGGGATGATTTAGAACCACAAAAAAAGACGATTGTCTTGGGTGTTGTTTTGGCAGTTATTATTATATTGATTTTAGCGGTTGTTATTATGGGAATCAATGATATAAAAGATGAGCCTTCGAATTCAGAAACACAAATGACACAGAATTTAACAGAATTAGATGAATCTGAAGAAATAGATATTGAAATTATGACAGAGATAGAGTCTGAAATTTCTACTGAAAATACTACTGAAGTGGAAACAGAGAGTTCAGTAGAAGTTGTAGCCAAACCAGAAGAAGATCCACAAAATGTTTCTGGAGGTATGACAAACCAAAGCGGTGCCAGTGTAGATATTTCTCAAGTCGTGCAAAATACCAATGAAACACAACAAATTACACTTGGTATTGATGTAGCAAAGTATCAAGGAACCATTGATTGGAAACAAGTAGCAGATGCAGGCGTAGATTTTGCCATGATTCGTGTGGGGTATCGTACCCTAAAAACTGGTGAAATCGTGGCAGATGCTAATGCGAAATATAATATGCAGGAAGCATCGAAATATGGAATTAAAATTGGTGCTTATTTCTTTTCAACAGCGATTAATGCAGTAGAGGCAATCGAAGAGGCAAACTGGGTAGCAGATTATATTTCAAAATATCGAATTACCTATCCGGTTGTATATAATTGTGAAGGATATGATGATGCAGAGAATAGACAGTATGCTTTGTCAAAAACACAGCGTACTGATTTGGCTATTGTGTTTTTAGCAAGAATTGCAGAGCGTGGCTATACACCAATGTTTTATGCATCCAAAGGAGAAATGGAAGGTGATGCAAAGTGGGAAACATCCCGCATTCAGTCTGCTTATAAGATATGGGTTGCACAATATCCAAGTGTACCATATCCACAGACAACAGTTTCTTCTTATTCAGGACCACATGCGATGTGGCAGTATACGAATAATGGAACTGTACCAGGTGTTAAAAAGCCAGTAGATATGAATGTGGCATATTTTGGATATGAAAATGTAGAAGGACCACAGGATACTCAGGCGCCTGAAGATGTAGAAGCAAATGTAGAAGCATTGATGAATTTTAATGAAGTAAGCGAACAGGTAACAGCAAAAGAAAAAACGAATCTTCGTAATATTCCTAGTCAGGGAAGTGATGCAACTGTCATGTATACTTTGACAAATGGAGAGATTGCAACACGAACAGGCATCAGCGATAGTGGATGGTCAAGGGTTGTTTTTAATGGGCAAACATATTATGCAGTTTCTAGTTATTTAACAACGGATTTAACCGTAAAACAACCAGAAACTCCTACACCAGAACCACCGACAGATTCACAACCACCATCGGTTGTTCCGGATGATGGTATTCAGACAACATTTACAGATGTAAATGAATGGGTAACCCCTAAAGATGCAATTAACCTTCGAACACTTCCTAGTGTAACAAATGAAAATTCGCAGGTAGTCGTAAAAGTATTGAATGGAGAAGTACTTCATCGAACAGGTATCAATAATGATGTTGGCTGGTCGAGAGTAGAGTATAACGGACAGATTTTGTATTGTGTAAGTAGTTATTTAATGCCAGCAGAAATTGCACCAACAGAATAAGAATTTGCATGATGAAAAGGCATTCATTTTATAAAAAATGAGTGCTTTTTTGCGTTTTACATATAGCCTTTTTAAAAAAAAAGAAGTATAATAATTAGAAATATAGTTTATTCTACCTATTTTGACAAATTTCGCAAGAAAGCGGGAAATACATATGGATTTAAAGCAATTAGAAACAATCTTTGATGATACTGCATATGTTCGTACTGGTGGCAGCAAAGAAGAGTTAAAATGTGCACAGTATTTACAGGAAAAATGTAAAGAACTTGGTATGGAAGCGAAACTTGAGAGTTTTGAAGTGGAAATGGCAGACATCAAAAAAGCGGTATTAAAGGTAAATGGTGTAGAGATTCCTTGTACGGGATATTTATGTGCAGGAAATGGTAATGTTGAAGCACCTATTTACTATTTAACAGGTGATGATAAATATTCCATTTCACAATGCAAGGGTAAAATTGTTTTGTTAGACGGAATAGTACGTCATTGGGTATATCAGGATTTGTATGAAGCCGGAATGGTTGGATTTATTACATATTCAGGAAATGCAAATTATGTAGATGATGAAATTGATGTAAAAGAATTGCGTAGTTTCGTTAGTCTTGGAAAGAAATTACCAGGTGTGAATATTAATGCAAAAGAAGCCATTAAAATTATTGAGAATAATGGTGGCATTGCAAGTATTGAATTAGAACAAGAGGAATACAAAGGCCTGTCACATAACGTAGTAGTAGATTTGCCAGGGGAAACAGAGGAATATATAGTTTTAACAGCTCATTATGATTCTGTAGCTCTTTCACAAGGTGCATATGACAATATGTCAGGTAGTGTAGGTATTTTAGCGGTAGCAGAACACTTTTTGAGGCATCCACATCGTTATGGAATTCGTGTTATTTGGTGTGGTTCGGAAGAGAGAGGTCTTCTTGGCTCAAAAGCCTATGTAAAAGATCATGAGGAAGAATTAAATAAGATTATCCTTAATGTGAACTTAGATATGATTGGTTGTACAATGGGAAAATTTATTGCTTGTTGTACATCTGAAGAAAAATTAGTATCGTTTGTTGAATACTTGGGAAATATTGAAGGATTTCCAGTTTCTGTGAAGCAGGATGTATATTCTAGTGATTCAACACCATTTGCCGATAAGGGAATTCCAGCAATTTCATTTGCACGTATAGCTCCATCAAATACAGCAACGATTCATAATAGTTATGATACAAAGAAGGTTATGAAAATGGAGCATATGGAAAAAGATATTGCTTTTATTACAAGTTTCACAGAAATTATGGCGAACGCAAAACGTTTACCAGTAGAACGAGAAATGCCAGAAAATATGAAAGAAAAACTGGATATCTATCTGCTTCGTAAACGTGATAATAAAAAGAAATAATAAAAAGGAGAATGAGGGAAATGAATGATTATTTAAGCACCGTCAATTCCATACCATTTTATCTTATTGTGGCATTGGTATTGGCATTCGTAGTAACAATGTGTGTTATCTTTCTTGTAAAAAGCTACAAGGCAGGTATCGCACTCGGTATGGATCCAAAGGATTTGAAAAAGGTTATGACATCTAGTGCAACCTTTACATTACTTCCATCCATTAGTATTTTGTTGGGCGTTATTGCATTAAGTGGGACATTGGGTGTTCCATTTTCATGGTTACGTCTTTCAGTTATTGGTTCTTTACAGTACGAATTAAACGTTGCTGAAATTGCAGCAACTGCATTTGGTTTAACAGGACTTCGTGTGGATCAGATGAGCATGGAAGCATATTCAACCATCGCACTTGTTATGACAGCAGGTATTTTAGGCGGACTTTTCTGTAGTATTTTCTTCCTAAAGAAATACTTGAACAAATTGTCTGCAAAACCAAAGAAGACAGAAACTGGTGAAAAGAAACCTTCGTTTGGTGACCATGCTACAACAGCAATGTTCGTAGGTCTTTGTGCTGCTTACATTGGTTCTTATGTGGGTCGTATGATGCCAGGGGAATATTTTGATATTATGCCTCTCTTTACAGCAATTGTTGCAGCAATTGTAATGGCAGTATTTGAGTATTTAATTCAGAAAAAGAATATGAGTTCACTGGAAAACTTCAGTTTAGCGGCAAGTATGCTTGTAGCTATGGCGGCTGCAGTTGTTTTTCAGTTATTAGTATAGGAGGTGTAAAGCATGAACGTTCAGGATAGAGAAAAGTTTTTTGAAGATTTTAATAATGGTTTACATCGACTTGGTAGATTTACCTTAATCGCAGGTATCATCGTTCTTATGGCAGTACCATTTGCTTTTGGTGTGCTTAGTGGTGTAATGCCAGATATGCCAGCATTTTTAAAAGGTTGGATAAATGTTGCGGTTGTATATTTTCCAGTATCTGTAGTGGAATTTTTAGTATATGCACCTATGCTTGGGGCGGGTGGTAGTTATCTTGCATTTATCACTGGTAATGTTACAAACATGAAAATTCCTTGTGCAATGAATGCGAGAGACATCGCAAAAACAGAAGTAGGTACACCTGAAAACGAAATCGTATCTACCATTAGTGTTGCTGTAAGTGCAATTGTAACAACACTTGTTATTTTGGTTGGTGTTATTATGTTAGTTCCACTTCAGCCAGTATTAAATGCACCAGCATTGCAGCCTGCATTTAATAACGTAGTTCCAGCTTTATTTGGTGCCTTAGCACTTAAATATTTTGCAAAGAGTCCAAAGATTGCACTTGTTCCATTAGCACTTATGTGTTTACTTTGCATCTTTGTTCCATCAATGATTACACAGACAAGTATTCTTATGATTCCTAGTGGTGGTCTTGCACTTGCAATAGGTTTCTTATTATTTAAAAAAGGGAAATTATAGAAACAACACAAATTAGGGAAGGAATAGAAGAACATGTTAGGATTTATTGGAGTTGTTCTTGTTGGGTTGATTATAATTGTTTTAGTGCGTACATTGACACTAAAGCCAACAGCAGCAAAAACATTAAAATTAGAATTTGAAAAGAGCGAGCGTGCTACCAAGTATGGACAGCAGCTTGCAAAAATGGTTCAGGATGAAACAATTTCTAGTCGTTTTGAACAGGATATTGCAAAGTTTGAGAAGTTCCATAAGACATTGGAAGAACTATTTCCAAAGGTACATGCAACTTGTGAAAAACATAATTTAGATGGTAACCTTTTATACAAGTGGAAAGGTAAATCTTCGGATAAGCCAATTCTTTTTATGAGTCATCAAGATGTTGTAGAAGCAACAGGCACATGGGAACATGAACCATTTAGTGGAGACATCGATGAAGATGGCAATGTATGGGGACGTGGTACAGTTGATACCAAGGGCTCTCTGTTTTGTATTTTTACAGCATTAGAAGAATTAATTGCGGATGGTTATGAGCCAGAATGTGATGTTTATATTGGAAGTAGCTGTACAGAAGAATGGAGTGGCGATGGTGCTCCAAAGACAGTAGAATTTTTAGAAAAACAGGGTGTAAAACTTGCACTTGTTATGGATGAAGGCGGTATGATTATCGAACAACCTGTTGGTGGTGTAAAAGGTATCTACGGTATGGTTGGTGTCGTTGAAAAAGGATATGGGGATTTAAAATTTACTGCCCATAGTAATGGAGGACATGCATCTGCACCAAAGAAGAATTCACCATTGGTTCGTTTAGGAAAATTCATGCTTGACATTGAAAAGAATTATCCATTCCGCTCTGAGTTTTCGCCTACAGTTATCGAGATGTTTACAAGAATGGCACCAAATATGGATTTTGGTATGAAGCTTATTTTTGCAAATATGTGGTTATTTAAACCATTATTGGTAAAATTACTTCCATCCATCAGCTCTGCTGCAGGTGCAATGATTCGTACAACTTGTGCATTTACGACAGCAAAAGGCTCGGATGGTTTGAATGTGTTGCCACAGGAAGCATATGTAACAGCAAATATGCGTTTTATTCAGCATCAGCCAACAGATGAAAGTATTGAGATTATTTCAAAAATTGCAAAGAAATATGATTTAGATACTGAAGTGATTTATGCAGATCAGCCATGTCCAGTTGTAGATTACAAGGGTGGAGCATTTAAACTGATTGAAGCAGTTGCTGCTGAGGTTTATCCAGGAATGGGAGTTGCACCTTATTGTATGACAGGTGGTACAGATGCGAAATACTATTCTAAGATTTGTGATAACTGCATGCGTTTTGCTCCAATCTATATCAATGGACAGCAGTATGGAAGTATTCATGGATTAAACGAGAATGTAAATCAGGGGGCTTTGCCTAAAGCAGTTGATTTCTACAAAACAGTAATCAAAAAGAATAAAGACTTTTTATAGAATACAATTTGTATCGTTTTAAGGGAGAAAATGAAGGTTTTCTCCCTTTTTTTGCGTTGCAAATATTGTCGACAGAATTTGACAGAAACGCTTATTTACTTTGACATATATTTCATTTAGTCGAAAAACGATGATATGCAGAAGTAGGAGGCAGAATATGGAAAAACTAAATGTCGCAATCGTAGACGATAATGAAAAAATTCGAAGTTTATTAAAAGAAATTGTTTCAAAAGATAAAGATTTGCAAGTAATTGGTACAGCAGCGGATGGTGAAGAGGCATGTCAAATGATTAAAGAAAAACAACCTGATGTGGTACTATTAGACATGATTATGCCGAAGCTAGATGGATTGGGAGTATTAGAACGAATACATAAAGATACACAGATGAATAAGCATCCATCCTTTATTATGGTAAGTGCTGTTGGGAGTGAGAAAGTAACAGAAGCTGCATTCGCCAGAGGAGCTAGTTATTATATTATGAAGCCATTTGATGGCGAGATTATCATAGACCGAATAAAAAGCTTATATTCTTTTGAATTGCAATCAAGTAAGCATAAAGTCGTAAATCCTTACGAAAAAGTACAGATTATTCCTCAAAAATCATTAGAGGAAGTCATTACTGGGATTATCCATGATGTAGGAGTGCCAGCACACATTAAAGGGTATCAGTATCTAAGAGAAGCCATTCTGATGTCTGTAGAAGACATGGACATGTTAAATTCCGTAACAAAAATATTATATCCCGAAGTAGCAAAAAAATATAAAACAACACCAAGTCGTGTAGAACGAGCTATTCGTCATGCAATTGAAGTGGCGTGGAGCAGGGGAAAAGTAGATACGATTGAGGAAATGTTTGGTTATACAATCAGTCAAGGAAAGGGAAAACCTACTAATTCTGAATTTATTGCTTTGATTACAGATAAAATTCGCATGGAACAGCAAAAAAGAGCCTAGAATAAATAGGAATTATAAAGTATAATACTATTAATAATGTTTAATTGGGAGGGCAATATGAAACGAATATTAATGGTATCATCTGAAGCAGTTCCATACATAAAAACAGGAGGACTTGCAGATGTTGTGGGCTCTTTGCCAAGATATATTAATGACAAAGAATATGATGTAAGAGTAATTCTTCCAAAATATGCATGTATGAATGAAAAGTTTTTACCTGAGTTACAGTTTGTATGTCATTTTTACGTAGACTTAAGCTGGAGACGTCAGTACGCAGGTGTATTTAAGGCAGAGCACAAAGGAATTACATATTATTTTATTGATAATGAGTATTATTTTGCAGGTAGCAATCCATACAACAATATTTACGAAGATGTAGAAAAATTTGCATATTTTTCAAAAGCAGTGTTACAGGCATTACCACTCATTGATTTTTGTCCAGATGTGCTGCATTGTAATGATTGGCAGACTGGTTTGGTACCAGTTTTCTTAAAAAATGTATTTCATCAGGATGCGTTTTATGCAAATATTAAATCTGTTTTCACCATTCATAATATGAAATTCCAGGGACGCTGGATGGTAAACGAAGTAAGAGATATTACAGGATTACCAGACAGTTTGTTTACAGCGGACAAGTTAGAATGTTATGGTGAAGCAAATTATTTAAAAGGTGGCTGTGTATATGCAGATGCAATTTCAACCGTTAGTCCAAGCTATGCGTTGGATATTGCTACAGCAGAAGGTGGAGAAGGCCTCAGTGGTCTTATGTCTGCCCGTAGAAATGATTTATATGGTATTGTAAATGGTATTGACTATGATGAATTTAATCCAATGACTGATAAGGCAATGGAGGTTCATTATTCCATCGATACAGTAGAAGAAGGTAAAAAAGCAAATAAGAAAGCATTACAGAAAGAAATGGGCCTTCCTGAAAAAGAAGATGTTTTCTTGATTGGTATGGTATCTCGTATGACAGATCAAAAGGGATTTGACTTAGTTGCTTATGTGATGGAAGAAATGCTTTCTACCATGAATGTACAGTTCGTGGTATTAGGTACTGGAGAACATCGTTTTGAAGAAATGTTCCAGTATTTTCAAGGAAAATATCCAAATAAAATTAGTTCATATATTGGTTATTCAGAAGAGAAAGCACATAAGATTTATGCGTCTTGTGATGCATTCCTTATGCCATCTTTATTTGAGCCATGTGGACTTAGTCAGATGATGTCTATGCGTTATGGAACGATTCCAATTGTACGTGAAACAGGTGGGTTGAAAGATACGGTAGACCCATATAATGAATTTGATAATACAGGAACTGGATTCTCATTCTCACAGTATAATGCACATGATATGTTGCATGTAATTAAATATGCAAATGATATTTATACAAATCATAATCCACAGTGGGTAGAACTCATGAAACGTGCGATGAGCACAGATTACTCATGGAATGCATCCGCAAAGAGATATGAAGAATTATATACGAGATTAATTCAAAAATAAGTGTGTATAGAGTTAAGGGTGTCGCAAATTGCGACACCCTTTTTCATTGGTTAATAACGTAAAATACCTGTATTTCGTTCATATACATAGGCGTGATCGGAAAGTAGTTCATCATCCGTTAATGTTGTTTCATTGGTCTCTGTTATCATCATTTGAAAATCTTCCATGGAATATTCGTCATGGGTAAGAGATTCTGGTATAATCAATACTTCATGAATGCTGCTTGGTATAATGATTAAATTATCATCTAGAAAATCCGAAATTCGTTTTAAGAGTTTTGGATAGGCCATACAGGTTGCACCATGGATTTTTAACTTGTTGGTTAAAATATACATATCAAAATTTTGAAATTCAGATAAAAGCTCCGCTTCATTCCTGTAAATTAGATGCTCTAGATTTTCAAATTTATAAGGTTGTAGTTTTGGGGTGTTTACCAATGCAAGCTGATATAGGGTGTCTGTGTCTACACCCCATAAATTTACATGTTGGTTATGAATTAGAATTGTAGCATATTCTCTGTGAAAATTATTTATAACACAGACAAAAATTAAGACTAGATCCTGAAATTCCACATAAGGTACATCCTTTAAAAGTTCTTTGTTTTTCTCCTTGTTTACTAGTTTAAAGACAATCTTTTTGCTGGCGTTTTCAAAATCTCGGAATAAGGAAATATCAAAGTCTTTTGTAGGAAGATTCTTATAGTATGTGTCTAAGATATCTTTGTAAATATCCTCCATAGGAACACCATTTAGAAAACGATGATAGTATGGATTGAGGTATATGGTAGGAGAGATATTAAGGACAGGGTCCATAATAACTAATCCATCATATACCATGCCATTGTTTTTTATTACTGGTTGTATAACTACTTTTTCTCCATTATGAACAGATGTGGATATATGTTGTACCACGTTATCAAGAAATGTTTGATAATTCATATGACTCCTTCTAAAGAAGTTATGAATGAAAACAAATAAATAAAAAATGAATCCACGAAGCATATTGCCTCGTGGATTAGCATATCAGTTTATATTTTGATTTTCAATATTGTTCTTGAATTTAGAGAATTAATTCACAGTTCGTGATTTCAGTTCTTGCCAAAGGTGATTTAAGAGAGCTGTTTTTTCATCATCAATGGAAGTGAAGACTTCACATTGCATTAAAGATTCTTTTGATGGTATAACTGCTTCATTGTTTCGAACATCTTCATCTAATGCTTCAACAACCGAAGTTATTGGTGATGCATAGTATACATATTCAAAGTTTGTCATTGCTGCATCATGACTACATAAATAGTCAATAAACATCATGGCTGCTTCTTCATTTTTGCAGGTCTTTGGAATAAACCAAGAGTCAATCCAAAGGTTAGAGCCTTCTTTTGGAATCGTGAAAGAAAGGTTTTCATTAAAATCCATTGCATATGCAGCTTCACCAGAATAAATCAGAGCAAGCTGAGCATTGCCAGAAATCATTTCATCCCCAATTTCATCTACAAAATAAGCATAGATGATAGGAAATTGCTGATCTAAAAGCTGCAATGCTTCACGGAGATTATCTTCTGATGTTTCATTAATGCCATATCCGCAAAGTTTTAATGCAGGGATAAATGCATCACGAACAGAATTCATCATGATAATTTCATTTTTATATTTTTCGTCCCACAAAACATTCCAGGTAGAAACTTCTTCTTCGCTGACTTTTGTTGTGTCATAAACGATGCCAACGGTTCCATAAAAATAAGGAACTGTATAAGTGTTCTTAGGGTCATAGGACTGTGCAATTTTTAAAAGATCTTTATCAATGTTTTCATAGTTAGAGAGAGAAGCATAATCCTGCTCTAAAACTTCGCCCTCGCTAATTAATTTTTGAATGATATATTCTGAAGTACAGATAACATCATAGTCGATAGCTCCAGCTTTGTATTTGGTATACATTTCTTCTGGACCTTCGTATTCTTCATATTTAATATCAATGCCTGTTTCTGCCTCAAACTGTTTAATAACAGATTCATCTAAATACTTTCCATAATTTAGTACAGTAAGTGTTTTTTCAGATGAATTACTTTCATCATTGCCAGTAGCATTGTTTTCATTGCCACAGGCGATGCATATAGTTACAACTAGAGCAAGTAAAAGGCCAAATAGTATAAGTTTCTTTTTCATTTTAAACCCTTTCAACTTCCGCAGATTTCTTTCTGTTTGGCAGATAGTTTACCAATAATAACAGAATTAAAACAGTAAAGAATAAAATCGTAGATAATGCATAAAGTTCTGGCTTAATACCTTTACGAAGTTCTGTATAAAGCATGGTAGAGAGTGTATTTACACCAGCGCCTTTGGTAAAGTAAGTAATACTAAAATCATCCAATGACATGGTAACTGCCATCAAAAATCCAGAAAATACGCCGGAACGAATTTCTGACCAGGTTACCTTATAGAAGGCATAGAGTGGTGTAGCGCCAAGGTCTAAAGCTGCTTCATAAGTAGAGCGATTTGCCTGTTTTAGTTTTGGTAATACATTTAAAATAACATATGGAATACTAAATGTAATGTGTGCGATTAAAACAGTTACAAATCCCAAATCCATAAATTTTACAAATAAAAGCATCATGGAAATACCAGTTACGATATCTGCATTTAAAAGTGGGATGTTTGTTGCTCCCAAATAAAAGGTTCGGCTTTGTGCTTTCATAGCAGAGATACCGATAGCAGCAAGTGTACCAATGATAGTTGAAACAACTGCAGAGATAATCGTAATCTGTAATGTTGTTGCAAAGGCTGTCATAATGGTTTCACTTTGGAAACACTGTACATACCATTTTAATGTAAATCCTCCCCATTCAACACGTGTTCGAGAATCATTGAAGGATAGCACAATTAATACAACGATAGGCAGGTACAAAAAGAGGAAAATAAGTGCCATATAAAGGCTTGAAAGTGTTTTCTTTACCATACAGCTGTTCCCTCCCCGTCTTTATCAAATATGTTCATAATTGTCATACTTACCATTACAAAAATCATAAGTACGAGAGATAAGCTGCTGCCTGTGTGCCACTGCATACCTTGCATAAAGCTTTCTTCGATAACATTACCAATGAGAAGAACCTTACCACCACCGAGAAGTTCGGATACAGCAAAAGAGGTTAGTGCAGGAACAAATACCATAACAATACCACTGATAATACCAGAGAGTGTTAATGGAATTATAATCTTAAAGAAGATTGTGATATCATTTGCACCTAGGTCGTGGGCAGCTTCAATATAATCTTTTTTGATACGTGCCATAGAGTTATAAATTGGCAAAATCATAAATGGTAAATATTCATATACCATACCAAATACTACGGCTGCAGGTGTATTTAAAATCATGACTGGTTCTAATCCAAGGGAAAGAAGCACAGTATTTAATACACCATTTTTATTTAATAATAATTTCCATGCCAGAATACGAAGTAAGAAGTTCATCCACATTGGGAGCATGAAAATAAATACCACAAGGCTTTGGTTTTTGATTTTTAAATTATTTAAAATCATAGCCAATGGGTAAGCGAGTAAAAGGCAAATCACAGTCGCAGCGACTCCAAGTTCCAAAGAAAGTACCATTGCATGTGTATTAATTGGAGAAGTAATTGTACTTAAGTTAGAGAGTGTGAATCTGCCATTTTCATCTACGAAGGCATAGTACAGTATCATGATAAGTGGAAGAACGATAAAGCCGATAATCCACACCAGATATGGACCAGCCAGTAATTGGCGTTTCAGTTTATTCATCGATTTCCACAGCCTCCTCATCACTTGATGCTGGTTTATTCATAATCTGGATGTTAAATGGAGTTACCTTGATACCAACATGGGTTCCAACAGGAACAAGTTTGGTGGTATGTACAAGCCATTCATATCCATTTGCCATAACATCTAATTCATAGTGAACCCCTTTGAAGATGAGAGAAGTAACATCACCTTCTAAATAACCTTCTGATGGGTCTACTAATTCAACGTCTTCTGGACGAATAACAACGTCTACTGGTGTATTGTTGCCGAATCCTTTATCAACGCAAGGCATTTTTACACCAAGAATTTCTACCACTTCATCTTGAACGAATGTAGCATCGATAATATTACTTTCACCGATGAAGTCAGCAACGAAAGCATTTTCCGGTTCATTGTAAATCATTTCTGGTGTACCAATCTGCTGAATGTATCCTTGGTTCATAACAACGATGGTATCAGACATAGTAAGAGCTTCTTCCTGATCGTGGGTTACATATACGAATGTAATACCTAGTTCTTCTTTTAAACGAATTAATTCATATTGCATGCTCTGACGCATTTTAAGGTCAAGTGCACCAAGTGGTTCATCGAGAAGAAGTACCTTTGGTTCATTTACAATCGCACGAGCAATAGCGATACGCTGCTGCTGACCACCACTAAGAGAGTCGATAGAACGGTTTTCATATCCATCCAAGTTTACAAGTTTTAACGCATATTTGATTTTATCATCAATATATGCCTGTGGTTTTTTGCTGATTTTTAATCCAAAAGCAATATTTTCCGCAATTGTCATATGTGGGAAAAGAGAATACTTTTGGAAAACAGTATTTAATTTTCTTTCATTTGCAGGCAAATATGTAATATCCTGTGAATCAAAGAGAATTTGTCCTTTGTCTGGTGTTTCAAATCCACCAAGAAGACGAAGAGTAGTGGTTTTACCACATCCAGATGGCCCAAGAAGCGTAACAAATTCATTTTCTCTTACATATAAATTAAATTCATCTAAAACAAGTTGTTTTCCATATGATTTTGAAATATCTACAAAGTTAATTAAAGCTTTTTTCATTTCAGTTACCTTTCTAATTTAAAAGTAAGTTTATATTAAAAACTAGGTGGGTTCGAAACCCAAATTATAATCGCATCTTTTTTCGATTTGTTTTCAATAAAATGGCGTTTACCAGCCTTAAAGTAGAAGGATTCGCCAGACTTAACGGTGTGGTATTTACCGCCATAATTGACGCGAACAGTTCCTTTTATCACATAACCAAATTCTTCACCAGAATGAGGCTGCAGGATTTCGGACATTCCACCTGGGCGAAGAGTAAGTCTTACTGGTTCCATGGCATTCTTTTGTGCATTTGGAACTACCCATTCTACCAATGAATTGTTTTCTTCATTTTCTTTTTCAAAATAATCCGATTCTTTGAATACAATCTGTTCTGGTTCTTCATCTGCAAAAAATTCAGCAGGAGTAGTGCCAAGACACTGAATAATGTCAAGCAGTGTGCTGACAGATGGGGTGTTTTGATTGCGCTCTAACTGCGAAATAAAGCCTTTGGTAAGCTCGGAACGATCAGCAAGTTCCTGCTGCGTAAGGCCGTACTGGATACGCAGTTCTTTCATACGATTTCCGATATCCAAATTCATCGCCTCCTAATCTTTTGGTGTGTAATAATTGATTAAAAGTTTATTTTTAATGTGACAACTGTAAAAGTTGACATAAAGTTTACAATAAATAAACAATATAATAAATTTTATACCATTTTTATATAAAGTCAATACTTATTATAGGAAATATTTATTTTTTTCTAAATGCAACGAAATCCAACTAACTAATATTTGATAAGAGGTGTATTTATTCAAAAGAAGATGTGATTTATAGTGGCGTGAAAATTTTATAGAAAAAGATTGAAAAAGATTATTTCATTTGTTATTATGAAAAGGTCTTTAAGACTTGCCACTATGGCTCAGTAGGTAGAGCGACGCACTCGTAATGCGTAGGCCACCGGTTCGATCCCGGTTAGTGGCTCTAAATAGAAATAGCTGAAAACCTTGTAAAATCAAAGTTTTCAGCTGTTTTTATTATAAGTGAAAATAGGTGATAATAAACGAAAATAGATATTAAAAACTATTAAAATAATGTGTTTTTTTAGAAAAATATTAAAGTATTATTAAAAAATTCTCATAAAATCATTATTAACTATGCATTAGGAGTGCTGATTTTAACATCTCAAATATCAGTAAAATCAAGGGTTAGCTGAGATCGCTTTTATGTTTGAGTACTTTCTATATTACAATGCTTGCAATCTTATCTTGTGTGGATGATTTTAAAGAGTCTAAGTGTGTATAAATTTCTAAGGTCACACGTACACTTGAATGTCCCATGATACGAGCTGCATCCTTGACATCAACATGCAAATAATAAAGCATAGAGCAGTAGTTGTGTCTGAAAATATATGGGGTAAGGTCAGTTGCTTTGATTTTATCATTACCGCCAAGCTGAACATTTATCTTATTAAAGATATTCTTCCAAAAACGTTTGTAAGTGGAGGAACTTAATAAGTCTCCATTTTTTCCTGTAAATATATACAGAGTATTATGTGTTCGATGAAATGCATCTACTTCCTGTTGATACCATTTAGGAACATCAATACGTCTATAGCCAGCATTTGTCTTAGGTTCTTTTAGATGTTTTCCGTTTTTCCAAGTCAGAGCTTTGTTTACATCTATTACACAATTTTTGATATCGCCAAAAGTTAAAGCGAGGGCTTCTTCTGGACGTAATCCTGACACATACAAGGTATCAATGTATAGTTGTTCAATGTCTGTAAAATCATTTCGTGCTTTTATTTTTGAAATAGCATCTTTTTCGTTATCTGTTAAAACACGACGTTTAGATTTGTAGTTATTTGCGCTTAGGTGAATGGTTCTGCACACATTTCGATAAATCAGACCATCTTCAATAGCAGATTCTAATATTTGATTGACAGTTAGTTTAATCATTCGCTGATTATCAGGATGTCCGTTTCTGTTATTAATAAGTTCTTGGATATCTGATTTTGTAATATCAGATAATCGTTTACCATAAATTAAATCAAGGTGATTGTTTATGATGGAAAGGTATTTTTTATGTTCTTGTATTTGCTTTTCTGGATAAGTATGATACCAATGCATGGCATATTCACCAAAGGTTTTGTTATGATCATTAGAATAAATTCCTAATTTTAGTTTTGTTTTTGTTTCGCCTACGAGTTCTTCAAGTTCCTTTGAAGAATGGGCATATAGAGGGATAGTAATAAGTTTACCGTTTTCATCATACTTTTTTGTGCTGACAGTTGTACGGAATAAACCATCTTTTTGTTTCTTGTAACGAGCCATATTTCATCCTCACTTTCTAAAAAAGAGTATAAAAAATACAGCCAGCGACGAACTGAAGTTTCGCTTGCAAGCTGTTTCCGAGGATGATACAATATATCAGCAAGTATTCATGATTCATCTTCGGATGTATCAGCCGTCTTAGTGTTGGTAGCACTAAGACGGTTATTTTTTTGTTGATTTTATAGGTATATTGTGTAATAATATGCTTAACAAGAGAACCGAAAGCTAGATAGTGCCTAGCTACTGGTAAATAAGTTTTATAAAAATAACGCCTTATCTGACCAGGACGAGGGCGTAATTTTTTGTGTTCATAAATAGTGATAACAAGAGTTATAATCGTACAAAGCATAATTACGAATGAGAATAGTTCATCATATGTAACCATTGGCACCAGCTCCTTTCAAAATATCCAGTAGCTGACATATCGCCCCTTCAGTTCCCTTAATAAATATATTTAGTTTTGATAATCTACCCAAACTTTCTAGTGTCGAAAGTTTGGGTAGATTATTTTATATTTGCCATAGTACCGAATATGGTACCTTAAGTTGCCCTTTTTAATTCAGTTGAAGATTGTACATTCAATACGCGATGAACCATTTCTTTATCAACAGAATCAGCATGTCTATATGCAAGAATTATTTCTTTTTCTATTCCAGATATTCTCATGGAATCACCCTCTACAATGTCACATCCGAACATATCAGAAACAGATATTTTGAATAGCTTACATAATTCAAAAATTGTTTCAATATCAGGTGCATTTGCTCCTTGTTCCCAATTTGATACGCTGCTATTTTTTACTCCTAAGCAAGTTGCAAGTTCCTTTTGAGTATATCCATTTTGCTTTCTGTAATAGGCTATATTTTTCATAATATTTTGTCTAATAATAGTTCCCATTGTTATATATCCTTTTCTATTTGTAAATAAATTATAACATTAAAATACAGAAAATCAATAAAAAATAGATAAAAATACAGAAAAACAATTTTAAAATACAGAAAATCAGTAAAAAACTATTGACATTACAGCGAAACAGTAGTACATTAAGAGTGAACTACAGAAATACTGTAATTTGGAGGTGGAGAAATGATAGGCTCTGAAATTAAGTCATATTTAGAAGAAAATGGAATAAAACAAAAAGTTGTTGCTGAAAAATCCAATATGTCAATCCACACATTTAATGCGATTTTAAATGAGCAAAGAAAATTAGGAGCAGAGGAATATTTTATCTTATGTAAATCAATTGGAGTTTCTATAGATTATTTTCCAATTAAACTAGGTTTCATTGAGGGGAATGGAAAATAATAGGTACTAGTTGTAATATAGGCATTTAATTTAAGAACAAAGGCATAGAGGGAATAGATGCGTTTATAAGAATTGAGATATTAGTATCATCATTTCAATAAGGGGGTGGAACAATGAATTATCCAAAACCAATGATGAGCATAAAAGAAATACATATAACCATGGGAGTTCCGTTGGAGGAATTAAAGAGAGCTGTTCATGTTCCTGGACAACAATTTGCATCACTTACATCTGGCGGTGGAAAGTGGCTTATTGATACTGAGGAATATGAAAAGTGGAGAAAAAAGAAAGCAAAAAAATAGCACCCTTAACTTTGGCGAGTGACGGTGCTATTCATTCAAATAAGTATAAAGATAAACCAAGGTCTATAAAAGTCCTAGGCTTATCCTTATATTAGCAAAGGTTTATTTATTTTGCAACTATAATTTTTTAATATAAGGAGGAAATTGTGATGGCAATGCAGTCAGTACAGTTAGTTAACACACACAGAACATGTAAAGTTTGCAAATCTACAACATTAGATTTGGGAAAGGACAGATGCGAATGCGGTGGATATATGCATCTTATTGGTTTCGTATATCAGCCAACTGTTAGTCTGAAGGAAAGAAAACAGCAGGTGCAGGCATCGTAGGAGATAGTTAGATATGAGAGAAATTTCAGTAAAGTTTTTATTAACCGATGAACAGGAACAACGATTAAAGGCAATCACTGAAGGATATAAGAAACTTGGATATGATTTATCAGAAGAAAAAATATTTGAAATGATAATGTGTACTGGTTGTAGATATGACATCGATAACAAATTTAAGTTTCATGAGTGCAAACTTGGTTTGGAAGAAAAAGCATCGTAATGAATTACGAAAGAGGAATGGAATGATAAAGATCAGATTACATGGCACGTGGAGCGAGATAAAGAAAGCTCAAAAGCAAATTGAGGATGTATTTCATGTGCTGCACGTGAGTGAACCGTGTATGGACAGAGGAAAGACAGAATACTGGAGAGTATACATGGATTGTGAAGAGAGGAGCACAGAAGATGGAAAAAGCAACTAAGGCTTGGAAATTACATGGTTTAAATGGCCATGGACAGAGAGATAGTTTCAATGAATCGAACATATATGATTTTTCAGAGGGGAAAAATATTCGCATTATTGAGATTATGAATGCGGATAAAACGTTGTCACCTAAATATTCACTTGTAAAGATAACAAGAAATACAGTGAAAGAATGTCAGGAAGAATTAGAAGAACAGATTTCTAATGGAATTTTAAAAAATGTGAAGGCAGAAGATGTCGAGGAAATACTAAGCAGTTGGGATGAGGTTTTGGATACAGAAGTGGAATGGTTGCAAGAGGAATTCAATCAGCATACAAATACAGCAAATATAGAATACTTCTTTCCAAATTACAAAGAAATTTTAGAAAAAATTGATTCTGCAACAGAGGATTATACAGAACTTGATACAGTTGCAGAAAAATTTTCGTATAGTCAGGAAGAGTGGATGCAGAAGATTGAGGAGAAATTCAAGCCTGTCATTCAGGCGTGGTTTGATAGATTCTGTGAAAGAAGTAAAGATGATGAAGAACATGCAGAGTATATCGAATGCTTTTGGGGATAAAAAATGATAATTACGAAAGAGAAGACAAGAGAAATATGGCAGAATTTGAATTTACACCGTGGGTATGTGTATATGGTTGGTTGATGTATCTTATTGGCTTTGTGGCAGGGCGTTTATCAATAAGAAAATAATGATTTAACGGAGGATTGATTACAAAATGGCATGTAGATATGCAAGCATAGTAGATGAATATCATGGTTGGAAGTGTGCAGAGACAGAAGGAGCATGTGTGTTCTTTGTTCCAGACGAAAAGAGATGTTTTGAAGAATATGGTGAAGGACCTATAGCTTTTGAAGAGAAAGATAATGATTTAGGTGAGTAATTAGGAGGATCAATATGAGTTACATAAATGTAGAAGAATGCTTGGCTAAAATCGATGAAAAAAGAATCAATAGATATAATTATGCAAATATTTATGTTGGAGCTGATGCAAATACAATGTCGCTTGCTTTTGCTTACTCAGACAATATGGAAGATGAGTTTTCTATTATCAAATTTGAGGCATCTGAAATGGAACTTACAGAAGAATTATGGCAGGAGATATTATGTGTGTCTAAATTGATAGAACAAAGATTTGATGTGGAACGCATAGTGGATGATACAAGGTATGATTCGATGGATGATTCAGAAGTTGAATTAGATAGTATTACAGTAACATATCAGATAGATAAGTGCCAAAAAAGAAGATTGCAGAGATTAAAGGATTTATTTAACAGTATAGGGATGGAGTGGTCATTGGAAGATACGATGCAAGCAGTGATGTCTTCGTTTACAGAGAATGATGTAAATAAAAACCTGGATTTTTATGAGGTTTTACTATTAGAAAAAGAGGAAAAAGCAAATGTTTAATATGAATACAATTGATAAGAACAAGTATTACAAAGAGGCAGAAAGTTTTTTAAAAGAAAATAATCTGGATTTTTTAATAATTGATAAAGAGAGATTTGGATTTCTTAGTAAGGATAACCTTGTAAAGATATATTTTCTTCCATTTTCAAAAAAAACAGTATCAGATAAAGAGTTACTTAGAGCTAAAAATTTTAAAAATATTGTATTTACAAATGACAGATTTACGAAAAGAAAGGCTGGAGAACCATATCAGACTAGAGAAAATGGGTATCTCTTATTAAAGATTCAGTAGAAAATGCTTAAAAAGCGTTTAATTATATAAAATAATCGTACCCTAGTGGGTACAAAGGGAGGATTTAAAATATGGCAAAAGTAATTGCAGTAGCAAATCAAAAAGGTGGTGTTGGGAAAACCACTACAAGTTTAAATTTAGCAGCGGGACTTTCAAAGCATGGAAAGAAGGTACTCTTGATTGATATGGATCCATCAGGAAATTTAACAACTGGCTTAGGATTCGAGAAGAATCAAAGGGTAACATTAAAGAATATGCTGGAATATATCATCATGGATGTTGATTTTGAGCCTAAAGAGGCAGTGATTCGTCACGAAGAGGGATTTGATCTTGTTCCAAGTAACGAGCTTTTAACAGGATTGGATACATCGCTAGTTACTATTGAGGATAGAGAGTATGTATTACATAAATATATTGAAATGCTGAGAGAGGGTTATGATTATATTATTATTGACTGTATGCCATCGTTAGGGATGTTAACCATTAATGGAATGACCGCAGCAGATAGTGTTCTAATTCCAGTACAGACTAAATATTATTCTGCAGCTGGTATTTCTAAATTATTAAAAGTATATGATGCAATAAAAAAGAATTTTAATCCAGATATAGAAATCGAAGGGATTCTGTACACTATCGATGAAGCAAGATTTAATTCAACAAAGAACATAAAGAGTGCTGTAGAACAGGCTTACGGAAGTAATATAAAGATATTTGATACAACAATTCCACGTGCAAATGTAATTGAAGACAGTGTACAAGTGGGAATTAGTGCTTTGAAATATAATTCGTCATCAAAAGGTGCTGATGCATATAGAAAACTTGCATTGGAGGTGATGAGAAATGGCTAAAAAGCCTATAAAAAAGATTCAATTGACTTCATATGAAGATTTACTCGGAATTACTAAAGATGGAAAAATAAAAGAAGAAATTGTATATATTCCATATGAATATCTGCATCGAAGTCCATATCAGTATCGAGATAAAGGTCTTACGCAAGAACAAATAAAAGAGCAGGTGGAGAACTTAGCATTTGATATTGAAGTAGATGGCAAGATTCAGCAGCCTTGTATCGTAAGAAGAACTATGCTAAAGAAAGCTGATTACTACGAAATAGTAGTTGGTCACCATCGTATCCTAGCAGCACAATATTTAACAGAAGTAAAGAAACTGGATAAATTTAAGGAAGTTCCATGCCTTGTCAGAGAATTGTCAGATGCACAGGCAGAATACCTTTGTAATAGTTCTAATAATCTTCGTCCTAAAACGGATTATCAGGTAATGCATGAGTTGGAAACAAAAATGCGTTTACTAAAGAATCATCCAGAAGAGTTTCCACATTTGATTGGTCCTGGTCGAATGGTAGACAAACTGGCAAAGGAAATGAATCTTTCCAAATCTACAGTAGGAGAATATCTGCAGATATCCAAAAATCTTTCGGATAATGCAATGGAATCGTTTGAGACTGGAGAAATAAACAAGAGTGCAGCTATATCACTATCCAGTTTATCTCATGAAGAGCAGGACAAACTTATTGATGCAGGAGTTACAAAACAGAAAGACATTAAGGCATATAAAGAAGAAAAAGTTGAGAGAACCACTCATCGAACTACAGTTACGGATACCATAAAAACAGTTAAAACTCATAATGTAAAGGATAATGTATCGAATTTGGATAGAGAAGATACAGAAGAAGAGATTATACCAGGACAAATTCGAGTATCCAATACAGATATGGACTTAATTGAAGAGCCAGTGAAAGGGGACTCTGGAAATGATGTATTTAAAGTGGATTCAGCAGGCAAATGTACATGTCCAAGTTGTAATTATCCTAGCAGAATAGAAGATACCTTTGTTTTTTACGGGAAGCGTTATTGCATGAATTGTTTATATAAATTAATTCAGGATTTAGAAGATACTGGAGTAATTACGTTAGATCGTTCACTGATAGATACGAAAGGAATAATTGTACGTACTTAGTTTTCATAGATTCCTTTTCCTTTTTAATCTGGTGCCTTGGGTATAAGTCGTATTTCGCAGCGTAAGGCATCATTTGTCCTAGTTAACCAAAAAATCTGCATTACATAATCTAAAAAAATTATCATAATTTGGTTAAATTCCCATAGATAACTAGGACATGTATTTTAAATCTGCTATGGCTGTCCAGTATTGGATGGCCATAGCAATCCCCAACCGGAGACAGATGAAAGATGAATCATAAAATAGATATTTGTGCTCCTTTGCGGGAGCTGACAGAAGATGAAGTTAAATATACTCTGAGAAATAAAGAAGCAATAATTATAAGTATTCATGAAAAAATGTATTTCATACAAAAGGATATCTCACAGACGGATGATATGATCGAAATGGCATCCTTTCGTTCTACTGAGATAACAGATATGCCTTCAGGAAAGGGAACACATAAAGATCTGGCGGATGTTCTTTTGAAATATTATAAATATATGGATGATCAAAAAAAGCAGTATACGGACTTGTTTCGCACGCTCATAGATAGAGAGATGAGAACAGAACGGATTTGGATGTGCTTTCTCTTACTGGATGAGCCATATTATGGATACATAAAGCGTTTATATGTAGATGGAGAGAAGTATGATACTGTAGAAGCAGAGTCGGGATTTTCACGCCAGGTATTTGGAAAATATCGGAAAGAAGCCATGGAGTTGATTATTCGTTTCTATAACTCTGATAAGAATATGCTAGAGCTGAGTGAGCAGTCTCAAAAGAGTTTGCTACACAAGGAAAAAGAGATGATAAAAGAAACTAAAACAGAGAGTATTCATCAGTTATCGTTTATGGAATTATTAAATAATAAATAGGGTGAGTAAAAACTATAAAAAAAGATTTTACTCTGTCATCCTATATATGAAGGTTGAAACACCAGCTCATGGAGAGCGAAAGAAACTGTAAATGCGATTTTTAATACCGAACTCAAAAGCCGTGTTGCCAGCTCCAATACTGGAGCTGGGGAAAGGAGAGTGTTTCGGTAAAATGTAACCATGAAACTAAAATGTTCATTGATTGATAATTTAATACCGCTTTCAAGCTGCCAGTTTGATCTTTTATTTTCGCTTGTGCGCCGTTCCGATGAATGTTATGGATTGGTACGAGGTGTTTATTACAAAGATATATTAAAAGACCTGCGTGCAAACCGCGATAAAAAAGCAAATCGTGAAAAGGAAAAATGCTGTAATCAGACATTTTATAACAGTCTGAAAGCACTTGAAAAGCATGGAATCATCAAGGTCAGTAAACAATCTGACCTTGATTTTGATGTCTACATATGTGGAAATGAATATCCAGAACACTCACAAAACGCTTTTAAACAGGAACCGTATATTAATCTTAATAGTGATGTGTTTTACAGAAATTCATTTAGACGTCTAAAGGCACACGAAAAGTATCTCTTTTTGTATTTTTATCAATATACATTTGAAAATAAGGGAAGACAGACAAAGAAAATAAATAAAAAGGATTTTTATAACGAAATGACTAAAAACCTGGGAGTAACAACACCAGTCTTACGAAAATATCTTCATTCCTTAAAATTATTCTTTTCGATCGGTACTCTAAATGGGAATTTACTAATAACCAGGCTAAAAGCAACAAATACCTCCACAATCAAAGAAAAGACAGAAGAACAGTGGACGTTGGAACAATACATAATCAGTCAGTGCCATCGATTACGCATGAAGTTTGAACAAAGTGATATTGCAGGTCTGGCAAAGTATGTAAAGGATCACAGGGAGAATTTTAAGGAGCATGGAACCATGGTAGTTTTGTCAAAAATGATGAAAGCCATGGAGAAGAGTGTAGAAGCATATAATCCGCGTGAGAGAGAACTAAATGCAGCATATGTAAATAAGATCCTCCACCCGAAAATAATGATGGCAGATGAAAATGAGAAACCAGATATGGAATCCATCTGTAATATGGAAAAATTAGGCTTATGTTTCTAGCATAGGTCTTCTTCTAGTGTCATAAATATATATTCAAAGCGAAATCTCGCAACAAAAATCACAGAAAACATGAAAAAGTACATATAAAGTGAAAAATCGATGGGAAAAGGCTGTTTTATGCTCTGTATAACATTCTAAAAATGAACACATTTAAAACAAGCATTCTATTATTGATGCCATATAAAAATATCATTCTAAAAACGAGCATATCCGATAGGGGTATCCATTCCAAAAATGTCTCCTGTGGATAAGTTCCCAAAGCATTGATTTTACTGGCTTTATGAGCATTTTGAAACGTCTCCATATTATCTTTATATGCCCATTTATATTCATATGTATGTAGTCTTAGGTAAATCCAGAGGATTTTCCTGACTTCGTCTTATGAACTGACGCACAAAAATGATATTTAATGCATATTATACAAATTTCCCTGAAAATATGATTTGGATCAAAAAGAAAAAATATGTATAATGCACAAAGAAAAAATAAGTATAAATACATTTAAGGAAGATATATGAATACAAAGTGAGTAGATAGTGTTTTGTATTTGATTTTTATTTGGAGGTATTTTGGGTGCATGGGAAAACATGGTAGAATGCAAAAAAAGTCTATGATAAACTATAATCAGAAGAAGAGTGATTAGTGCATTCTTCTTTTATTATTGTCAGTATGTATGCACGTGCACATATTGGCCACTATAAATTTCAATCTGCAGAACCATCAAAAGGATGTGCCGAATTTTGGCATGTCCTTTTTTGATGTCTGCAGGGAGAGGAAAGGAGAGCATATGGATTTTAAGAAAATTTTACAGGATTATTTTAGAATCGCTTTAGCAGTTGTTATCGGTGTTGCAGTAGTAGTTATGTATACTGCATTCATGGCTGAGGATGGACTCATTCCTGAATTTACAGAAGATATTCTTCAGCTTGTAATTGATAAAGTAACATCCATGATTGGTGGAACCAATCCTATTCCGCCATCTACACAGATTCCATAAAAGAGCAGGTATAAAACCAGGAGAGGGGCTTATGTCCCTCTCTAAGGAGAGAGGAGAAAGCAGTGGGAACCAATCTAAAAAAGGAATTAAAAGAAGAACAACTCCAGGAAAGATTTCCTGAGTTATGGAAATATGTCTCACCCAAAGAAGTAACAGACATTGACTATAACTGTGGTAATCTATGGATTTCTAAAACAAATGAGGCAACTCGAATGATACAGGATGAACTGATTACAGAAGAATACATGCAGAATGTTGCACAAAGTATTGCATTATTCTCTGGAAGATCATTCAATGAAAAGGAAAACCGTCTTTGTGTAGACACAGAATCACTTCGTGTGACATGTGTACATCCAAATGTGTCGAATGGACAGATCTCGATATGTTTGCGAAAAGAAGTAGCAGAACTTCGATTTACGATGGATGAAGCAATAGAAGACGGATTCTGTTCCAGAGAAACCTTTAATATGCTGATTAATTTTGTACTGTATGGAATGAATATGACTTTTTGTGGCATTCCTGGAACGGGTAAAACAGAAACCTTAAAAAATATATCAAGTTATATTCCAAAGGCAGATAAAGTTATCTGTATTGAAGATGTCAGTGAAATACATTATGCAGTTATCAATCCGGATCACAATTGTGTAGAAATGAAGATTGGGACGGATGGCTATGAAAGATGTATCATTGACGCTTTAAGAATGAATCCACAGTGGATTCTATTTGGGGAATCTCTAGGAAAACAGGCACAGCCTTTGATGGAGTGCTGGTCAAACGGTGTATTTACTATGTCAACCCTTCATGTTAATGATGCACGTAATATTCCAGATAAGATCGTAAATGCACTGGGACTTAGAATTGATACAGAACGTGTGGTAAACCAAGTGCATAATGATGTTGGAATTGCAATACTTCTGAAGAAAGCAAAAATCGGAGAAACAGGAATAAAACGATATATTGACCAGGTCTGTATTTATTATCGATACCAAAATACTAATGGTGCTGCACTTGTAGTAGAAGATGGCATATTGTACAAAGAAAAAATTCCTGAACATATTAGAACGAGAGTAGAGAAAGAAATCAAAAGGGATATTTTTTCATATGACAAGGAGGTATAGTTTTGAGTGAAAATACACAAAAAAACAAAAGGGAAAAAATCATCTTCTCGCCTATAAAGGTTACGGAAGCATTAAAGGAAATGGGAGAAGAATATACCCGAAAAGATGCACTGATGTCTTATATGGGGATATTAATAATAGCGATTATTCTTAGCCTCATGTTTGAGCTCCGGCCTTTGTATATGGCAATTGTAGGTATTGCGTATCTGCTTTTTGTTCCACAGTTATACTATAACCAGAAAAAACAGACGTATGAGCTTAGAAGATTTAATGATATAAATGCATATATGAGCCAGATTGCGCAGTCATTTACTGGTACATCTAATATACTAGAATCCCTGGAAGAAACAGCCAGTACGTTTACGGAAGGGAAGATGAAGAACACACTGATGGAATCTATTGAGCTTCTTAATCAGATGATAGGGGTTGAGGAAGCCATTGAGGAGGCATTTAAGCATATTGAAAAAGAATATAGGTGTGAAAAATTACTTAACCTGCATGAGTTCCTATTGATGGCACAGAAGAGAGGCGGAGACAGCGAAAAAGAATTCGTAATTATTGAAAAGACACGTACAGCATGGGAAAAAGCAGTCGAAAAATACAGAAAAGAGCTTGTCAGCGTACGAAACGGATGCAGTCTGCTGTATGGATTAATGCTTTTATTATGTGTAATTATTATGAATGCTTTTCCAGAAGAATTAAGCATTATACATTTGGAATTTATTCAGATTGTAAATACAATTCTTTTGGTACTATTCATAGTATTTTTTGTGACGCTGGATAAAAAGATAAATAGTTCGTTACTGAAAGATCCTAAATTTATGTCCAGGGAAGAAGCAGATCGATATTTTGCTAAAATTCAGGGGGCCTCATCAGAGAAAGAAAGAAAAAAACAGACAGCATATACAGTTATTATTTCAGTTACTGTAGCAGCTGTCTTTTTTTTGAACCCATCGCCGATTAAAGCTGCGATAAGTATTGTGATAATTATAGCAGCTGTAAATATGCATAATATTGAGCTTTCACTAACGATTGCAGCATTAAAAAATGAGATTTTAAAAGCATTTCCAAACTGGCTGTTTGATGTGACGCTTCTTATGCAGAGAGAATCCATAGATAGTGCAGTCCTAATTTCTTCGTCATATGCACCACCAGTTCTGCAGGCGGAATTGCAGCGAATCGGAAATCTTATAAAAAAGAACCAGATAACAGAAGCATATACGTCTTTTTTTGCAGATTTCAATATTTTACATATTGAAACTAGTATGCGTAAACTGTATTCACTTTCCATCGGTGCACAGACAAAAGCAGAAGTCATGCATTTTATTATTGAAAATAATATGGAGATTTTAACAGAAGCAGAGAAGAAATCAATTGAAATGAAATCGGATGTATCTTCATTATATCAGTTTATTCCACTTCTGGTTACATCAGTTGGAATGTTGATGTACTGTCTGGCACTTATAGGAGTGTCTCTAGATGAAGTGCTTCATTTATTAGGATAGGTAGGGGGTATATATGGATATTATATATAAAGTACTTATAGGTATACTTAGTGCAATTATCCTTGGCACTGGCGGTTTTTCGATCATTGTTTCTTTATCGACAGAGATTTCTGTAAATAATTATTTTGAAGCAGTGACACAGACGATTGTTGAAAGTGATTACAATGAGAATGTCATTGAAAATTGTATCAGTGAAGCTGAAGGTTATGGATATGAACTTACTGTAGATGTACATGGCGGCGATACATATGGTGTAAAAAAATACGCAGAAGTCAGATTGAGTTATACATCGAAGATAAAACTGTTTGGAGTTTCTCTAGATAAAGTGAAACAGAAAGTGATATAGGTACGGCATATGGAAAAGTATATCAAAATGTTATTTGAATTGGCTGGAATCATTATGATTTATATTGGAGTCATTTCAATTTTGTGGTCATTTCTTGTTGCTGTAAGTTATTAGGAGGCGCTAAATGGATTTTAAGGATATAATTGAATTCATGACTTTGGAACATGTGCTAGAAGGTCTTGGAACAGTTGTAGGAGTTGGCCTTTTATGGGGATTATTTTTCGGCGGAGGAATAAATGGTCTTATTCAGCTGCTAATGATGTTGACGTGAGGTAAAGGAATATGAAATCGGTAGTAAAGAGATATTTTCCTGTTATTATAGCTGCGTTGGGAGTGTTCTTTGCTGTTTCTGTATATTTTATTGGATTTCGAGGAACAGAAAATGGATTATTTACAGATATAGGAGCTGTATTGAATGGATCATCAGAAGATATTGTTATAACAGATACGATCGAGGATGTTTCATTTATGAGTGTAGAGGTTCCAGAAATAAAATATATCGGTGGTTCCCAAACAGTAGGAGATACAGCGTTTATCAGAGAACAGTTTCAATTTACATATCAGGATGGAACGAGCATAAATGGTAATGAAACAGAATATGTCATATACTTGCTGGATGTAGAAGATAAATCAGGAAAGAGTGTGATGGAAACCTATGCACCAGAGGATATTGAAGAAATGGAGTATATATCTTCGCCATTTATTTATGATGAGGTAAATGATGTCTTGTATTTTTACAAAAGCGGGGTATTTATGGTACACATCAGGGTATATTATGATGCAAATACATATGTGGAATATGAGTTTTCTGTTCCAGTAGAAGTGGGGTGATATTATGAAAAAATCCTTAATGGCTGCCTTTTCTGCAATTATTATTATTATTGTGATTTTGATTTTGTTTACCCTTCATGGAAGAAATGCCCGTCAGGTGGAGCTCGATAATGCATTACATATATCGATGAAACAGTCTATGGATACACTTCTTGTTATGGAAGGGAAACCACAGAGTGAAGAAGAATGGAAAGTCATGTTTTTACAAAGTCTTGCCAGTCAAATAGAAAGTGAATCAGAGTTAACCGTGAATATTCTTGAAATGGATATGGACAAAGGAATATTATCGGTAGAAGCGGTATTGAAGTATAAGCATATTGTAGGTACAGAAGGTACGGTATCTAGCCAGAGAACTATTGTATTAGAAGAATATGAAGTGGATTAATTTGTACCGAATTTCGGTACAAATAACATAAATACTACTTGATATTATACCGTGGCTACGGTATAATATAATCAAAGGAGAGTATTATGTTAAAAGATTTTTTAGCGAAAAACAATATTTCTATTTACAAATTGGCAAAGGATATCGGAGAGCCTTACAGTACAATTAATGATATTGTAAACGGAAAAGTAGATATTGGCGATTGCAAGGCAAAGATTTTAAAAAAATTGTCGGATTACCTTGTACAACCAATGGAAGAGATATATCAACAGTGTTGTATTTCCATAGAGGTATTTTCAAAAGAGTTTAATATTACAGGATATGTCACGGTGAAACATAAAAAGTATTATTTGGATTTCCATTATAACAACAAGCATTATGAAGAGCTGATATGCAAAGTAACGGAGTCTTCAAGTATATATATAGAAGAAGCTGCTTTGTATGAAATGGAAAAAATGATTAAGCAGATAATGATGGAGGAATACGTATGCTCTATGAAGTGATGAGAAAAAATACGGCAATTGCGATTGCTGATTTTTCTGAAACAGGCCGAATGACCTGGTATTCAAGAGATAAGATTAATAAAGAACTTACTCCTTTATGGGAAAACGAAGATGCAGAGCATCTGATAAGATGGTGGGAACAGCGTTCTGTTCCAATTGGACAAAATAAAATTCAAGAGATGCTAAAAGAAAAAGGAATGGTGACTCCAGGAGAATATCTTTTGAAGAACCTAGGGCTTAGTTTGACGGATTATTATTGGATTAAGCCAATGGGTGAATATTACAGATGGGAAGATGTGAATCTTTTTACAAATGGATTTACCAATGAGGTGGAGTTGGAACAGCTGCGAATGGATGATACCTCTCGTAAATATTCACAGTACGTGCCAAATAGTTCTCTTCAAGGGCAACTGGACAAAAAGTGGATTATTAATGGCGGAAAGAGATATTTAATAAAAGGAAACCGAGATGAAACCTCTACGGAAAGTATAAATGAGGTAATAGCTACTTATCTGCATGAATCACAGGGATATGACAATTATACGCCATATGAACTAGTGAAGATAAAAGGCAAAGAATATGATTATGGCTGTATCTCGCCTTGTTTTACATCAGAAAAAATTGAACTGATATCGGCATATGGTGTAGTGACATCAGAAAAAGCCAGAAATGACATTTCGTCTTATGAGCATTTCATAAATGTATGCGGAAATCATGGAATGGATACAGAATTGTTACGCAGGGATTTGGAATATCAGATTCAAATGGATTTTATATTATCAGGAAGAGATAGGCATTTGAACAATGTTTCTATCTTAAGAGATGCAGATACCTTACAATTTATAAGGATGGCCCCTATATATGATAGTGGAAAATGTTTATTCATTGGAGAAGCTGTTCCAAGTTCTGCAAAAGATTTATTAGGTATACAGACTACAAGTTTTGCAGGAAATGAATTGAAATTATTAGAATATGTGAAAGATCGCTCGCTTGTAGATGTAACAAAGCTTCCTGGTCCAATTTTGTTTGAGAAATTATATGCAAAAGATTCACAGATGGATGAAGGACGTATTAAATTAATCAAAGAAGCTTATGAAAAGAAAATTGATTTATACAGAAAATTCCAGCTTGGACAAAATTTAAAAATGATCAAGTTAAATAAGCCAGTACCACAGATACAGGCTGAACCCAAATCACCTAAAATGTAATCGTACCGAAATTCGGTACATATTCCAAGGAGGTCACAATGGATATCTTAAAACATAAAAACAAAATACTCGCAGGCATTATAATTGTGCTAATTATCATGCTTACGATATCTGGGATTCATTTTTATAATCAAAATACGCTAAAACAAACCAGGGACAGTTACAAACATGAAGCAGGAAAAGAACTAACACTTCATGCAATGGACTTCTTCGATGCAGATGAAGAAAAGGCAGCACAGATTTCTTTTGATACGTCTGCTGTAGATAAAGATACTGTAGGTGAATATATCGTAACTGCTAATTTTAAAAACAAAACATTTGAAATCAAAGTTTCGGTAGTAGATACTACAGCACCAGAGGTAGAATTTTCAGCACGTTATCTGTTTACAAACAATCTCGAGACTCCATCCCTAGATGGCATGCTTACAAAGGTGTCTGAGCGTTCAAAATGGTCAGCAAAGCTCGTACGCTTTGAGAAGTATGGAGCACTCGAAGAATTGGATGAAAAAGCCTTAAAAGAGCTTACAGACATGATTCCGCTGCCATGTGATTCCTTTGAACTTAGCAATATTGGTACAGATGAAATCCCTACAGAAGAAGGAATTTACCGTGCAGTTATGGAAATATCTGACGAATATGAAAACACAACCTTAGAAGAAATCTACGTGATTTACGACACCACAGGTGCACGTATTGATGATACACTAGATAAAACAATTCGTGTAGAAAAAGAAGACTTAGATAAAGAACCAGAAATCGACAAAGATGATTATACCATCATCGACAATGTAGATGGAAAAATTGCAGATGAAAACATCCAATGTGAACTAGAACTTCGTAATGCAGAAAAACACGAATGGCTTGTGCACGTATCCTATACGGACAGAGCTGGTAATGACAGCAAAGCAGAATTCCTTATTATCGTAAAGGAAAAGCAGAAACAAACTGCAAGTAACAATGGAAATGGCGGAGCTGCTAATACAACTCCAAGTACTACTGGAAATGCGAATACTGGCGTAACTTATGATCCTGCAGATACAAATATGGATGGGGTTGTGGATGAGCAGGAAGCTTTAAATTATATTAATCCAACAAAACAAACATTAATAAATGCCGGCATTGGTAACGTAGTTCAGTTTGATGCATCAACATATGCTTTATGCGTTCCATCCCCAGATTATTTAATTAATGGACAAACAGGCGGTGAATATTTATTTACTTACCTTGCACAGTTTGGATTATGTCCAATAAGCGTTAGTGGTGGTTGGATGACAAGTGATTATTATTGTTATTCTACATCTGGTGTATCGCCCCTCGTTACACCAGATGATGAGGGATATTGGGATTAATTCATCGATTAATTATGATTTGCATGTTAGAATAAGCAAACAAAATACGATATAGAGAAGTGGGAACGGTTGTCCCTTGAATTTACGAAGGGGGATGATGCCTATGTACATAACATTTGAGCAGTTAATGCAGTTTTGCGTGTTTGTTGTGTCACTTATAGGTCTTGTTTACAAGATATGTCATAAAGACAAAAAATAAACCGCCCCAAAGCCTGAGAAACTTGGACGGTTTATTTTAGTTCAAAATTCAATTGCCAAGGGGTACAATTAAGTACCACTCTTTATATATAAATTAACATAATACTAAAGTTTTATCAACTAAAACTTAACATTCAAGGCGTACCGAATTTCGGTACGTCTTTTTCTATACAAAATAAAATGAAAGGAGATTCCTTGTGAAAAAAAGAAGATATAAATTTACTGCATGGATTTTAGTGTGCACCTTCTTAGTATCCCTGCTTTCATCTTTGGGGCAAAGGGAAGAATATAAAGCAGCTACCAGTTATACCAATGCAAAAGAGTTTTATGAAAGTACTGCAAATGATTTTAAACCTTATCATGCAGAAATGATTAACGGCTGTATTTACTATGCAACCTGTGCCAAGCTTGCCAGCTCCAGTACAAACCTCCGTTACCATACCCTTGGATTTGATATTACACTTTCTGGAAATGGCTATTCTGTTACCTTTACCGTCCAGCGTACCGGTGGTTCTATGGTAGAAGTAAATACTGTAAATGACGGCACACATGAATACATTCTCTATGCCATATGGGACCAGACCTTATATAACTTAGCATATCTGACAAACCCTGTTGCTACAAGCTATGTACTAAGTGCTCCTACAATTAATGTCAAGATGGATGCAATTATGACCACAAAACAGAATAATCAATTAGGGGGTGGTATTGCAGAGAATGGTGCTGGTGGTTTTTCTCATTGGGGAACTATTTACCGTCTCATTGATCCGGCACAGCAAGCTGCTATAAAAAACATTTTTACAGGACATGACTTTAAAAGCTATTTCGATATTAAAGAGAGCTTACCAAACTACCTTCTCCAGATTCGTTACAATGCCCAGGGTCTAAACTCCACCAGCTCCACAAAAGCAACGGCTTCCAATGTAGCCTATGGAGTTTCCGTAGTCAATGACTTTATTGCCACAAATGGTGCCACCTTTATTCAGAATCAGCGGTTACTGCAGATTACACAGCTTCTGGTTCCGAAGGATCTGAATCTGCAAAAAGAGGGTTATCATCTGGATACTGGAAAAGAATGGACGACCTCGGACGGACGTATTTTTACACCATCCCTTCTCTATATGCCAAAGACCATAGAACCACTGGTCGGATGGCAGAACAAGGGGGTTACCATGTATGCCAACTGGAAAGCCAACACCTATACTGTAAAATACGATTCCAACGGCGGTACGGGTTCCGTACTACCGACAGACTTTATCTTTGATATCGACAAACCTCTTCGGGAAAATACATTTATCAAAACCGGTTACAAATTGAAAGCGGGTGCAGAATGGAATACGAAAAAAGACGGTTCCGGCATCAGCTACAGTTCAGGACAAATCTTAAGAAACCTGACTGGAAAAAACAAAGATACCATTACGCTCTATGCCAACTGGGAACCGATTGTGGCCAAAATCACACTGGATAAACAGAGTGGTACCGGAGGCATTGGCGAAGTTTACGAGAAATATGCAACCGGATTCTACTCCAACGCAGCCTGCAGCTCGGATATTTCTAAGATTACTGTTCCATCAAAAACCGGACACACATTTACTGGTTATTATGCCTCTGTCCTTGGCAACGGAAAACAGATCGTTCGTGCTAATGGTGAACTGCTGGTAAACAACAAATACTACCTGGAGGATGAAACCATTTTTGCCCATTTCACTCCAAATAAATACACCATTACTTTTGACAAGCAAGGTGGCAAATTGGGCACATCCACTGCGACAGCTACCTACGGTGAATATTTTCCTACCGCTAACGGACCAGTCAGGGATGGGTATACATTCAAGGGATATTATTCTCAGGCCGGTGGCAAAGGCATATGTTATTACAACGAAAACATGGCCAGTGATGCGATTTACAATCTTACCACAGACCTTACACTCTATGCCCACTGGGCAGATGAAACAGCACCTGCCGTTACCTTACGTGCAAGCTCTGATTCATGGACCAACCAGAAAATCACACTTACTGCAGATGCTACAGACCGTGGGTTGGGACTTAAGAGCATTCAGATTTATCAGGTTGCATCCAACGGCACCGAAACCCTTGTAAAAGAAAACACGGCTTGTAACGGTGCAGCCACGGCAAGTCTTTCCTATGTAAACCCTGCAGAAGGAAGTTTTCGATACAAGGCTGTAGCAACTGACATGACAGGAAGAACTGCAGAAGCCTACAGCGTTGTATATTATGACATTACAAAACCACAGGGTGAAAAAGCAGAGGCTACAGTTAACGGAAGTTCTGTTTTCTTTAAAGTAAACATCACCGACGTAAAAGTGAAATAGGAGGAAAAGATATTGAAAAAAAGAAAACCATTGATTCGGCTTTTAACGTTTGTACTTACCTTTACATTCGTTTTACATAGTTTCAGCGGTTCTATCTATGGTGCAGTCACTACCGGATATCATCTGGAATACCATGATACTGCCCACGGCTACACAGCGGGAAACCATGTGGATGGGACAAACGGCATCTGTACCACCTGTAAAGCTGCTACCGTAACCTACAACTGGAACTACTGGAACTTTTACTGCGGAACAGACAATACCCCTTATGCACAGTATATCTGTGCTAGTTATATCTGTTTCAATCCTTACTGTTCCATGTATAACAATCTCTTTTATACATGCATAAAAACAAATCCGGAAACAGGCGGGCAGATTTGGGAAAAACCTATCACGGATCCATCTGACTTTTTTAACAAAATGCCGTCAACAGAAGCTTGTCCAGGTTATGAAGTGGCAAACACTTACAGCGTTGTTTACAACAAGAATGGCGGAACTGGTACGATGGCTAACAGTTCCCATACCTACGACACTGCAAAGAAATTATCTGCAAACACCTATACCAAAACTGGGTATACCTTTCAGGAATGGAATACAAGAGCAGATGGCTCTGGTACCAGCTATGGTGACAAGGAATCTGTTAAGAATTTGACATCAGCAAATAACGGTACGGCCAATCTTTACGCCGTATGGAAAGCCAATAATTATACGGTTACGTTTCATGCCAATGGGGGTACAACTCCCACAGCATCAAAATCCGTAACCTATGACAGTACCTACGGAACCCTTCCCACACCGACGAAAAGCGGAAGCACCTTTGCAGGGTGGTATACAGCTTTAAATAATGGTACAAAAATTACCAGTAGCACGAAAGTTTCTACTGCCAGTAACCACACTTTGTATGCCGTATGGAACGAAAACAATTATACGGTTACCTACAATGCCAATGGAGGCACAACCAATGCAGGCCGTAAAACCTACAACTATGGCGATGCCGTATCCTTAACGCCTACTGCTACCAAATCGGGTTATACCTTTGTAGGATGGGCGACAAGCCCTACTGCCACAAAACCAGTGACCTCCATTACCATGCCAGCAGGAAATCTTACGCTCTATGCACTTTATTCCATAGAGGTATCCGATGTATCCAACCATACCTATCCTGCTTACAATAAAATAAAAAATAACGAAGTAGAACTTATGGTATGGAAACTCAGTTCACCTGCAGCCTATAAATCATATCCTCTAATCTATACAGCGGATGCTGGCATCATGTATTATACCTATCAGCTGAATAATACAAACCTTTCTGCGTATGTAGGCAGTACACCCTTTGGCTATAAGATTATAGCCTATGACAATGCCGGTAACTATAGCACCATACTAAAAGGAACCAGTGATGGAACCCCACCCCCATCGGAACCGGAACCAACGCCATCTTACTGGCAGACTGTAAACCACTATTATGCAAAAGCAAATGGGGACTGGATACACTTTGACACCACAAGCAGCTACGAGAAAAAAGGGATCACCTTTACACCGACATATGTAACACCGCCGACGGGTTACAGAACAGATCATATCGATCCAGCGTATACAGTAACAGGAGCGAAAACCTCAAATGCCTACTATATGCCAATTGCATATACACTTATATTTGACGCCAACGGAGGCAGTGTTACTCCGACTTCTAAGAGCATTTTATACAATGATTACTATGGAGATATGCCGACACCAGTAAGAGCAGGACATACATTTACGGGATGGTACACCAGTGTCAGCGGAGGTATCGAAGTGTTTGACAAAACCATTTATACGACTGCTGGAAACAGCACCGTATACGCCCACTGGACAGCCAATACCTATCAGGTCCAATATGACTATCAGACCAATGGGGGGACATCTGCTTCGAAAACATCGGATTCTGTAATCTATCATGCAGATGTTGACTTGTCTCCAGATGCCACAAAGGAAGGATGGGAGTTTGTGGGATGGAACACGAATCCAGATGCCACAACAGGACTTACTTCTTTGAAAATGGGCAGCGAAAACATTACTTTATATGCTATTTACAAGAAAGACATCACTGCTACTTTTATAGATGGAAGCAATAAGAATATTAGTACCATCAAAAACACCATTTACAACCGAACGAATTCCTGCGAGATCATCACCCCGGCTATAACAACGATAGATGGCTGGAACATGCGCGGATGGAGTTTTGATGATGCCGGCGATGCTACAATTCATGTTTCACCAAATGTCAGCTATTCATTGAGTGCAGATACAATCTTTTATGCCTGCTATGTACAGAACATCGAGATTGGGTATGACACTAATGGTTCCTCACAGGAGATTTCTTCCCAGACAAATGAGCGGTTTTTTAATGCTTCCGGAAATTTCAAAAATCCGATTTTTGAGTTGGCCGAAGCACCTGTATTGGATAAACACTCATTCGTAAAATGGGAAGAATTAAATTCGGATGGGACAATTATAAACAGCTATTACCCGAAACAAAGCATAACTGCGGATCACAACATCACTTTAACTGCAAGATGGGACAAGTATCCAGAAATAGAAGCCTATGACAGATACTTTACCTTAGAAGATGCAATAAACGGTGCGATTACAGAAGAAAGCCTTTTAGAGAAGGTGACAGCTACAGACAAAGAAGATGGTGCACTTGAAAAGGGAAGTGATGTTATTGTAAAGGATTATCAGGCAGATGATTTCAAAAATCTTTCTACAGATACGGATGTTACAATCACTTATCAGGCTACAGATAGTTTTGGCAATGTAGTAGAAAAAAATGTAGTGATTCACGTAGTTGATACAACGATGGTAGAATGTTTGAGCAGATATTACAGTCGTTTTATCAGCTCTAAGTTTTATTCAGATGGAGAGAGTCTGTTGTCAGAAGAACAAGGAGGACTTAAAGAATCTTCGATTTGGAGAAGAGTTGAGGCATATAATCGTGTTCTTAATAACACATTGAATAACTCCAAAACGAATGAAGAATATAAGAGAATCGATTATTTCGGTCTTGATAGAGCTGTAAAAGTGGCTGGCTCTGGTACGTGGGAACGTATTGAAGAAACCTGGACATTTACAAAAACAGACCTCGAAGCAGTAGAAGAATTCACCTTAGAACATGGACTCGGCAATCTAAAAGAGTCCGATGCAGTGGAGAAATTCATGGAGCTGTTTGGAGTTTGTATAAAAGAAAATAATAAATAGTTTCATCCAGAGGATGTACCGAAATTCGGTACATCCTTTTTTGATGGAGCGGAAAGGAGAGAAATGGGAGAAAACAAAGAATATCTTTCACCTTTAGAAGAGATGAACGAGATTCTTACAAGAAAAGAAGCTGTTATTGATTCAAAACTGGAGGAATTAAGAAATTACCATAAGGAGCTGAAAGAATTCGAAAATCAGTTATCCGAGAAGGCTGCAGAGGTGAAAAAAGCTCAGGATGAGGTTGCACTGGAAAAAGAACGTATCAATCAAAAATGGGATGAAATACATTCTTATGAAGAGAGTCTGCAAACATCGATGGCACATGTTTTAGCAGAAAAGGTAGAACTAGAAAAGCGTAGTGTGTCAGACTTAGAAAGCTTGTTAAATAGTGAAGAGATTTTGGAAGAACAAAGTGTATCATCAAATTTTAATCTGAATGCACTAAGACAATCAGTGGGAATTGATGTACCGAAATACAGTGCAGAAGATGCTTCACAAGAGAAGCATATAGAAACAGTTGTAGAAGAAGTGGTTCCAGAAATATACAAAGAGATTCAACAGGAAATATTGAAAAAGTTCCGCTCACCTAAGCCTTATGTATTAGAAGAAAGCAATCAGTTTCTTTGTATGCAGATTGGAACAAGAGAACTGAGAGTGTTTGATAATGGTGTGGATGAAAAGAATCCACGGCCAGTAATTCATCTAATTATTGGACATAAGAATGCAAGAAATGATTCCAAACTGCAGAGAAAACTTGCTTCACTTGGAAGAGTTCTTCCAGACTGGGATTTTCTTCCGATGGAAAATCAGCTTTTATGTATGTACTACTATGAAAAAAATCAGGATGCAAAATCCTTAATTAGCAAATTGAAAGAGTGTATTGAAAAAGTAGAAGAATAGGAGACTTTAAATTATGGGTATGATGAGAAAAAGAAAAGGTGAAAAAAAGCCATTTGCATTTTATGTAATTATTGTTTTGGCAGTTATTATTTCAATTTTGATTGTGACATGGCTTCCTATACCAGAGCCATATACTACACCATTAAAAACATTAATTGTTTTTATCTTAATTATTGCGTTAGCATTTTTAGGTATTTTTCTATATGCGAGACAGTTTAGAAGAAGGGGGAGATAAAATGAAGTCATTTAGTAAAGAACGAAGAAAATTTGTATATTTAGCATATACATTAGTTTGTTGTCTGGTTTTACTTAAGCCAGACTTTTTTTATGCAACAGTAGGTAATACAGCAGGATTAGATTTGGTGAATGCTCTTATTAATAATTTTTATCAGATGGTTGCTACAGCCATTTCAGGTTTAGGGCTTGTAGTTTGTCTAGTCTGTATTATGGAGTTAGGTATGTCATGGATGGGGCATGGAAGCGGTGGAAATCAGTTTGATGCATTAAAACGTATGGGGGGAGGTCTGTTATGGGTTGCAGCTCCACAGTTGGTAATGTTATTCCGTGTTCCATTAAAGTAGGTGAGTAAATGAGTGCTGAAGATATACTATATATTTTTGATTTGACAGCATTGTTATGGAATTGTGTCATGCAGCTTGTGGGGATTGTGGCAGGAACAACCCCACAGGAATTCTCTATTTATGCTTGGAATTTTGTTGTTAATGATTTAATGAATTGGACACTTACAATAGGTGGATCCATGTTTACTACATTTTATCTTATTAATCTGCTAAGACAAACTGCAAATTTTAGTCAGGGAATTACGCTGGAACGCTTTATTGAGATATCAATATCGGTTATGTTTAGCAATTATGCAATGTTACATGGTGTAACCTTGATGTCTCAGCTGTTTAAAATAGCAGCGGTATGGTCAAACTCTTTAATTATTACAAATGGTTTAAGTATATTACAGGCGGATTGGGATTTGGGAAGGATTGTGGCGATGATTTTTCTATCGCTAATTTATTTTATTGTTGTGCTTGTATCCTCCTTAATTATATTATATGTGGTTTACCGCAGATATCTTGAACTATATGCAATGGTTGGTATTGGACCAATAGCCTGGAGTACCATTCCTGGAGGTCATGGGATTTCAAACACCTTTTATGCATGGCTAAAAGGTTTCTTAGCGAAATGCTTTGAAATTGTAATTATTGCAATTTTTATATCAATTGCGAGTATGATGTGTTATGCAGTAAATTTATTTGGAGCAACAGATTTGAACAATGCATTTTCTGGTGCGGTACAGTATATGAATAATATTCTTACTGTGATTTTGGTTGCAGGAAGTGCTTTAGGTGCTGAATCTTTTATAAGAAGAAATTTGGGATTAAATTAAATGGAGGGAGAGTATTTATATGCCAGTTTTAAATAAAGCATATATGTTTGCGTTAAAGAAACAGAATTCCATTCCTTTTGTAAGGGTACCAAAGAATATTAAGGAGAGCCTAAATATTGATAAAGTACATGAAAATGGAATTTTTAAAATTGAACCTGGTGATGGTGCGGTATTATATGATGCTTGTTATATTTTTGAAGATATCTGTTACAAGAACCAGGATTTGGATAAAAGAGTAACGACACTTGAAATTGTTATGCAACTCTTAAAATCCATTAAAAATCAAATAAAGTATACCATAGCAAATGAGCAGACGGATATAAGAGAGTTTATTCAAGAGATATATAAACCGATGTATGGTGAGGATTATCCAGTAATAAAAAGAGGTATTGGGCAATGGATTAATCAAAAAATAAGTGAAGGAAGAAGAAATATTAAGAGGGTAATGTATTTAACAGTTACAGTACGTGCCCGATCATTTGAAGAGGCAGAACAGTATATGTTTACGCTTGATGCAGTTTTGCAGGATATATTTGGAAATCTGCAAAGCAGACTTTATAAGATGTCAGGAGAGGAACGTTTAGCTGTTTTGCAGAGAATTTTACGTTTTGGTGCACCAGGTATTCCACCGAAAAAGATTTCACCAGAATATGATGGATGGAAAAATCAGATTCTTCCAGTATGGACAAGGTCAGAGGGGGATTATCTTAATATTAATAACAATCGTTTTGTAAGTGTATTGTTTGCTCATGAGTATGATTCACAGTTAAATACAGAAAAGGTTATTCATTCCTTGCTAGATACTGCTTTTCCAGTTTATGTTACGGTTGATATAGAACCGATTGACAGTGGAATTGTTAAAGATAAGATTCATTCTAATTATAGGAATAATGAACGAATGATGGAACAGGAACATGATGTCAATATCAATCGTAAGCAGTTTGGAAAAGAACCATCTTCCAAATTAAAGAAGGCAAAGTCACAGTTGGAAAAAATGGAAGAAAGTGTAGATAATGACAACGCAGGACTTTACCTTGGTCTACTGGTAGTTGTATATGCAGACACGGAGGAGGAACTTATTCAGAATGTGGAAACAATACAATCACTTGCATATACAAATGGAGGATATAACTTAGAGCCGTATCAGAGAAAGCAAAGAAAGGCTCTTATGACAGCATTGCCGATTGGCGGAAGACAGGTAAATAACATGAGATTCTTGCTTACGTCTTCAGCAGTTGCGTGGCAGCCGTTTTATTCGAAAGATCTTCAGGATCCAGATGGAATTATTCTTGGATTAAATGAAATTACAAAACGTTTATTACTTGGAAATAGAAAACTCTTACCTAATCCACATTGTATTGTTATTGGCTTTACCGGATATGGTAAGAGTTTTTATCTTAAGTATGCGGATATTGCACAGCCACTTATTTTTACTAGGGATGATATCATGCTTATTGATCCAAATAATGAGCAACAAATGTTTGTACAAAAAGTTGGCGGACAGTTCTTTGATTTAACACCCCAGTCAGAGCATCATTATAATCCGTTCGAAGTTCCAGAATATGTTCTTCATGGTGATACATTGGTAAGAAATCGATTTGTAGCACGTAAAAGTGAGTATGCAGGTCGATTTGCTCTTGCATCTATGGAAGGTATTCAGACAACGCGAATACACAGCAGTTATGTAGAGACTGCTGTAAAGGAAATGTATGAGGAATTTTTTGCTTTAAAAAAATTCAAAGAACATCCTACATGGAGAACAGTATGGGAAAAACTAAAGAAGCGTCTTGAGGAAGTAACATTACAAAAAGAAAAGGATATGTTGTTTGATATTATTAAATGTTTAGAAGCTTATGTTATCGGGCAGTATGATATGTTTGCCCATCCAACCAATATTAATATATCCAACCGACTTACAGCATTTGGACTTAAAAATATTCCTTCAGATGAAGCAAAGAAACCTATTATGCTTACATTAATGCATTTTGTTGCAACCAGGATTGATGAGAATCAGGGAACGCTGACCGCATCAAGACTTATTGTTGATGAAACACAGTACTTAACGAAAGATGAATTCACCATCAAAGAACTTCTATCTGCTGTAGAGGTATATCGCAAAGTGGGTGGTATTGTAACACTTGCAATGCAGAATGTTACACATGCCTTAAAGAATGAAGATTTGAGTAAGATGTTTTCAAACTGTGGACATAAAGTATTATTTGACCAAGGTGGTGTGGAAGCAAAAGAACTTGCAAAAATTATTAATCTTTCGGAGGAAGAATATAAGCATCTTGGTAAAGGAAAAAAAGGTTGTGGTGTTTTAGTATGGAATAAAGATGTATATCTGATGGATGGTGTAATGTCAAAGGACAATGAATTATATGAACTCTTTAATACGGACTTCCATGAAAAAGCAGAAATGATGGAACAGATGGTTGAACAGAGTGAGGAATATTTAGTAAGAAAACAGATTATGTCGCTGTTATCTGTTACATCACTTGGAGAGGAACTACTGTTGGATATGTGTACAGCAGAACATGGAGAAGCAATTGTACATGAAATTCTACAGAGTCTTATAAAAGAGAAGATGATACAATGCCAGAATTATATTTATTCGAAACTGGAGGTTGACGATGAAAATTTCTACTAATTTGGACTTGAATAAGGATTTTAAAGATGAAGTCTATAAAGGCTTTGATTGGAGAGAAATTGGTTTTGGATTAGCAGGAGTTATTATTATTGTGATAACGGCAGTTGCTTGTGGCTTCTACTTAAAAGTTCCACCTCAGATGTGTATTATTATGGGAGTAGTGCCGGCATCGCCCGTGCTTTTTTTAGGCTTCCATAAAATTCAGGATATGACAGTATTGGAATATTTTAAGGAATATCTATATGATAAGTTAACGGAAGAGCTATATTATGATGCTGATGAAATTCCAGAGAACAAAAATATATGGACAATGGAATCAGAATCAGGGAAAGAGGGAAAGCATGCGTTTTATAAGAAAAGAAAAAAAATCTAAGTGGTTTTTTGCAAAGGTAATAGTGTTAGTGTTGCTTATTGGATTGTATGTGTATGAGTTTTCTAAATATTGGTAAGAGGAATTTGTCATGAGTCATGAGTTCAAAAGTGAAACCAGTATGAATGAAACCATGAAAAAGTATGGTTGGAGTAATTTCATAGAAGATGATGAGGAAGAACCATATGCAGAAATAAATGAAGAAACAAATACATTTGTTAGGCAGTTTATGGCTGGAGAGACGTTAAGCGAAATGTCTAGGACAGAGATTATTACAGCAATTGGACGAAAGGCATTGGATGGCGTTAAATACCTTGTTACAAATGAGCATGCAAAAAGGGAAGCAAAGAAACTTCATGAAAATGAAGAAGAAGCAAAAAGAAGTAAAACTTCGATATTACTAGTTATAGCAGGATGTATATTTGGTTTATATTTTCTTTTTGTGGTGGCAATATTATTTTTGAGTAATTCCTCGGAACAAGAGCGTGCAGAGGGAACATCGATAGTAGAAGTTGCTAAAAGAGAATTAGAGGATTCTTCAAACAATATAGGTGGTCTCAAATATAAAAATTGGTATGGTATAAATGGTGATTGGTGTGCCATGTTTGTATCATATTGTGCAAATGAATGTGGTTACATAGATGCAGGAATTATGCCAAAACAGGCTGCCGTTCGATATATGGCAGCCTGGTATCAGGATAACAGTCAATGGATGTCTAAGGAAAGTGGTTATGAACCAAAACCAGGAGATATTATTTTTTTTCAAAATGGGATGTCTCATGTTGGCATTGTAATTGCATATGATACTGAGAATAAAATGATATATACCATTGAGGGAAATACTGGTAAGTCAAACACAAATCCGTATCATGCAGGAAGTCAGGTAAAAGAAAAGCATTATCCGTTAACGTACAAAAAAATATCAGGATACGGACTTCCAAATTATATAGAAGTTGAACGTACAGAAGAGTCAGAAAAAAATCCAATAAAGAAACCAATAAAAATTCCAATAAAGGTGAATGGGGAAAATGAGCATGTGCCAATTAGAAAATAGAAAAGAGTATAATTCCAATAAACAGTTGGTTTATTTAATAATTGCTGGAGTGATTATTTTTATCATATGTATGATACTCGTTTTATTTGGGGCAATTTTTTATATGATAGATTACATACAGAATAGATCTTCAGAAAGTGTACCGAATTTCGGTACGGAATTGGAATCTGAAAGCGTTATAGAAAGTGTACCGAATTTCGGCACAAAGGTGAAAATTTCCAATCTAGAGGAATTTGCAACTCCATTGTTGAAAGATAAAGATACGCTTTTAGAAGTTAAACTTTCGGAGTATGTAACAGACAACAATTTATCTCAAACAGAGGGTATGATTATTCATGTGATGATTCCAGAAGAGAATGTCAATCAGCTTTATTTCTTTTGCAGACTTTCATCAGAAGAGATTGTTCTGTTGGTGTTCGACAGACAAACAAACACAGTCACAGCAGCTAGATGTGACTACAGTGAAGAAGAAATTCTGAATGAAGTCTGGGAGGGAATAGCTCCGAGCGACAGGGACATACAGGAATAAATGATATAAATATTTTATTATACAGCGGGGTATTAGGGGTGTTCCCCTAACAAGATGCATTTTTGTTAAACAAAATGCGTATCTTGCAAATATAGGTTTTGAAAAAATGTAGTTTTTTGAAATTATTTTGGTGTTATTTTGTTGATAATTTGATAGAGAATTGCTTTGAAAATGTTTATTTTTTGAAATAATAATGAAAAAATATGATATGGATTTGAAGTGAATATGATTAAACAATGATAAAAGGTACGCCCAAGATAATGATAAGTATGATTTGAGAAAGAAAGGATAAGTATGGAAAAGTTGACAACGCAGAAGCCGTCCCAACAGCGTTATCTGACAGGGGACGTAAGGCGGCATGGACGAAGAAAAATAGAAGTAGACATGGAAGCTGTGTACAAAGATTTTAGAGATAAAATGACGCTGGCAGAGGTCTGCTCAAAATATAAAGTTTCTGCTACGACCTTACAAAGAAGGCATGAAGAGTATCAGAGAAAGTTAAAAGAAATGGAGTCTGAAAGCAAGGAAAAATTTTCATTACCACCGTTGCCAAAGCATTTTGATTAGAGGTGCATGGGAAAACATGGTGGATACATAGAATAAAATTTGGTAAAGTATAATTAGAAAAGTAGAGTGTGGCGTACCGAATTTCGGTACGCCGTTTCTATTTACAGAGGGGAACATATATGGCAGAGTTAACGAGATTTGTTGGGGTGCGATTTTCACAAGAAGAATTTGATTTTATTATGGAAAAAGTTAAGCAGAAAAAAATGAAATCGATTTCTGCATTCATTAGAGATTCTGTATTAGAGAATAATGGACGCCCCTCCAAAACGATGAAGAAACAGATGTACAATTTAAGATGGGAAGTAAACAAGATTGGTGTAAATATTAACCAGGCAACAAAACGTATTAATTCGGGATTTGGAAGCAGACAGGATATACAGATAATGATAGCTAATCAGGCAGAGTTGAAAATCTTGTTGGAGAAATATTTGGAAGAGATGGAGAAGCCATGGCAATAACAAGATTGATGCATATGAAAGAAGCACCTAATTATAAACCTCAACATTTAGTGAATGCAGTAAAGTACATTTTGGATGTAAGAAATGATGGTGCAAAAACAGATTTTGGGAAATGGGTAGGAGGAAATGCAGGACTTGAACACAAAGAAGTGATCGAGTCTTTTTTATATACAAAGAAAGAATTGCAGAAGGAGAGTGGCAGGCAGGGATATCATTTTGTCATATCTTTTCCCCCAGGAGAAACGGATGCACAGAACTGTTATAACATTATACAGGATTTTTGTCAGGAGTACTTAGGAGATGCATATGATTATGTATTTGCTGTCCATACGGATCAGGAGCATATGCATGGCCATGTTATATTTAATTCGGTAAGTAAAGAGACTGGTTATAAGTACCGTTATGAAAAAGGAGATTGGGAAAAGACGATACAGCCGATTACAGACAGACTTTGTAAGGAATATGGACTTGCTCCACTGACTATTGAAAAAGAGAAAGTTGGATTATCCTACGCAGCATGGTCAGAAGCCCAAAAAGGTACTCTTAGCTGGAGAAATATCATGCGGGCTGATATTGACTGTGCTATACATCATGCAGCTGATATTAATGATTTCTTAGACAAAATGAAACAGATGAATTATTCGCTGGAAGCAAGAGGATTTTCAAAAGCACATAATTCGAAATACATTACGTATAAGTATACGGATGAAAAAGGTGTTGTTCACAAACATCGCAGCTATGCATTTACAGCTGGAAAAGGTGATTCATATAATCTTGAAACAATTATGAGGAGAATCGAGAATAAAAATTTGAGTGATCCTTATCATTTAGAACTAGCAGAGCAATTGGAGCAGAAAGTGAATATACGTCTTGGCACATCATCTGTTGTCATGAAAAACTCAAAGACATATAAGAGGCTATATCAGGCAGTTAGTTTTTATAAATTGCCGAATCCATTTGCAGAAAGTCGTGGAACAGTAAGGAAAGATATTCTTCGATTGGAAAAGTTAATTGAAGAATGTGCATACATAAAAAAGAATCCATTGGTTAATTCGGGTGGTTATCAAAAGCGCTTAGATGAGGTGGATGCTAAACTTAAGAATTTGTATATATTGCGAAAGAATCTGTTGAGTATAGAAGAGTCGGTTAGGGAAAATATGCTTCCAGCTGATGTCAGCAGATATCGTCAGCTAGAAAAGATTATATCTGAAACGAATGAGTTTAATGATGCATGGGAGGATGCATCGGATGAACTTGAGGAATTGGAAAAAAGATTACCAATGGCGTGGATTGAAAATGAAAAAGCACTCCATCGATGCAATGGAAATATTGATATTTTAAAGAAGGAGAAAAAAATCCTGGAACGTGTAGTAAAAACGGAAGGAGGAACAGCAGTTTATAAACAGCCAGATATCAGCATGAAACCAGGTCATAAATAAAGAAAGTGAGGATCTATTATGGAAAAATTGAATGCAGTAATTGAAAAAAATAATACTGGTAAAGAATTAAAGAGATTTAAAGGCTATGTATTAGGAATGAGAGATTTAAAGGAAAAGAAAAAAGAAAAGGAGGAGAAGAAATAAATGACATATGAGAGTTTTTTAGAACGTGTAAAGGCGGAAATTATGCCTCTATTAACAGAAGATGTAAAATATGTATCTATTCAGTCAACTCTAAAGAATAATGGTGTTGAAAGAGATGCATTAATCGCGGTATCAGAATCATTGAACATTTCACCAACTATTTATTTAGATAGTTATTATGACCAGTATATTACAGGCCGACCTTTTGAAAGTATTCTTCATGATATTGCAACTACATATATGGAGCATAAACCAGAGCATGATTTTGATATTACGCAATTCATGGATTGGGAAAAGGTCAAATACAGAGTTGTGAGAAAACTTATCAATTATGATAATAATAAAGAATTTGTGGAATCAATGGCTCATAAACGAGTGGAAGATTTAGCAGTTGTATATCAAGTATTGGTGGAAGATGATGTGGTTGGTGATGCATATGCTACGATTGCAGTTCAGAATCAGCATCTTAAAATGTGGAATGTAGAGTTAGATGAATTAGATAAGATTGCAGATTTAAATACAAACAGATTGCTTCCATTTACATTTCAATCATTAGCAGAAATGATTAGAGATATGATGAATGGAATATCTCTTCCAATTGAAGTCGATTTGCCAATGTACTATCTTGGGAACAAAGCAAAGATACATGGAGCAGTCAATGTATTAAATGAACAAGCGATGGATTATGTAAAAGAATTATTAGGAGAGGAATATTATGTAATTCCATCATCAATTCATGAAGTTTTATTGTTGCCATACGATATAGGGTATGAATATGAGGATTTAGAAGAAATGATTTATGAGACGAATAAATCATTGGTCGATGAAACAGAAATTTTATCTGATAATGCATATGTAGTGGATGCAGTAAATCACAAATTAGTATTGGCAAAACGATATGAAGAGTATAAACAGGAGTTAAAGCTGGTTGAGGAAAAACAAAAAGAGAAAGAAAAACATATTGAGGCACCTAAAGGTCCTAAGTTGTAAAAATGTACCGAATTTCGGTACATTTTTATTTAGGCATATATTGTACCGAAATTCGGTACGGAAGGGAGTGTCATGGAAAGACATATTATTTTTATTGATACAGAAACAATATCTCAGGACGAACTTCTAATGGAGGACGAAGAGGATGTCAACAGCGAAGAGTAAGGAATACAGAAAAGAACTGGCAGAGATGTTCGCTAGAATTCTAGAAGAGAAAGAACTAGATTGGAAAAAAGAATGGAAAGGTTTAGCAAATGTTCCTATTAATGCAGTGAAAGGACGAAAGTACAAAGGCATTAATGCTTTTGCTCTTATGCTGATAATGATGGAGCGAGGTTATACGGATCCTAGATTTGCCACGTTTAATCAGATAAAAGAAATGGGCTGTAAGCTTCATGATGCAAAAGGAAAAGGGGTACGTGTTGAGTATTGGTTTCCATATGATAGGGAAGCGCGCAAGGCTATTACATGGGAAGAGTTTAGAATTTTGTCTAATGGAAAATTAGATGATAGATTTACGCTATATGCAAAGTATAGTACCGTATTTAATGCTGCTCATATTGAGGGGCTTCCTGAACGCAAAATAGACAGGAGAAATGATATATCTGCTGATGATCTGATTTCAAAACTTGCGGAAAACATGGAAGTAGAGATTTTAAATGATGGAGGTGACAGGGCTTTTTACAGGCTATCAGAAGATAAAATTCATTTACCGATACCAGAAGTTTTTTCATCACGTTATGCATATAATTCTACTGCATTACATGAACTTGCACATGCTACAGGTGCACCACATCGTTTGAATCGTAAATTTGGAGCTGGATTTGGTTCAGAAGATTATGCGTATGAAGAGCTGATAGCAGAGATTACCTCATGCTTTATGTCTACCAATTTGGATTTGGAGCAAGATGAAGTGCATTTAGATAATCATAAGGCATATATACAAAGCTGGATTAAGGCTATCCGTGAAAAACCAGAATCACTTACAAAAGCAATTGCTGAAGCAGAGAAAACAGCAGCCTATATGGAATATAAAGCGGAACTTATTCCAGAATATGAATATCAGAAAACGGTTGAAGCAGTAATGGAGATAACGGTGAATGAAGAACCATCTGTACAGGAAAATATTAAAGAAGATGCTGTTGTTGCACGTACAGTAAATGATGTGCAATATAGAGTAATGTATGAAATAGTTGGGAATAGTCCTATTAGATATTTTTTGGATATAGATGGCACGGCTGCGGTATTTAAAACTGTTGACACACTAGAAACACTTTATGAAAAGGGTTATTTTTTAAATCTGGAACCAATTCAAAATGTTGTGGATGCAGTAAATTATATTATTGAGAATTATCCAGAAATAGAAGTGTATGTAATGTCCTCTGTACTTCCGAATAGCAAATATGCTTTACATGAGAAAAACCAGTGGATAGACCGTTATCTTCCAAAAATTAATAAAGAGCATCGAATCTTTCCACCATGTGGAGAAAATAAGCTGGATTACATTCCTGGTGGTGTGAGGGAAACGGATTTGCTCATGGACGACTACACACATAATCTTACCCTTTGGGAACCACCAGCCAGAGCAGTAAAGTTGTTAAATGGAATTAATCATACCAGAGAAACGTGGCGAGGAAATAGATTACGTTATGATAAGACACCTGAAGAATTGGCTGAAAATATAGTTGATATAGCGTTAAATGATTTAATAATAAAAGATATCCGTCCACAGGATAAGCAGAATGATTTAGAAAGAGTCATATCTGGTATGGAAAAGAATTTGAAAAACATAAAAACTTTAAAAAAACAATTAGTACCGATTGTGCAGGCAGAAGAACCGACAAAAAATAAAAAAGAGAAGCAGTCAAGAAAAATTGTTTCTAAAAATACAGAGCCATCTGTAAAACCTAAATTGTAACTTGTACCGAAATTCGGTACGGAAAGGAAGAGCATGAATTATGAAATAAACTTACGTGTAGAAAAGAGTTTTATAGAGAGTCCTTCGAACTATCAAGGAAGCAGAATTGCAACGGGATGGATAGAAGTAGAGTCAGCCATAAAGTTTCCAGTAAATGTTTTGCGAACAAAGGATAATAAAAGAATGTTTGTAAAGTATCCAAATACGCAAAATAATGAAGGAAGATATACGAATGTTGTTTTTCCAGTACAGGAAGGTTTACGTGAAGAATTAGATGCTGCTGTGATTGCAGAAGTACATAATGAATTAAGAAGGGGATTGGAGAATCCAGATATATCAAGTATAAAAATTCATGTTTTACCAGAAGACATAAAAAGTGGAAAAATCTCGATTAAAGGTTATGCTTCTGTTGTTATAAGTGGAATCGTAATTAATGGAATAACGATTAAAGAAGGATTGAAAGGATTATTTATTCAGATGCCTCAGTCGAGAGATGAGAGTGGCCACTATCATGATATTTGTTATGGAACAAATGAAACTATGCGAATTAAATTAGAAAATGAGATATTGGATGCATATGAAGAGAAATTAAAGGTAAACAGAGAACAAAGTGTCAGGCAACCAATAGAGAGAAAACCAGAAGTGTCGCCTAAATTGTAGTGTACCGAATTTCGGTACATTTTTTATTTTGAAAATTAATCATGGAAAAGAGGATACATATGGAGAATGAGACGCAGAGTAGTGCATATGACTATCTCTATGCGACAATAATGACAGCAGAATGGATTACATCTGGATATAAGGAATTGGCGGAAAAGTATAGGAACCATCCAGCTCTTAAAGAATTATATATGTGCATCTGTGATGGTGTAAATATTGATTTGCTGGAACTAATATCCATAGATGATGATGCACCAGAAGTATTATACAAATGTCGTAAGCAATATTTAGAATCAGATTTTACAAGAAAATACCAGGATGCAATTGACCGAATAACGGTAATTACAAAAACAACAGAGAATGAATTGAAAAGTCTGTCTGGTACGGTAAAGCAGATAGCCGAGAATATACCAGTAAAAGATGAAGCATTTTTTCTTCCTATGGAGGAAGTGAAGGAGGAGCAGTTTGTTTTTGTAGATGCTGATCCAAATGATGCGGTTGTAACGGATTTTGGTACAGAGGTTTCTGAGGAATGTTCTGAAGATAATATACAGTCAGTAAGTATCCAGAGAATTTCAAAAAATAAGAATTTATTGGATAGTCTTAAGATGGTAGTAAATGTTTGTTTCAGAAGAAATCCTAAAAATACAGTTATAAGTATGTTAGAACAGGGCTATAAGGAGGATCAGATAACTTTTGTTTTAAAATGCATGGCGGAAGGAATGTCTGAGAAAGAGATAAATGAAATTGCTGCTCCAGAGTTGTCTGTACAGCAAATGGAGTTATTAAGAAAAATTAAGAAAAAGGAGAAAGAGAGAAATGGAACTAGATAGAGAAGTTGACAGTGTTCTAATGAATATAAGTAAAACATCGGGAGGTGTTGTAAGTGCTTTATTGTTTTCAGCAACTATGTCATTTAAATTAGTTACCTTTCTGATGAGAATGGCCAAAAAAGGTTTGGTTGCATCTGGATTTACAGATGCATTTAAGTCATTCAATGATAAGACTGCAGGTGAGTATACAGTTTATAACATTCCTTTGACTAAAGATAAAGCAATAAAAATGGATAAACTAAATGAATTAAACTTAGAATTAGAGAATGAAAAAAATCCTATTAAAGCTGCGGAAATAAGAAATGAAATTAAATCTGTGCAAAACGAAATTCCAGAAATTGCACAATTAAAGCAGTTAGAAATAGAGCATTGTGTTCTTCCAAAACTAAATGGATCCAATCATACGATTCAGGTCGCAATTAATAACGTGCATGATCAGCGCTTCAAAAATTGGTATTTAAACCATTTAACCACAGGATTAAGTGGTGGAAAAACAAATTTAGAATCCATAAAGGTTTTTACAGAGGGTAACTATACAATATTAAATATGCCTTTTGAGGAAAAAGAAGAATTGAAGGCTATGTTCAAGGACTTTGACAAGATGAAGGTTAATTATGCAAAGTGTCCAGATTTATCCGTTGGTGATGGCTATACACAGATTGCAATTCCGAATGCAGATAGAAATCTTGTAGAAACCTGGTTTAATTTATGGAAAAATAAACAAATTGTGGAAGGAAAAGAAGTTAACAAAGAAATGTATGCTTTAGATGAAAATTCATATATGGCTACAGGTGAATTATCACCAGAGGAGTATATAAATAATGCAGATGAGGTTTATAAAGAAGTAAACGCAGAATTTGAAAAAGCATCTGAGAAGATTCCATGGACAACGAAAATGAAGCATGAAAATAGTCCAGAGTTTGTGAAATTTATACAGGATCAGAATTATGAGAAGATTACGATTAATCATAATAAATTGTCTCAAATGGATACTTCTAATATTAAATTTTTACTAGAGAATGCAGAAAAGAGAGGAATGTTTGTGACAAGGATTCCTTATACATGGGGCGATAAACAAGAAATTTTGATACTACCTCGCAACCAGGTTTTTACAACGGATGAGGATAAAACATATGTAGCATTTCTAGATAAAAGAAAAGATCAAATGCACATTGATGCAAATGGAACTGTAGTAAAGAAAAGTTTTGACGATACATACAAACAATATGAAAAGGTTAAACGCGGTTTTAAGGAAGTAGATAAACTGCGTCAAGGAAAGAGTCTGGAACCAGTAAAAAATGTTGTCAAAGATGCAGTTTCAAAGAGTGTACCTTCAATTGTTCCGAAAGTATAGGTGAATATATGGAGAGTAATAGACGTATACCATATGGAGGATTTGCAATATTGCTTGTAGTCCTTCTTATGGTTTTTTATTTTTTTGCGGGAATGTTTAATATTCCCAATATGTTATTTTTGACATCGGAAGAAATTAAGGCTTACATAGTAGAGGATCCATTGAAGGTTTTAGAGTGGAATAATAAATCACCATTATTTTTATGTATTGGGCTTTTTGTATGGGTGGCAGTTTTAATGTATTATGTTACATTTTATCGAAACTATCATCCTAATATGCATGGTAGCGCAACATGGAGAGATGTACATGAGGCAAATGAATTTTATCGAGATAAAAAGACGGGACAGAATCGTATTATCAGTCAGAATCTTGAAGTAAGCCTTGTTGGTGGTCTTGCAAATAATAATATGATTATCTGTGCAACATCGGGTGATTTCAAAACCACCTCAATTGTAGATTTGAATGTGCTGAGATTTTTAAGTTCGTATATTATTCTTGATGTAAAGGGGGAAATTCAGCGTAAGTGGGGAAATGCATTTAAACGTGCAGGATATAAAATTTCATCATTGAATTTTCATGAACCAGAAAAATCAGACAGATATAATCCATTTGTAAATATAGAAAAAGAAAGTGATGTTTTGCGCATGGTAAAAACGTTGTTTGAGGCATGTCGACCGATGAAACAGAATTATTCTGCTTCGTCAGATCCGTTTTGGGATGATGCAGTAAAGTTAGTGTTTCAATCTGGAATTGAAGCTGTCTGGCTGGAAGGAAGACGTAACAAAAAGCCTGGAACCATGAACCGCATGATAGAGCTCTTTAATATGGAGTCTCAGAAAGTATATTTTGAAGAAACGGATGAAGTAAAAAGTAAACTTCAGATATATATGGATGACTTGGCAGATAAGTATGGAGAAAATTATCCGCCAGTACGTGATTATCGTAAACTAAAAGATGGGGCATCAGATACGGTAAGAAGTGTATTTTTAATGGTGTATTCCATGCTTGCTATTTGTGATACAGCAGAAGTAAAGCGAATTTTTGAAGATAATGACATTAGTATTCGTGAAATTGGACTTGGTGTAGGAGAGGATCCAAGTAAGAAGACGGTATTGTTTTTGGAACTTCCGCCACTTGGAACTGCATATAACTGGATTATTAATTTATTTTATGATCAGTGTTTTGAAATTCTTGAAAGAACATCTGATTTAGAAGTTGGTGGACCATTGCCAATACGTGTGGAATTTTGGATGGATGAGTTTTATACAGGGCCGAAACCACAGGATGTACCAAGACTACTTGGTATAGTTCGAGGATGGAATATATCAATGGTTCTTATTTTACAGGATTTTGCCCAGCTTGAAGATTTGTACCCACAAAAGAAATTTGAGATTGTATTAAACAATGTATCGGCCATTGTGTTTTTAGGTTCAGGACCAATGGTTACCAGTGGACAGGAGATGATAAGTAAAACAATTGGCAAAGGTACATTTGATGTCCAGAGTGACAATATGCATATGGGGAATAATGGACATACTGCCTATAACTGGAATCAGGCAGGCCGTGAATTGATGCTTCCAGATGAAGTGAAAAATTTATCAACTACAGAATTAATTGTATTTATTAAAGCTAGCAAGCCTATTAAAGATACAAAGGCGATTCCATTTGATTATGAACCATATTATTATACTGCACCGGACTGGTTGAAAAATCCATACCAAGAGAAGCTTTCTTTAGGGAAATATAAACATCCAGTATATACGATTTATGATGAAGAGCATTTTCATTACATTACAGTACAACGTGAAGAACCTATGCAGATTGTAACGGATCATAAGGATATTTTGGCGTTACAAGAGGCTGCTCAAAAGAATCCTTCTATTTATACATATAATGTGAACGAGGATGATCTTCTGTATTTATCCTGGGGCGAACCAGAATATACACAGGAAAGTGTTGAAGCTATGTATAATCAGGCTATGGAAGATGCTAAATTCCAAAAAGAAAGAATGAAGGGTTTGATCGTACTTCAAAATGTGGATGGTACAGATGTACCGAATTTCGGTACAATGAATTTAACGGACAAGTCTGGATGGGATAGGTATGCTAGTCTCAAATCTCTTTTGGCAGCACATTGGGATGATTTGTCGCTCCCAGAACAAGAAGAAATATGTTTAGGAATCGATGAGGGATTAACGGAAGAGCAGCTTAGAAAACTTATGTTGTACCCATTAATAGAAATGACCAAAGTACGTCAGCTGTTTGTGATAGAGAATCGAATGAGAGGGGGAAATGTATAATGATATACATTATAGATAACTGCTATGCATCAGACCATAAGAAAGAGAGTATTATTCTAAAGAATAAGAATTTATCTATTGAGGAAATGACAGACCTTGTAGGAGCTCTTGCTAATTTGTATTATCGAAGCACAAGTGATCACTTGTGTCCACCAAAAGAACTGATAGGGGTGTTATGTGATAAATTTGAGTGTAAAGATAGAAAGCATAAATATACAGGAGAAATGGATTTTATAGAGCGTCGTATTCAATCACCTATGCTTCATGCTACGTTTGTATTACATGGTGAAATGATAGTTTGGATTGATATATCAGAGGCTATGGATTATACATTTGGAAGAATGAATGTTGTGTTAAATGAATACTTGGAGTTGGATGAGATAAAAGCTATTGAAGAAAAATGGATGAAATATTAAAATATATTAAATGTATATCAAAAAAACATAGGAAATATAAGGTTTTTAAGAATATAGTTCGGCACTCGTAATGCGTAGGCCACCGGTTCGATCCCGGTTAGTGGCTCTAGAAAAGGGTATCCGTAATGGATACCCTTTTTGATATTACAAAATCAGAAATTATTTTAATATATTCGAAGTAACTTCCTGCGCCATTCTTTCATAGCCTCTAGCACTAGGATGTAAATGATCGCCGCTGTCATATTCTGGTAAGAATGCAGCTGGATTTTCAGGGTCACAAAGGGCTTTGTCAAAGTCGATAACACCATCAATAAGGTCTGTATTACGAATCCATTCATTATAAGTATTACGAAGTTCTTCACGGAAACCTGCATAGGTACGCCAGCCTTCGATTGGAAGGAGTGTTCCTACATATACTTTATAACCATATTCGCGAGCCTGTGCAATGTATGTCTTTAAGCCTTCAATTAATTCGTCTGCAGTTGGTAGATCACTCATTGGACGGAATGGATTTACATCTGTGCCAACTGGATGAATGATGTCGTTTATTCCCTGCTGAATGATAACGGTGTCTGCGCCATCGGTAGGAACTTCATGGGAGAAACGGCGTTTTCCGCTAAGTCCATATGATTCGTAAGTGATATTGTCGTATTCACGAAGAATACGAGAACCACTGGTAGCACGACGAATAATAGCGGTATGCTCATAACCTTCTTCTTTACAGCGAAGAGTTAGAAAGTCTGGCCAATCCTGTGCTGTGATGGAATCTCCATAGCATACAACAGTACGATTTTCCTTTGCTGTATAAACGGATACATTGCTAAGGAAGTAATTGTAGCTGGTCTTTCTAGAAACATTGATAGGGAATTCTTCAATTTCAGAATAATCACCTACTGCATACTGACCGCCAGAGAGAGGTCCGCTGGTATATACGACAGAACGCATCTGAGTATATGTCTTTAAGTAGAAGCTTACTTTAAAGAAAAAGCCAGCTTTGATTTTACATTCTACAGGGTCAGAAACGAGGTTTTCGCCTGCAGGAATGATGCATTGTGTTTTTCCACCGTTAAAAGTAACTGGATAGAATTTTCCAGAAATAAGTAATGTAGTTTTTTCTATACAAATAGTATCTGTTCCACAGTAATTATCAAAGGTGAGGCGTACTGCATCACCATCAAATGCAGAATAGATAGGATAGCGTAATGTAATGTTTTTTCCATAACTTTCGGGTCTATTTTCGCCGATAGATACAGCATTTCCCCAGACAGAAGCCCAATATTGATTTGTTGATTCTTTCATAAAAGATATATCCTTTCGTAACAATCTTAGTTCAAATATACGATAGAAATAGGAAAAATTCTAGTATCTTTCAATATTTTATTGTCCTTTCTCCGATTTTGTGGCATAATAGGTAAAAATTTATCACAATCTTATGAGGTAAACAAATGATGGAAAAAAACAAAGTTGTAGATTATGTAAAAAAAGTATTTACATATTTTAAAACAAATATGATGGCAACAGCTGTTTTAGGATTTGCAATCGTATCGTTGATTCTTATTTTAGTAGCGATATTAGCATTAAATGAATTTGTTGTATCAGTTTGTGTGTTGATTATTCTAGAAGCGGGAATGGCTGCATTTTTACACAAGGCAGAATTGTGGAAACATGGTGTGATGTTAGTCGCACAGGTTGTTGCAGGTGTTATAATAGGTAGAGTTCCGCTGGTAATTATTTGTGTTATTGCTTATGTAGCTGCTACGGTTGCATTACAGTTTATGACAAAAACCAGTCCTAAAGCATAGTCTTTAGGACTTTTCCTTTTTGTGCGAGAAGTGAGTATATTTATGAATAAAGTAAATTTCCATGCGAAAATGTTACAAATGATTAAAGAATATTGTGGAGAAGAAAAAGTACCAAAACTTCTTTTGCATAGTTGCTGTGCACCATGCAGTTCTTACTGTTTGGAACTGTTATCAGAGTGTTTTGAAGTGACAGTATTTTATTATAATCCTAATATTTTTCCACCAGAAGAATATAAAATGCGTGTAGAAGAGCAAGATCGATTTATCCGAGAATTTCCAGCAAAATATCCGATTTCTTTTGTTGAAGGTACCTATGATACGGCTAGATTTTATGAGATGGCAAAAGGAATGGAGCAATTAAAAGAAGGCGGAGAGCGTTGTTTTGCCTGCTATGAAATGCGTTTGCGTGAATCAGCCGAATATGCAAAAGCAAATGGATATGATTTTTTTACTACTACGCTGTCTATTAGTCCATTGAAAAATGCTGCTAAGCTAAATGAGATTGGTGAAAAATTAGAAAACGAATTTGAAATCAAATATCTTTATTCTGATTTCAAAAAACAAAATGGATATAAACGTTCGACAGAGATTTCCAATGAATACGAAATGTATCGACAGTATTATTGTGGATGTGTGTATTCAAAAAAGCAAAGAGATGATGAAATCGCTGCGAAAGAACGAGAAAGAGAGGAATAGATTATGGCACAGTTATGGGGCGGACGCTTCACGAAAGAAACTGATAAATTGGTTTATAATTTTAATGCATCCATTTCTTTTGACCAGAAATTTTATGAAGAGGATATCGATGGTAGTGTTGCACATGTTACAATGCTTGCGGCAGTAGGTATTTTAACTGAGCAGGAAAAAGAAGATATTATTCGTACATTAAAGGACATCAAAGCAGAAGTAACTGCTGGTACGTTAGAAATTACTGATGAATATGAAGATATTCATAGTTTTGTTGAAGCAAATCTGATTGATAGATTGGGTGATACTGGTAAAAAACTTCACACAGGAAGAAGCCGTAATGATCAGGTAGCTCTTGATATGCGTTTGTATACCAGAAAACAGGTCGCTGCAGTGGATGCTGAATTAGAAGATATGCTTCAGACAATCTTACAGATTATGCGTGACAACACACAGACAATCATGCCTGGTTTTACACATCTTCAGAAAGCACAGCCAATTACTTTAGCACATCACATGGGTGCTTATTTTGAAATGTTCAAACGTGACAGACAGCGTCTTTTCGATATTTATGAAAGAATGAATTACTGTCCACTTGGTTCTGGTGCTTTAGCAGGAACTACTTATCCATTGGACCGAAATATGACAGCAGAACTTTTAGGATTCTATGGACCAACATTAAATAGTATGGATGGTGTTTCGGATAGAGATTATTTAATTGAATTCTTATCTGCATTATCTACAATCATGATGCATTTAAGCCGTTTTTCAGAAGAAGTGATTATCTGGAATTCCAATGAATATCAGTTCGTAGAAATCGATGATGCCTATAGTACTGGTAGCAGTATCATGCCACAGAAGAAAAATCCTGATATCGCAGAATTAGTACGTGGTAAAACAGGTCGTGTCTATGGTGCATTAACATCACTTTTAACAACTATGAAGGGTATTCCTCTTGCATATAACAAGGACATGCAGGAAGACAAAGAACTTTCTTTCGATGCTATGGATACAGCAAAAGGCTGTATTGCATTATTTAATGGTATGTTAAAAACTATGAAATTCAAAAAAGAAAATATGCGTAAGAGTGCTAATAATGGCTTTACCAATGCTACAGATGCTGCGGATTATTTGGTAAAAAATGGTGTGCCATTCCGTGATGCACATGGTATTGTTGGCCAGATCGTATTGTATTGCATTGATAAGAATATTGCGATTGACGATATGACTTTGGAAGAATTGCAGACAATTAGTCCAGTATTTAAAGAAGATATATATGAAGCGATTTCTATGGAAACATGTGTGAATACACGACTTACCATTGGTGCACCTTCGGAAACAGCGATGAAACAGGTAATTGAATTAGAAGAAGATTACCTTGTGAAAAATCCTGTGATTAAAGCATAAATTATGTGAGATATCATAACTATTATATATAAGAAATATACAAATAAGTTTTAGGAATAAATATAAAGTTGTAGAATTTTGTTAAAAATATACAAAAAAAGGCAAGAATTGATATGAATTTCTATTAACTTGTGAATTGTATTTTTATTCTAATTCAAGTAATATATTTCTAACAAAGACAGTTGTTCGTCATGGGCGGACAACTAGTGAGGAGAACGTGAATTATGAATGAAAAGTTAAAAGTAGGTATTTTAGGTGGAACAGGTATGGTAGGACAGCGTTTCATCGCATTATTGGAAAATCATCCTTGGTTTGAAGTAACAACCATCGCTGCAAGCCCTAGAAGTGCCGGAAAGACATATGAAGAAGC
>JAZQZJ010000033.1:0-37607 GCA_045633955.1 Agathobacter sp. | reverse complement strand
GCTGTAAGTACAGTTACATCTCCTGCTTCTACAAAACCTTTTTCTTTTGCAATTTCCATTGCACTGCTGCAGATTGCTTCTGCTGTTTCTTCCTGCATAGATTCGTAAGGTCTTACACCCCAGTAAATCTGCATTCTACGAAGTGCTCTTGCGTTTGGACTTACTGCAAGCACGTCCATCTTAGGATGGAATTTTGAAATAATACGAGCTGTTGCACCAGATCCTGTAGGAGCAATAATACATTTTGCATCTAAGTTTGTAGCAGTTGAAACTGTTGCATAACCTAATGCACTTGTTGTATCTTTCATACGCTGTTTTTTCATCTTTAATAAGATTTCTTCGTGATCTAAGTGAGATTCTGTATTTTCACAAATCTGAACCATCATCTTTAATGCTTCAAGAGGATATTTACCCTGTGCTGTTTCACCTGAAAGCATTACGGCGTCTGTTCCATCGTATACTGCGTTTGCAACGTCTGTTACTTCCGCACGAGTTGGACGTGGGTTACGCATCATAGAATCTAACATCTGAGTTGCTGTGATAACTGGTTTATAACATTCTTTACATTTGTTAATCATCATCTTCTGGATGTATGGAACTTCTTCTGCAGGAATTTCTACACCAAGATCACCACGGGCAACCATGATACCATCTGCTACTTCTAAGATTTCATCTAAGTTATCGATACCTTCTTTGTTTTCGATTTTAGCAATAATTGGTGTATATGGAGCGCCACATTCATTAAGAATTGCTTTAATTTCACGAATACATTCTGCATTACGTACAAAAGATGCTGCAATAAAGTCTACATCCTGCTGTGCACCGAAGCGAATATCTTCTTTATCTTTTTCTGTAATAGCTGGAAGGCGAATAGGTACGTTTGGTACGTTTACGCCCTTTCTCTGTCCGAGTTCACCACCATTGATAACTCTACAGATAATGTCATTTCCTTTGATTTCTTCTACTTCCAACTCAATAAGTCCATCATCAATAAGAATTTTTCCACCTACTTTTGCATCTTCTACAAGACCATCATAAGTGATGCTGACACGTTTGTTATCACCTTCAATTTCTTCTGTTGTAAGAACAAAAGTATCGCCTTCCACTAATTCTACCTTCTGGCCATCTTTTAATAATCCTGTACGGATTTCTGGACCTTTTGTATCTAAAAGAATCGCAATATGTTTGCCTTCTTCTTTACGAATTTTCTTTAAAGCATCCATACGCTCTTTCTGTTCTTCGTGTGTGCCATGAGAAAAGTTAAAACGAGCAATATCCATACCACCCTGTACGAGCTTTCTCATAACCTCCAAGTCATTTGAATTTGGTCCCATTGTACATACAATTTTTGTCTTTTTCATGATTTTCTCACTTTCCTTTTTATATATTTATTTCATAATTCCTTCAATTGTTTTGAAAAGAACATTGATATCAATTGGTTTTGATATATGACCATTCATGCCACAAGATAAAGCTTTTTTCTTTTCTTCTTCAAATGCATTTGCGGTCATCGCAATAATTGGTGTATGCGCCAAGGCTCGATTCGACAAGTTTCGAATTACCTTTGTTGTCTCATAACCATCCATTACCGGCATTTGAATATCCATCAGAATCATTGCATATTCACCATCCTGTGAATTGGACAGCATGTCCACTGCCTCTTGTCCATTAAATGCTTCTTCTACAATAAATCCCTCTTCCGATAAAATGATTCTTGCAATCTCTCGATTTAATGGATTATCCTCTACTAAAAGGATTTTTCTATTCCTAAACAGTGCTTTTCGTTCCTGTCTCTCTTTCTCTTGTTTCTGTTCTCTTGTCTCAAAAGAATCTTCTGTCGCAAGTTCGTCTTCGTCCACATCCAAAAGCGCAAACATGACTTTTACTGTAAACTCTGTACCTTTTCCAACTTCACTTTCCAAACTGATTCTGCCACCCATCATTTCAACGATATTCTTTGTAATCGCCAACCCTAGACCAGTGCCTTGAATACCACTTTGTTCTGTAATCTTTTCTCGCTCAAATGCTTCAAATATTCTGTCATGAAATTCTTTTGCAATACCGATTCCTGTATCTTTTACTCTAAAGAAATATACACCATATCCATCTGGTGCCACCATTTCCTGTTTGATGTCCAGTGTAACAGTACCACCCTCTGGGGTAAATTTCACGGCATTGCCAAGCAAGTTAATGAGCACTTGATTCAAACGAAGCTTATCACAGAATACATAATTATTCACGATATCTTCTTTTACTACAAAATGAAGTTTTTTCTCCTCTATCATAGAATGCATAAGGCTTTCTATTTCCATAATTACTTCTTTTAAAGAAACTTCATCTTCCTGTAGATGAATTTTTCCACTTTCAATACGACTCATATCCAAAATATCATTAATCAGATTTAGCAAATGCTGGCCTGCCGAAAAAATCTTTCCGAGATATCCCTGCACAGCCACTTCATCCTGGATATCTTTTTGCGCTAAAGCGGTAAATCCCATAATCGCATTCATCGGTGTACGAATATCATGTGACATACTGGATAAGAAATCACTTTTCGCTTTGTTCGCCTTCTCAGCTGCAACCAATGCTTCCTCTACCACTTCCTTTTGACTGATATCATTTCGCACCTGATGATCCACGTCCATGATAGCCATTACCACACTGCCAACTTCTCCATTTGGCAAAAAAGAAGCCACAATCACATGTAAGCGATACCATTTTTCTATACCTCCAGCTACCTGTCTGTAATTAAAAGAATAGAACGGTTTTTCTTTACTCAGATGATTTAAAATATAGGACTTGTTACACATATTCATGCACATTTCTTGATCATCTTTGTGCACAAATTTTTCCACATAAGCCCGTATCGCATCCTTATGTTGTGAAGGTACATCCTTATAAAAATTACCAGTCAAATAATTTTCTGTCTGCTCTTCCTCTTTACTTAAGTATTCACTTTTTCCTGTTTGTAAATTCACGTAATAAGAACTAATAAACAATCTGGTCAAGCTATGAATTTTGGAAGAACTCAATTCTCGTTCTTTTTCGTAAGTTACATAAAAGAGATACGTCTGCAATGTTGCCAACGCAATCCCAATACACAAAAACGGTTTTTCAGCATAAGAAATCTGCAAAACACCAAATACCATCGGAAACACAAAATAGGATAACATAATCATATATGTATTCTGTGTTTCAAAGTCTTTCGTCATTATCATGCGGAAGGCTAATTTACCAGCAGCAAAAATGATATATCCATACGTCAGAATCAACTGTGGAACATACCAATCACCTCTGCAATAAAATCCCATATCATCAATATAGAAAAAATGTCCTGTCCATATGGACAATCCCGACACAACTACCACAAAGCTTACCGGAAGTTTCACCAGCATCCTTACAACTGGCTGTTTGCAAAAAACAGATTCCTGCATGTACTCTACATACATGAACCATCGATAGGCAATCAATGCGGAACTGGCATAAAAAACAGCATAAATCAACCTCTGCATCGGTACTGGAATCGGCAGCAGACTGTCGTAAATAACACCCCACAGCACATCCGTTACCAGATACACCATACCCACAATCATAATACCTACATAAATGTCTCGTTTTTCACTCCGAACGACACCTGTAATCATTCGAAGATACAATATAAACATAAGCAATAGACATAGTCCACTTACAATTGAATATAGACCTTGCATATATGTTTCCCTTTCTCCTGACACTTCATTCCAATCTATATTCTATCATTAAACTTAGCAAAAGAAAACAAAAAGCATACATCTTCTTGCAGAAAATTTATATTTATTTTTTGGAAAAAAACATAAAGATTTACTCATAAGTTGTCGATATATAAGATAACTAGAATACTATGCAAATGGAATTGCATAAGAAGGACAAGGAGGAGTCACCATGAGTCAATTATTTGGAATGGACAATGTAATTTCTTCTCTTCAGGGAAGTTACAACAAAGTAAATCAAGAAGCTTCAAAAACTGCCAACACCAAACATACCCTTGGCAATCCACAGCTCAGCGAAGCAGCTTCTAGCTATTATGAAGAATTAAAAGCAAAACATAACGATGTTGAATTTGTTCTTGTTGATGATGCAAATGTTGCTACTGCAAAAGAACAGACCGCTAATATCAACACTAACAAAAGCATGATTGTTCTTATTAGCGAAGATGAAGTAGAAGAAATGGCTACGAATAAAGATGTTCGTGAAAAAAACGAAAAACTTATTACCGATGCCAAAGCACAGATGCCAGACTTAATCAAACAACTCAAAGAATCTGGTACCGAAGTAAAATCCTTTGGTATGGAATTTAACGATGATGGCACAGCATCTTACTTTGCAGTTGTAGATAAATCTATGGCAGCACAAAAAGAACGTATCGAAAACAAAGTTGAAGAAAAGCGTGCAGAAAAGAAAGCGGATGCCAAAGAAGCCGCAGCCGAAAAAGCCGAAACCAATCGTACAGGACACAAAGAAGATTTAACAACTGTTACTGCTTCTAGCATGGAAGAATTAATCCGCAAGATTAAAGATACCATGTACATGGCAAAAGCAGATTCTGTAATGACTGCGCAGGAAAAAATGGTTGGTCAATCATTTGATATTACGATTTAGTTGAGAAAAATGATTTTGAGAAACCTATGAAAAAAGGGGATGCTCAGATAGCTCTTCTGACTCGTGCTTCGAATATGTGATTTTATAAATGCTTTATTATAAAAATAGTGGTAGCATAACGTAACCACGAGCGATTCGCCATCCATGGCTCAGCGCTCTTTTTCGCTGACGTCCTGTCAGCGAATTACTGGTTATCGATAAAGCATTAACAAAATCATCATATTCTCGCAATGAGTCTGAATTTCTATCTGAGCATCCCCTTTTTCTTACGTTTTCAAATCTTTTACTAACTAAAATCGTTTCTAGAAAAGGAATTAAAACCCTATATATATGAATCATCTATATTTAAAAATTTTCTTTCAAGATGTTCTACCTAGTTCCATCTATAGACATAAATTTGTTTCTCAGATGTTTTTTTCTGATAAAACATCATGATTTTCCATAAAATAAAAGTAAAAATTTATCCATATAAAGAAAATATGTAATCAGATGGGAACTATTGCGGTAAAACAACATCTTAGAAGCATATTTTCGTCTGTAGATAATTACTTCTCATAAAAGAAGCGAGAATCCGCGTGGAATAAATGCTTTGGGATTAAAATCAACACTTAGACGCGCGTCGAATTTCCTTTTTCTATATCGTACGATTTAAAAAATCCTCATATCGCGTCACTGTTTGAACAACGTGAGTTTGACGCGGTATGAGGATTTTGTTAATTGGTCTCTCTTAGTAAAACTAGAAATTAGTTCGCGCTAAAATTGATAGTATCTTAGACTTAATTTCTTATACAACCTATAATAGGAACACTTTTCTATTAGTGAGCTAAAGAGTTATTTTAATATTTAATAAAAAGTGGCACAACCTTCTTTGCCACCGTATAAATTGGTCCTTCCAATACTTTCTGTGCATTTTTCAGTTCTTCACGAATCCGAATCCCTTGCGGACAATGTTTTTCACATTTCCCACAGCCGATACAATTGGAAATCGATGTAGCATCCTTACGGAATATTGTACTGCGCAAATGTTCATACCATGCTTCTTGTTTACCATCCACTGCAGATACATTGTATGCCGCAAAGGCTCCTGGTATATCTACATGCATCGGACATGGCATACAGTATCCACAACCTGTACATCCAACTTTCATTTTTGAATTAATTGCTTCTACAATCTGTGCTAAAAGTTCATAATCTTCCGCACAGAAGTCTCCAATCTGACACGCTGAAGCTACACGAATATTTTCTTCTAGCATTTCCATGGAATTCATGCCCGAAAGCACACAAGTAACTTCTGGCTGATTCCAAAGCCAACGAAATGCCCACTCTGCTGGTGAATACTTCTTTGGATGTTCTGCAAACAATTTCTTTGCCTTGTCAGGAAGATTGCTTACTAATTTACCACCTCGAAGTGGCTCCATAATAATAACTGGAATGCCTTTTTCCGCTGCATGATGAAGACCTTTTCGACCAGCCTGCGCATGCTCATCTAAATAATTATACTGAATCTGACAAAAATCCCAATCGTATGCATCTACTACCTGACAAAACATATCTGAGTTTCCATGATAAGAAAAACCAATCTGTCGGATGGCTCCACTTTCTTTTTTCTCACGAATCCATTCCAGAATTCCCATATCCACCAATTTTTCCCAGGTCTTTACATCGTTTAACATATGCATGAGATAATAGTCGATATAGTCTGTACGTAAACGACTTAATTCCTCCTGAAAGCATTTCTCAATTGCTTCCATAGAATTCATCAGATAATGAGGCAACTTCGTTGCAATATTGATTTTCTCGCGAATTCCATTCTTTTCAAAAATCTTTCCAATCGCCGCTTCGCTCCCTCCGTAAATATAGGCGGTATCATAATAATTCACGCCCATCTCATAAGCAGCCATAAGTTCTTTTTCTGCCTTATCCATGTCAATTACGCCAGCCGTTTTTGTAAATCGCATACAGCCATAGCCCAGGACAGATATTTTGTTTCCGTATTTGTCATTACGATATTGCATCTATTTCTCCTCTGGATCCTTTTCTAAGTATTTCCACGCAATTTCACATAATTTGGTGTGATTTTCCACAGTATTTGCTCCGATTATGGTGCTTGGTCTGTCATACAGAATATGTTTGCCATCAAACCCTGACATTACCGCCAGCCTCTTTTAAAATACTCCCTTTTCGGAAAAGTGTTCCTATACAACTAAACTTACATAATCTCCAATTTTATCAATTGTGGTATCTTTTAACATAACAGTAACTGTTTTAATATACCACTCAGGAATCTTAGTTTTAAATGAATAAGTAGCTGGATTCTCTACTGTAAATATATTTCCTTTTTCGTCTTTCAATATATTTTCTTTAATATAAAATACATCAGTAGGTATTACAATGCTCTCATATTTTGCTATTTTTTGTTTTGCTATGATTTTGAAATACTCTATTCCATCAATAAATATCGTCTTATCATCGCTAATCTTATATGCTTCATATACTTTTTCGAAAGCTGACTGAATTTCCATATGTATTTCCTCCATTGTCTTTAACAACACAATTCCGAAAAGGGATTTAAAATAAGTCCTGCTGCATAATCCCATGGAAAAATACGAATTTCAAAATACAGTTCGCATCTTCCTTCCGCCAAATAACAAAGTTCCAACGCCGCTGCACCGAATCTTCGCACATCATTACACTGCATGTAGGCATCCAAAATAATGTCATTGCATACACCCGCCATATCTTTTCTGTATGTGCTCATGGCGGTACAGAATAATGCATCCTTGAACGATCTACTCGATACGAAAATTGACTTTCCATTTTTCTTTGCGCCCTCTCCAGCAACTGCAGTATAAATATCCCCTGTGAAGATGTTGATCACCGCGCCGAAGATTGGAACATTCTTCTGTAATAAAACTACAGAAATGGCTGATTCCGGTATCCCTCGCGAATAATTCATCGTGCCGTCAATGGAATCAATCACCCAAAGCAATGCTTTATCCATTTCCTAATTTTGTACTAACGTCAACCATTTAAATAATCTTTCCATTTCATATCCTCTAATGCTCATTCTATTACCATCAAAGAATAATACTGGCTCCGTTTCCTCCAGATCATAAAAAAAACAATACTTCTTTTCGTTTTGTCTTTGTTTCTTCATTTCCATGCATATAATATGTCTTAACATTTTTCTCTTAAAATTTGTCCTCTAAAAAAGCATATAATTCCATACTTTTCTCTTCGTTTAAATACATTTGCTCTGGAATAACATTTCACAGACTCATAAATTGCCCTTCAGAGTTCGCAAGAGATACCCTCATCCGCTATTCCATCCATATCAAACAAATATTTAAAGTTTATAGCTTTATATTTTTCCATGGTACATCGTCCTCTGTAGCCCATATAATTCTGGTTCCCTCTTTATCAGTTTTGTTCTTTGCGCTTTCATACTCTCTACTCTTATCTCTAAGCAAGATTTTAAGAATTCGTGAATCAAGTGATACAAGGGCATTTTCTTTTACATCTATACCTTCTCCAATATTGAAACTCATATATTTCTCGAGTCATCTGTTATTTATTCTCATCTATAGTTAACATTGTATAATACCAGTTCCTGAAATACACTTAATTTCAAAATTCTTTACAAAAGAATCAAAAAATAAAAACCTAACAGGTTTCAGAAATTAAAAGTTTATTCTTTCATCTCCTAACATCTTTAGCAATTAATAGCTCACATATTCTAAATAAAATGTAACAAAATATCCCTAGAATTCTCTAGGGGATAATCCTCTTTTTCTTCATATCTCCGTCAACGAGTCTAATATATATATTAACCCGAATATCATTGCATCTCTGCTTTTGAACATGATTTTCTTCATTTTTAACAAAAACTATATGCTAAAAAAGTGTGTAAAATCAAGGATTTCTAAGAATCCCTGCGTGATATCAACGCCACAGTTTCCACATGGCCTGTATGAGCGAACTGATCCACAGCTCTTACCTTTTGAATCTCATATCCGCCATCGCAGAGGATTCTTAAATCTCTTGCTAACGTTGCAGAATCGCAACTTACATACACGATACGTTTTGGTTGCATTTTAAGCATTGTATCGAGACATGCCTGATCACAACCTTTACGAGGTGGGTCTACCACAATAACGTCAGGTGTGAGCATTGCATCTCCTTCTTTTAAGTTTGCATAGAATTCAGGCAATACTTCTTCCGCTTTTCCTACGAAGAATTCTGCGTTTTCGATGCCATTGAGTTTTGCATTGTTTTTTGCATCTTCAATGGCCTGTGGTACGATTTCTACGCCATATACTTTTTTCGCTTTCTGCGCAAGGAAAAGTGAGATGGTTCCAATACCACAGTAAAGGTCCCATACGAATTCTTCGCCTGTAAGTCCCGCGTAATCTAAGGCTGTGCTGTAGAGTTTTTCTGTCTGCACAGGGTTTACCTGATAGAAGGACTGTGGTGAAATACGATAAGCTACTGCTGTATCGGTCAGTGCAAATTCGTCTGCAGTGCCAACCACTTCATCATTTGTTTTTCTTAAATGTATATAGTCTGTAATATAAGCTTGTCCCCAGATACATTCTGTAACATCACCTAAGATTACATTTGTATTCTTTGTATTTACATTGATGGAGATAGATGTCATTCCTTCCATCTTTTCCAAACGTGAAATCAAATCTGCCTGTGCTGGTAAACTACGTCCATTAATGATAAAACATACCATGATTTCTTTTGTAGTAAAACCAAAACGAATGAGCACATGACGGAGGAGTCCTTTTCCTGTGGTTTCGTCATAGGCTGTTACTCCATTTGCTGCCATCCATTCTTTCACTGCTACGAGGATTGGTTCGTTTTCTTTTACCCCTAAAAGACAATCGTCTACTGGAATAATGCTATGGGTTCTAGCTGCATAAAATCCAGTAATTACGTTACCTTCTTTGTCTGTTCCTACTGGGAACTGGGCTTTATTACGGTAACGGAATGGATCTTCCATACCTACCACTGGCTGCATTTTTTCATCGATTTCTTCTGGTGAAAATCCACCGATTCGAATCAAGTTTCCACGAACTTTGTCCTGTTTAAATTCCAACTGTTTTTCATAAGAAAGCGCCTGAATCTGACATCCACCACAGCGTCTATGGTGTGGACATTTTGGTTCAACACGAAAAGCAGAAGGAGTGATGACTTCTTCCACTCTTGCATATCCATAGTTCTTTTTTAATTTCATGGCACGGGCACGAATCACATCACCAATCAATGCATCTTTTACGAAAAAAGTCATCCCATCATAATGACCGATACCTTCTCCGTCTACCCCCATGTCTGTTATTTCTATTTCAAATAAATCATTCTTTTTCATGTATTGTTCTCCTGGAACCATTATTGCAAAGGAGTGTGCACGCACACTCCTCAATTTTTCGTTTATATACTTGTTCTACGAACGTTAGATTCTAATAATCTGTTAAATCCCTGCCATTCCAAGTTGTTTTCTGGAACACCTTTTAAGATTTCTTTCATTGTCTGCATTTTTGCATCCAAGTTGTCTGCAAAGCTAAGACAAAGTGCTTCTACAAGTGCAGGTTTCTTTGGTGAACCATATTCTAATTCTCCGTGATGTGCTAAAATGCAATGCTTTAATTCATTTGCAAGTAGCACTGGGAAATCATCCATTAAACGAATCTGGTCGTTTATCATTTCTACGCCCATTACAATATGACCCAAGAGATTTCCTGCGTCTGTATAATCATTTTCTGGAAAAGTAGAAAGTTCTTTGAGTTTTCCAACATCATGGAACATTGCTGCTGTAAGAAGCAAATCTCTATTTAAAATTGGATAGCTCTTTGCAAAGAAATCACAATTTCTTGTTACACTTAATGTATGCTCTAAAAGTCCACCAACAAATCCATGGTGCACGCTCTTTGCTGCAGAGTGGAATTTGAATCTTTTTTCAAAAGCCTGATTATCAAAGAATGCATGAAGAAGTTTACTATAATATGGATTTTTAATCGAATTTATGTAACCCATCAATTCTACAAACATGCCATCAATGTCATATTCACTGACAGGAAGATAATCACTTGGATTGTATTCTCCTTCTTCTACTTTTCTAGCACGTTTAATAGAAAGCTGTGGATTCCCATTGTAAAGCGATACATCGCCTGTGATACATACATAATCCATTACATCAAACTCATCTATTCCAATGGAACCTGGATCCCAAATCTTTGCATCTATCGTTCCTGTTTTATCTTGTAATACCACAATATCATATGGCTTTCCTGCTTTTGTAAGCGCAGCCTGTTTTAACTTGCAAAGGTACACATCATTAATTCTGTCACCCTCACGAAAGGTTTCAATATATTTCATAATTCCTCCAAATATTTTATTTTAAAACACCAATTTCTACTTCACAAGTAACATCATAATATGCATTTCCATTTTGGCGTTTTACCGTAATCTCACAGGTTGTACCTGGAATCAGCTTACTAATTCTTTCACTAAAAACATCATCTGATGCTACATGCTTCTCATTCACTTTTACAATTACATCCCCACTTTGAAGACCTGCATGCATTGCAGGTGAATCAGCCACTACATCCTTAATATAAACGCCTATAGGTATATCATACGCATTCGAAATATCCTCTGTTACAGTAGAAATATATACCCCCATATATGGTACATCTTTTCCATCACACAGAATATCTACAATCTCTTTCAACTCATCTACCACAACAGCCGTTAAGGTATTCGTATCCTGTGAACCACTAAAGGATTGCATAACCACGCCAATAATTTCACCTCTTGTGTTCACGAGAACACCACTGGCATTCTTACCCGCCGCAATATCCGTAGTAAATACAGAACAATTTTTATCCTGTGTTGCCATTTCATTTTGAATCGATGTAATATTTCCTGTCAAAATGGAATAATTCGTTCCAAGAGGACTCCCTAGTGCAATTACAATAGAGCCATTTGACATCTCCTGAGAATTTCCCATCTGCGCAATTGAAATGGCAGACTTTGTCTCCATACGTAACTGACTTTTTGCTACTGTCAGAACTGCAAGCCCTGTATTTCCATCATATTTTAACATCGTAGCAACTGCGCCCATATTATCCACAAAGGTAACTCGAATATGTCCCCCATCGGATATCACTTTCTTCTCTGTCAAAATATATAAATAATTTTCATCCTCTGAAACAATCACACCAGAACTCTGACCTTCTGTCTCGAATGGATTTACTGCCCAGTCTTCATCCTCTGCCGAAAATGTAGCTACCGTTACAATGGATTTATTTACTTCATTTCCAATTCGATATAACTCATCTTGCAAAACCTGATAATCCGAAATGGATAAACTTAAATCCGGTGGAATCACAATCGCACTTTCTGTACTTTGTGTCTCCTCTGTTGCTACTTGGCTTTCTGTTTCTTCCTGTGTTTCTTCCACCTGCGTACTCATTTGATTCTGTATCATTGGCATGAACAGAATCATCATCGTTAACACCACCACAGAAAAAACTATACCACTTACTACTGCAGCTCCAATTTTCAAAAAAATCTTACGTTTACGAATTGGCTTTTCTTTTATTTTTTCCCGAATAAATTCCATAAACATCCTCTGTAAAACACATACTAGTAACAATAAAATACTAGTTTCATTATATTGCCATTTGAAATGCTACGCAAGATAATTTTGCTTTTACAAATCCCTATTATAAGATATAATAAGCTTATATACATTTTTAGAGGTAGGATATGAATCAGAAAGTTTTTCAGACATTAGAATATTATAAAATTTTGGATCAGTTAGCAGATTACGCTGCTGCACCTGAAACAAAAAAACGCATAAAAAATCTTGTTCCATCTACGGACCTCGAGGAAATCAATCACTTACAGGAAACCACCAAGGATGCCTTAAGTCGTTTATATAAAAGCAGTAATCTTAGCTTTGCCGGATTAAACAATATTAACGGTTCTTTGAAACGTCTTGCTATCGGTGGTTCTTTAAACACGGTAGAATTATTGCAAATCAGCTATCTTTTAGAAGCTGCCAAGAGAGCAAAATCCTATGATCGTTCTGATCGTGCAGAAGAAAAGACGGATTCTTTGACAGAACTGTTTAACCAGATTGAACCTTTGACTCCACTCCACGACGAAATCAAACGCTGCATCTTAGGCGAAGAAGAAATTGCAGATGACGCCAGTCCTGCTCTTTTTAAAATTCGCAAATCTATCCGTGGTATGAATGATCGCATTCATGCACAGCTTGCTTCTCTTATGAACAATGCAGCTACCAGAGAACATTTACAGGATGCCGTGGTTACCATGCGTGATGGTAGATATTGCCTTCCGGTAAAATCTTCCAACAAAGGCTCTATTCCAGGTATGGTACACGACCAGTCATCTTCCGGCTCTACAGTATTTATTGAGCCAATGGCTGTTGTAAACCTAAACAATGAACTAAAAGAACTTTTCATCAAAGAAAAAGAAGAAATCAATGTCATTCTTGCCAGACTTAGCGAAATGGTTGCTGGATATGAAATGGCATTGGCTAACAATTATACCATACTTTCCGAATTAGATTTCATTTTTGCAAAGGCGAATCTTGCAAAATCTTACAATGGTGTTGCCCCTATTTTTAATGAACGTGGCTATATCAATATCCGTAAAGGACGCCACCCACTGTTAGATCCTAAAAAAGTTGTTCCAATTGACGTCTATTTGGGCGATACTTTCAAACAGCTCATCGTAACTGGTCCAAATACCGGTGGTAAAACCGTCAGCTTAAAGACCGTTGGTTTGCTTACTCTTATGGGACAGGCAGGTCTCCATATTCCTGCTGGCGACCGCTCAGAGCTTGCAATTTTTGAAGAAGTATTCGCTGACATCGGAGATGAGCAGAGTATTGAACAAAGCCTTAGTACCTTCTCTTCTCATATGGTGAACATTGTGAAAATTCTTGAAAAGGCCGATGATCGTAGTTTGGTGCTCTTCGACGAATTATGTGCTGGTACCGATCCAACAGAAGGTGCAGCTTTAGCAATTTCTATTTTAAGCAAATTACATCTCTATGGTGCAATCACCATGGCTACTACACACTACAGTGAATTAAAAGTCTATGCACTTACGACAGAGGGTATTGAAAATGCCTGCTGTGAATTTGATGTAGAAACACTGAGTCCAACCTACCGACTCTTAATCGGTATCCCTGGAAAAAGTAATGCCTTTGCCATCTCTTCCAAACTCGGATTGGACGACTCTATTATCGAAGATGCTAAGGGCCGCTTAACCAAAAAAGATGTAGAATTTGAAGATGTTCTGACCAACTTAGAGGCTAGCCGTATCACCATTGAAAAAGAGCAGTTAGAAATCAACCAATACAAATCAGAAATCGAAGACTTAAAGAAAAAATTAGAAAATAAACACGAACGTCTCGATCAGTCCAAAGATAAGATTCTTCGTGAAGCAAATGAAGAAGCCTTCCGCATCATCAAAGAAGCAAAGGACTTGGCAGACGAAACCATTCGCAACTTTAATAAATATGGTCAGGGCCTCGGCGATATGAGCCAGATGGAAAAAGAACGTACCAACCTCCGTAATAAACTTTCGGAAAAAGAAAAGAAACTGACTAGTATCAAGAAACAGGAAGTAAACCATAAAGCACCAAAGAAACTTCGTATTGGTGACACGGTAAAAGTGCTTTCTATGAACTTAAAAGGAACAGTTCACACCCTGCCAGATGCAAAAGGAAATCTCTTTGTACAGATGGGTATTTTACGTTCTCAGGTAAACATCAGTGACTTAATTCTCATGGATGAAGATGTACTCTCACCTAGCAAAAAATACGGAAGTAGTACAAGCAAACTGAAAATGAGTAAAGCTGCTACTGCTTCTACCGAAATCAAATTAATCGGTATGCGTGCAGATGAAGCAATTGCAAAATTAGACAAATACTTAGATGACGCGTACATTGCACATCTTCCATCCGTTCGTGTTGTCCACGGAAAAGGAACTGGTGCCCTTCGTGACGCTGTCCACCAACACTTAAAACGCCAGAAATATGTAAAATCCTATAAACTAGCAGAATTTGGTGAAGGCGATGCAGGCGTTACTATTGTCACCTTCAAGTAATATCCAAAAGGAGGAATACTATGGTTGCAAAAACCAAAATTCTAATTGTAGACGATGATAATAACATCGCAGAATTGATTTCACTTTATTTAACAAAAGAATGTTATGATACAAAAATTGTAAATGATGGCGAAGAAGCCCTCTCTGCCTTTGAATCATACAATCCAAATATGATTTTATTAGATTTGATGCTTCCTGGCATTGATGGCTATCAGGTTTGTCGCGAAATCCGCACAAAATCCAATGTACCAATCATTATGCTTTCTGCCAAAGGAGAAATTTTTGACAAGGTACTTGGATTAGAATTAGGTGCAGATGACTATATTATAAAACCATTTGATTCAAAAGAACTGGTTGCTCGCGTAAAAGCAGTACTACGCCGTTTCCAACCTGCAAAACCTGTTGCAGCACCAATTCCTGCTTCCAAATGTGTGGAATATCCAGATTTAACCATTAATTTATCCAATTACTCTGTCATTTATAATGGCACACAAATCGACATGCCTCCAAAAGAATTAGAGCTTCTCTATTTCCTAGCAGCTTCTCCAAATCAGGTATTTACCAGAGAACAGCTTTTAGATCATATTTGGGGTTATGAGTATATTGGTGACACCCGTACAGTAGATGTTCATGTCAAACGTCTACGTGAAAAAATCAAAGATCATGCCAACTGGCAGCTTGCTACCGTCTGGGGCATTGGTTACAAATTTGAGGTAAAATAATGAAACGTCGATTATACCTAAAGTTATTTGGTTCATTTTTTATATTTTCCGCAATTACACTGATTTTTATAAGTACCTTTACCCATGATACCACCGAACGCTATCTCATGGAGAAGAAAGCACAAGAGCTGTCTAGTAAAGCAGCTCTAATTGCCTCTGATTTCAGAACACATTTCTCTTCACCAGAAATTGCACTTCCGGAATCACAAAAAGAAATGGTTCATTTGAGTGAATTTTTATCTGCTGAAATTTGGATAATTGATGCAAATGGGAACATCTTACTGGATTCTTCCGACGCCATGGTACAAGCTATGGCTCAGGTACAGGAACCCGTAAAGATAACGGACTTCAACATTTCTGATTTTGGAAACACTTATTATAAAACCGGTGATTTTTATGGTTTTTTTAAAGAAGATACACTCACTGTGTTTTCAACCATCACAAACGATTATAAGGTACGTGGATATGTACTCCTACATATACCAATGACAGAGGCACTCTCACAAGCTGAGGAAATCGTAGATATTACATCCTTATCCGTCATCATTATCTTGTCATGTACCTTTGTTCTGATTTTTGTATTTACCATTATTGTTTATCGACCAATCCGTAACATTACAAAAACTGCAGAACACTATGCACAAGGCGACTTTACCAAGCAAATAGCCATAAATTCCAATGACGAAATCGGTTACCTCGCCAACACTTTAAACTATATGGCTACAACTTTAAACACAATGGAAGAAGAACAGCGTAAATTTATTTCCAATGTTTCTCATGACTTCCGTTCCCCTTTGACTTCTATCAAAGGCTATATTGAAGCCATATTGGATGGCACAATTCCTGTGGAAATGCAGGATAAGTATTTAAACATTATATTGTTTGAAACTGAACGTTTGAATAAACTGACGCAGAACATTTTAGATTTAAATAAGTTTGGCCACAATGGTATATCCTTAGATATTAGTGACTTTGATATTAATCAACTTATTCGAAATACAACCATGACCTTCGAAGGCGTTTGTAGTCAAAAGGGACTATCCTTTGACCTCTATCTAACGGGTAACGCGTTGTTTGTAAAAGGGGATATGAGCAAAATTCAACAGGTACTTTACAACCTTATTGATAATGCTACCAAATTTTCAAACAACAATACCGCTATCACCATCGAAACCAATATTCGAAACGAGAAGGTATTGATTTCTGTCAAAGACAAAGGTATTGGTATTCCGAGCAACAGTATCAAAAAAATTTGGGAACGTTTTTATAAAACAGATCAGTCCCGCGGTCGTGACAAAAAGGGTAGTGGATTGGGACTTGCCATTGTAAAAGAAATTGTACAGGCACACAATGAGAATATTAATGTGATAAGTACAGAAGGTGTAGGTACAGAATTTATCTTTACCTTACCTTTATCTGAAAAGGATATGTAACGAAATAACTAAGCCAAGTAGGCTTGTGTTACGGTGCTTTGCACCTTATCTGTCGCTGATAGCGACTATTCCACTCGCGATTTTGCTAAACGCAAAATCTACAGAACATAAATAAAACGCGGTTGCATGCTAGCATGCTCCGCGTTTATTTACGTTCTTCCACTTGGCTTGATAGTTATATTCTATTCTTCTGCTTCTTCCTGTGGCACTACAATTGCAATACCAAGTTCTTCTAACTGTTTGTTATCAACTTCACTTGGACATTTTGACATCATACATGAAGCATCTTTTACCTTAGGGAAAGCAATAACTTCACGGATGTTGTCTGTTCCTGTAAGGTGCATAATCATACGGTCAACACCATATGCAAGACCTGCGTGTGGTGGAACACCATAAGAGAATGCATCTAATAAGAAACCAAACTGATTCTGTGCACTTTCTTTTGTAAATCCAAGAAGTTCGAACATTTTTTCCTGAATATCACTCTGGTGGATACGAACAGAACCACCGCCAAGCTCTGTACCATTGAGTACACAGTCGTAAGCTTTCGAACGAACTGCACCAAGGTCTGTATCAAGGAGATCTAAGTCTTCTTCCATTGGCATTGTGAATGGATGATGCATAGACATGAATCTTTCCTCTTCTTCGGACCACTCGAATAATGGGAATTCTGTTACCCAAAGGAAGTTCCATTTACTTTCATCGATAAGACCAAATTCTTTACCCATTTCAAGACGAATAGCACCAAGTACATTATATACAAGAGATTTCTTGTCTGCTGCGAAAAGTAATAAGTCGCCTGGTTTACCGTTCATAGCTGCTACTAAAGCGCTCATTTCTTCTTCACTCATGAATTTTGCAAAAGAAGATTTGTATGTGCCGTCTTCGTTGATACATACATAAGCAAGACCTTTTGCACCATAGCCTTTTGCGAATTCAACAAGTTTGTCAATTCTCTTACGTGGCATTGCGCCCTGACCTTCTACGTTGATACCACGAACAGTACCACCTGCTTCTAAAGCACCTTTGAATACAACAAACTCTGTATCTTTTACTACTTCTGATACATCTACAAGTTCCATACCAAAACGTGTATCTGGTTTGTCAGAGCCATATCTATCCATAGCTTCATGGTAAGGCATTCTTGGGAATGGTACAGGAATGTCTACACCGATTGCTTCTTTCCATACATGCTGGATAAGTCTTTCGTTTACATCTAATACATCTTCGATATCTACGAATGAAAGCTCCATATCGGCCTGTGTAAATTCTGGCTGACGATCTGGACGAAGATCTTCGTCACGGAAGCAACGTGCAATCTGGAAGTAACGATCATAACCAGATACCATTAAAAGCTGTTTAAAAATCTGTGGAGACTGTGGTAACGCATAGAAATTACCCTGATGTACACGGCTAGGTACGAGGTAGTCTCTCGCTCCTTCTGGAGTAGATTTACAAAGAATAGGTGTTTCGATTTCAAGGAATCCTTCTTCTGCCATGAAATCTCTCATAAGACGAAGTACTTTACTCTTCATCATAAGTTTCTGCTGAATATCAGGTCTTCTTAAATCTAAGTAACGATATTTGAGACGGATATCTTCTTTTGTTAAACTGTTTTCTTCAATTGCAAATGGAGGTGTCTGTGATTCAGACAATACACGAAGACTAGTTGCAACGATTTCGATATCACCTGTTTTTAAGTTTTCGTTTACAGCAGCTGTTCTCTTTGTAACAGTACCTTCTACTGCGATAACAAATTCGCTTCTTAATGTTTCTGCTTTTGCGAAGCCTTCTTCTCCTACGCTGTCTGTATCAAATACAATCTGTAAAATTCCGCTTCTATCACGTAAGTCTACGAAAATTAAACTTCCTAAATTTCTTCTCTTCTGTACCCAGCCCATAACGGTAACTTTTTCACCGATGTTGGCATTTGATACTTCAGTACATCTGTGGCTTCTCTGTAAGCCTTTCATAGATTCTGCCATGTGTTTTCTCCTTTTCTTTTTATCTATTAAAAAATTCTACAAACTCTTCATAACCATCTTTGGTAAGCTGATCCTTCTGGAATTTTTTATTCTTATTCATACGAACTACAAGAACCTGCTGTCCGTTTTCTCGAGCTTCTTTTGCCTGCTGCATTACGGCTACAAGCTTATCTGCTGGATAATTCTTTTCTACTAAGTAAGCAACCTTCTTTGGACTTTCTGGAATCTGGAATCCGCTTTCCATAAGGAGAAGAATGATTCTTTCAAATCCGATAGAGAATCCGCAGGCTGGTACATCGTTGCCTGTGAATTTGCCTACCATTTTATCATAACGGCCGCCACCACCACAAGCACCACCAAATTCTGGCATTGCGATTTCGAAAATAGTTCCTGTGTAGTAACTCATACCACGTACTAATGTTGGATCAAATACCAACTGAAAATCTGCTGCTTTTGTTGCATTTACTGCTGTAGCGATTTCTGTCATATTTCTTACTACATCTGTATCTAAGTATTCGCCAAGTGTTTCTGCAAGGAAGGCTACACCTTCTGCTACATCCGTCTTTTCTTCTAAAAGTTTGAAAAGCTCAAGGTATTTGTCGATGTTTGCTTTGTCATAGCCATTGCGTTCTAATTCGTCTGCACAGCCTTCTACACCAATCTTGTCCATCTTATCAAGAGTGATAAATACGCTGTCATAATCTTCTTCTGCAAATCCGCTATATGCTGCCATTGCTTTTAAGATACGACGTTCATTGATACGAATTTCAAATTTCTTAAAGCCAAGTTTGCCAAGTGTGGTTGTGGTTGCAGTAATAAGTTCGATTTCTGCAAGGTTACTTGGTTCACCTAAGATATCAATATCACACTGTGTAAACTGACGATAACGTCCACGCTGTGGTCTATCTGCTCTCCAAACATTACCAATCTGAAGTGCCTTAAAAGGTGTTGGTAAGTTGTTTGCATTGTTTGAATAAAAACGTGTCAAAGGTACAGTTAAGTCATAACGCATACCAAAATCTACAACATCCGCTTCTTCTGTAGCTGTTTCAAGGTTTAACTTTTCGCCACGTTTTAATACTTTGAAAATTAATTTTTCATTTTCTCCGCCCTGCTTGTTGGAAAGGTTTGCGATATTTTCCATACAAGGAGTTTCGATAGGGGTAAACCCAAAGCTTCGATAGGTTTCTTTGATTACGCTTGTCACGTAGTCACGAATTTCCATCTCCGCTGGCAATATATCTTTCATACCATTTACTGGTTTTTTGCTTAATGCCATTTTATTTCCTCCATTTTTCGAATTTTTCGTTCGATCATTTCATCTACACGTTCCAGATAATTCTTCACATCTTTTACGTTTTCTACACGTTCAATGCGCTGGCTTCCATCTGGATTTATTTCAGGTAATACAAACTTCGTCGTTGCACCTGCACCAAGTGCCATTATAGTCTGTTTTTCTTCCATAATCAAGATATTATATACGCCTGCCTTGCCTTTTTTTGCATAGCCGACGTTTTCCATATTTCCAGCCATGCCCTTCTGTCGATAAAGATAATATGGCTCTAAGCCCATCTCTTTACAATACTCTGCACAAAGATCCATGTGCTCCTGTGTGTTAATCATCTGCATGTCTTTGTAATTGTCTTTAAACATATTAAGACGTGCTGCACGTTTGATTGCTAAAGAATGAATCGTAATATTTTCTGGCTCCATGACTTTTAATTCTTCCATCGTATTTCGCACATCTTCAAAATCTTCCTCTGGAAGTCCCATGATTAAGTCCATATTAATATTATCAAATCCGACTTCTCTCGCCATCGCAAAACTTTCTCTGATCTGCTCTACCGTATGATGTCTTCCAATTAAATCCAAAGTCTCCTGCTTCATAGTCTGTGGGTTGATGGAAATACGATCTACAATACCATGTTTTTTCAGCACTTCTAATTTATCTTTGGTAATAGAATCTGGTCGTCCTGCCTCAACTGTAAATTCCACGCAGTGCTGCAAATCAAAACTACACTTAATCTTGCGGATTAATCGATCCAACTGCTGTGCATTTAAAGTAGTCGGGGTACCACCGCCAATGTAGATAGAATTCAATTTCTTGTGGTAAAATTTGGTTGCAGTAAAAGTAATTTCTTTTTCCAACGCATCCAAATATGCATCTACCTTATTCTTCCACATACTAAGTGGATATGAAGTAAAGGAGCAGTACAAACAAGTACTTGGACAGAACGGAATACCAATATAAAGACTGTATCCATTCTCATAATCAATCTTCGACAAAAGTTCTCTTTCTCGTTTTGCAATATCGATAGAAAGCTGAATCTTTTCATCTATAGCAAAATAGGTTTCCTTCATGTACTGGAAAATCTCATCATCCGTTTTTCCCTCTTCCATAAGTTTCATTGGAATCTTGGTTGGACGAATTCCAGTCAAAGTTCCCCAAGGAAGTTCTCTTCCTGTACCTTCTTTTAATAAATCGTACAAATTCTGCTTTAATGCATTTTTTGTTTCTTTTCTATCTGCAAAATCCACCATGAAATCTCTGGCATAAAGTTTTTCTCCACCAATAAGCCATTTGATAGAGATTTTATTTTCTAAATAATCCACATGGAAAACATGCTCTGCTTCTTCTAGACGCATTCTGGTTTCTTCATCTTCATTTGCTATTTCTCTATGGGTGCAGGCAACATTCTTACCTTTTACCTCTTCCAAAGAACAAGTGTAATACATCTCCACATCTTCTTTTGGAAGATAAGCTTTTATCATAGAATGTACATCATATTCAAATTCTGGTTTATTAAAATTAATTACGATCATAGGTAAGGGTTTTCCATCCTCTCTGTTTCTATTGTCGTTGGGTCATTGTGTCCTGGATACACCATAATGTCCGTTTCCAAATTACCCGCTTCATTTAATGTGAGCAATTTCTCCTGCACAGAACGTACAATCTGTGACATACTTCCACCTGGGAAATCGGTTCTGCCTACAGAACCTGCAAACAAAGTGTCACCCGTAAATACCACATCTTCTTCTGCGATGTAATAACAACATCCGCCCTCTGTATGTCCTGGTGTGTGTAACACTTTAATATCAAATCCTGCAAGTTTTATTATTTCTTCATCTTTCAAAAAGATATCTGCTTCATAGCTTTCTTTACAATTTACCATCCAGCTCACATTCTTCTGTGGATCTTTTAATGTATCAGCTTCTGCTTCATGTGCATACACAGATATATCAAACTCATCTTTCAATGTCTTTGCTGCACCTGCATGGTCAAAATGTCCGTGTGTTAAAAGCACTGCAACTGGTTCTAATCCATCTTGTCTGATTTTCTCTGCCAACTGCTTTCCCGATGCACCTGGGTCAATAATAAAACATTCTTTTGTTTCATCGTTTATCACTACGTAACAGTTGGTCTGTACCATGCCAACTACATAGTGATTAATTTTCATTTTACTCATTTTATTTACTCCTCATCAGGCTGCTGTCCATCGTGGGCCAACCATTTACACTCACTTAATTCCATATTGGTAAAGGTTGCTTTGAAGGATGAATCCTCTGGACTGCATGCATAGATACCAAACTGTATTTCTCCTGTTCCATTCCACATATGGCACACTCGCATCTGTTTGAATGTCACACCATCCTCTGAACATTCGATACAATAATCATCTTCTCTTCTGCTAAATCTATACCACATAGATTTTATATTTGCATCAATTTCAGTAGTTGCCCAATCCGAATATCCATGATTGGTTACTACACTTCCTAGATGCTGAAATCTATCATTTTCGTATTCAATAGAACCCTTTAACCAATTTTCACTATCTAGATACATCACGATTCCACATTGGTCAAATCTATGCTCACTTTCAAACTCTGTTTTTACCGTAAATGAAAAGTAGTTTTCCTTTGTTTTCATCTGAAAAACAGGTGCATTATCATTTCGAAAATGATAATAGGTTCTTTGCCATAAATCCGTATGTGGCTTTGTAATAATCTCAACTTTATCATCAGTTATAATACAATCCGCTGGCTCTCTCGTCCATGTAAATTTATTTATATCTATGTTCATTCATATTCCCTCTCAACAAAATATCCCTATTTGAAATGAGAACCACTAACCAGTGGTTCTCTGAATTTCAATAATATTATCAATTTGACGAAGTCTTTCAATCAGACTATTAATCTGTTGTCTACCTTTCGTATTGAAGGATACTTCAATGGTAGCAACCCCTTGTTTATTGGATCTGGAGTGAATACCCAAAATGTTGATATCACGTTCTGCAAACACTCTAGATACATCTACTAAGATACCTGGCTTATCATTACAGAAGATTTTGATTTCTGTAAAGTATTCGCCCAATTCCTCGAGTTCTGCATCAGCCTGCCATTCTGCTTCAATGAGGCGTACACGTTCTGCGTCGGTGAGGTTGAGCATATTGATACAGTCTGTTCTGTGGATAGACACCCCACGACCACGAGTAACAAAACCTATGATTTCATCCCCTGGTACAGGACTACAACATTTTGAGAAATGCACTGCCATATCATAAAGCCCTTTTACCACGATGCCACTCTTTGATCTCTGTCGTTCTGGTACCGATTTATTTTCAGCAATCGTTTCCAAAACATCTGCGTCCGTCATCTGAACGACATGATCTTTTTTGTACTCCTCATACATACGGTTGACTACCTGACCTTCTTTGATACCACCATGGCCGATGGTTGCCAAACAGTCTTCCCAATTGTGGAAACCATATTTTCGCTGTACTTTTTCTTGGTATTTGGATTTAAAGAAGTCATGATAAGGTAAACCTTTTGATTTTGCATAAGCAACCATCATTTCTTTACCCTTTGTAATATTGTCATCTTTTGACTGACTTCTAAACCACTGGTTAATCTTCGTTTTAGCTTGCGAACTCTTTACAATATTTAACCAATCATGGCTAGGTCCTTTGGAGTTCTGTGAAGTGATAATCTCAATACGGTCACCATTTTGGATCACATAATCGATATTCACAATTTTTCCATTTACTTTGGCACCCACCATCTTGTTTCCAACTGCGGAATGGATACTATATGCAAAGTCAATTGGCGTTGAACCCGTTGGCAAGTTCTTTACTTCACCATTTGGTGTAAAACAAAATACCGCATCAGAGAACAAATCCAAATCACTCTTTAAGAGCGACATAAACTCACGGTTATCCGACATATCCTGCTGCCACTCTAAAATCTGTTTGAGCCAGCTTAACTTTTCTTCTTCGGAACGCGCCATAGAGGTAGCATTACCGTTATTACTTTCTTTATATTTCCAATGTGCTGCAATACCGTACTCAGCAGTACGATGCATGTCTTTGGTACGAATCTGAATCTCAAACGGTGTACCACTTGGACCAATCAATGTTGTATGAAGCGATTGGTACATATTAGGTTTTGGCATCGCAATATAATCCTTAAATCTGCCTGGAAGTGGAATATATTTTTCGTGCATAATACCAAGTACTGCATAACAATCTTTCACAGAATCTACAATAACACGAATCGCAAATAAATCGTAAATCTGGTCAATGGTTTTATCCTGATTCACCATTTTTTTATAAATACTAAAGAAATGTTTTGCACGACCAGAAATCTCGGCTGTAACACCAGCTTCTACCACCTGCTCACGCACCATTTCTACCAAACTATTGATATATTCTTCACGTGTATCCTTACGTACTGCTACTTTTTCTACCAAGTCATAGTACGCTTCTGGATTCAAATATTTTAGTGATAAATCGTCCAACTCAATTTTGATACGGCTGATACCCAAACGCTGTGCAATTGGACAATAAATTTCCTGTGTTTCACGAGCAATACGCTGCTGTCCCTCTTTCGATTGATGCTGCAAGGTACGCATGTTATGAAGTCGGTCTGCAAGCTTAATCATAATTACTCGAATATCCTTCGCCATAGCCAGGAACATCTTACGAAGATTTTCCGCCTGCATTTCCAAACGATTTTCATTTTTATCCTTTGGATTCTTAATGCTGTCTGTAAAATGCAAGTTTTTCAATTTAGTCACACCATCTACCAAAAGCACAACTTCTTTTCCGAACTCAGCTTGCATTTCTGCTTCTGTCATAACGGTATCTTCTAATACATCATGCAACAGACCTGCGGCGATGGTTTCCTTATCTAACTCTAACTCCGCTAAAATAATGGCTACGCTAAGGGGATGAATGATATATGGTTCACCCGATTTACGCATCTGCCCTGCATGAGAATCATGTGCAACCCTGTATGCTTTTTCTACCAACGAAATATCTGCGGATGGATGATATTTTCGAATACTGGTAATCAGCTCTTCGTATAAATCATCTGGACTGGTAAATTCCTTAATATTTTTGATGTTGTTACTACCAACTCGAAATTCTTTCTCTAATCGTTCAAGTTCTTCAATCGTATACTCTGCCACAGGATTCACCTCCTCTTTAATGCATAATATTATATTTTATTTTCTGACAAATTGCAATATTTTGCGACAGAATCAAGCAAATTCTTTAACGAAACGATGCATAATTTTACCATCCATTTCATAGGATTCCCTCTGCTTAAATCCTAGTTTTTTGCTCAATGCAATGGAAATATCATTTCCATCTTGAATCACAGTGTTGATTCGTTCAAAGCCTGCATTTTCCTTTGCATAATCAATAATTGCTCTACAAACCTCGGTTGCATATCCTTTTCCTTGATATTTCTTCCCAATCAAATATCCCAATTCCAACTCTACAACATCATTATATTCACGATGCTCTAGTCCTGCTCTACCAATTAATTCTCCAGTTTCTTTTTCAAATACCAGCCACATTCCATATCCAAAGTATCGGTACATATTCTCAATATATGCACGATGAAATTCTTTTTCTTCTTCATAAGGATAAAGAGGCTCTGTGTACGCATCCATTCCATCATCTGCATACAGTTCAAACAATCCATCTAGATCTTCTAGTGATAATTCTCTTACCACACATCGTTCTGTTTCTAAAATGGTCCATGGAATACGATGATGACGCTGATACATCTTCTCTAAAAAGTCTGCATCCACTTCTTCAAATCCTTCTACAATCATGTCCACTCCACGATAAGACTGATTTGGAAATTCTGGCTTTGCGTAAGCAATCGTTGCAACATCTAGTTCTTTTCCTACAGCAATCACCTCATCTGTCGCTGCAATCAAAAGAGCTCTTTTATTTACATCCGTTTGCTCTTTTAGTGCTTCTAAAAGCACTTCCAAATTCTCATATATTTTAAATTGAAACAGACCAAAGAACTGTACTAAATCTTTTATTTCACATTCTAATCCAATGATATATTTTAGTTTCAAAAAAAGTCTCCCTTCTAAAAACAGTTACACCATTATAACTTGTTTTTTCAAAATATGCACTATATAATAAAATCAAAGAAACCTATTAACTGCCATTTGTTGAAAGGGGGCATCACAATGGCAATCGGAAAAATTGAACCAATCAAAAGCACAACTCCTACCACTTCGGTGTCCAGCGTAACTAGTGCCAGCAAATCACTACAAAATCAGATTCAGATGAAACAGCAAACGCTGAAAAAACTATCCAATGATTCCAGCTTAAGTATAAATGAAAAAGAAAAAGAACGTCAGGAACTTGAAAAAGAAATTGAAGCTTTAAAACGTAAACTTGAACAAATACATCTGAAACAAGAGGAAACTCAAAAAATCCAAGAAACCGAACAGAAAAGAGAAGTTGAACTAGAAAACGTTTCTGAAACACAGACCGAAAAAGAAGAGAACAATTCAACTGCAGTTCAAAAATCCGAAGAACACAAAAAAGAGACTATCGAAATCTCTGCAGAAGAGGCACAAAAAATACTCGACACCAATCTTTTCTTAAAAGAAGAAATGGTGCAACAAGGTGCAGAATACGATCAGCAAAACAATGTCCGTGTTTTGACTGCTGAAATTAAACTTGATGAACTTCATGGAGAAGATACTACTTCCAAAGAAGAACAACTCAAAGAATTGCAAGAAAAAGAAAACTTCTGGCTGGATGCAAAGAATAAAGATACCAAGCAAGAACCTCAGCCATTGGTTCATCCTGATATGCAGGTAATTATTCAATAACGACAAAAAACTCTACGCATTGTTTTGCGTAGAGTTTTAATTTTAGCGATTATTATTCTTCTCTGGTTCTGGATATTCTACACCGAATGTATCTACTGTAACCTTTTTCATTTTCTGTTCTTCTAAAGGTCTATCAGAGTAATCTGTCATAGTTTCTGCGATAGCGTTTACCACTTCCATACCTTCGATTACTTTACCAAATGCTGCGTATGCACCATCAAGATGTGGTGATGTTTTATGCATTACGAAGAACTGGCTACCTGCAGAGTTTGGCATCATAGAACGAGCCATAGAAAGTACACCTTCGGTATGTTTTAAATCATTCTTAAAACCATTCTGTGAAAATTCACCATCAATACCATATCCTGGGCCACCCATACCTGTTCCTGTTGGGTCACCACCCTGAATCATAAATCCACGGATAACACGGTGGAAGATAATTCCATCATAGAAGTTTTTGTTTACTAAACTGATAAAGTTGTTTACTGTATTTGGTGCGATTTCTGGATAAAGCTCTGCTTTGAAAACGCTACCATTTTCCATTTCAAATGTTACTACTGGATTCTGTGCCATGTTAAAATTCCTCTTTTCTTTATTTTGTAAGTGCTTCTACCACCTTAGGAAAATCCATAAAGTGAGATGCCTTAATTAAAATGTTATCGCCTTCTTTAACATAAGAAAGTAACTCTGTAATCATATCATCTTTATTCTCAAAGTGGAACACTTTACAATCATTTTCTACAGATTCTACTCCTGCTTTGTATTCTGCTGCTAATGTACCTGCACAGAAAAGAGTATGAATCTTTTTCTCTGCAACACATTTTCCAACACCAAAATGAAGTGCTTTTTCATCTTCTCCAAGTTCACCCATATCACCAAGAACTGCAATTGTACGTCCCTTTGCATGAGATAATACATCCATCGCTGCTTCCATGGAAACTGGGTTTGCATTATAGCAATCGTCAATCACATTCATGCCATTCGCTTTTACTAAATTTGTTCTGCCTGCAATTGTCTTTGCTTCTTCAATACCCTTTTTGATTTCTGCAAGACTAAGACCTAATTCAAGTCCTACCGCAGTCGCAGCTAATGCATTATATACATTATGCTCACCTGGAATCGTGATATTCGCCTTAAATTCACCCTGTGGGGTATGAAGCACTGCTTCCATTCCTTCAAATCCAAGATTTATTACATCGGTCGCATAAACCGATTTCTCTGTCATAAAGATACCCGCTTCATCCTGTTTTGCTTCTTTATCAAAACCATAAAAAACGCTATCCCTGCCATTTACATATGTCTTGGTGGAAAGCTTATCATCATCACCATTTAAAATGGCTAGTCCGCCTTCTCTCATATGATCAAACATTTCTGTCTTTGCTTTTAAGATACCATCACGTGTTCCTAAATTTTCCAAGTGGCATAAACCAATATTCGTAATCACGCAGATATCTGGATTTGCAACAGTTGCAAGTCGGTGCATCTCATCAAAATCAGAAATACCCATTTCCAAAATAGCAACTTCATGCTCTGCTCGAATACCAAATACTGTAAGTGGAAGTCCAATTTCGTTGTTAAAATTTCCTGCCGTTTTATGTACCTTGTACTTCTGAGAAATTACAGAAGATATCATTTCTTTGGTACTGGTCTTTCCAACACTACCTGAAATTCCAACTACTTTGATAGACAAACTCTGTCGATAAAACGCTGCAATTTTCTTTAATGCCTCTTCCGAAGAATTTACACGAATATATGGTCCAGCTGGATCTTCCAAATCAATCTCAGACAGTACACAGCATGCACCTTTCTCAAATACCTGTGGAATAAACTTGTGACCATCTACACGTTCCCCTTTGATAGGGATAAATAAATAATCCTCTTCCACAAGACGACTGTCGATTACCGCACCGCAAATCACTTTTTCTTCTAATTCAGCTGCACCAATGTATGTTCCTTCACATGCTTTTGCAATGTTTCTCAATGTCATATTCGGCATTTGTCTGTTCATAATTATTGCCTCCATATCATGCTTTATCATATGCATGAAAAATCTTTTGGTTTTATATATCTTATTTCTGGTAACGCTTCAGTGAAATTTCAATAATCTTTTCACAAAGCTGGTTGAAACTCATGCCAACAGCTGCTGCTTCCTGTGGAAGTAAGCTGGTAGGTGTCATTCCTGGAAGTGTGTTTGCCTCTAAACAATACATCTCTCCTGCATCACTAATTAAGAAATCAGAACGAGAATATGTATCTAAACCAATTACCTTCGCAACAGCTTCTGCATAGGTACGCATCTGTGCAGATACTTCTTCTGGCAGGTCTGCTGGACAAGTCTCTACCGCACTACCTGCTTTATATTTATTCTTATAATCATAAAATCCCTGAAGCGGAGCAATCTCGATAACTGGTAGTGCTTTTCCTTCGATTACACCACAAGAGAATTCTCTACCCTGAACAAACTCTTCGATAATAAGTTCATCTTCCCAATGGAATGCTTCATCCAACGCTGCTTTAAATTCTGCCGCATCACGAACGATTGTTACACCTATACTAGAACCACCACAACATGGTTTTACAATCACTGGAAGGCGAAGACCTAAAGCTTCTAAATCATCGTTTCTCTTTTCCTTTGTCATAGCAAGACCATTTGGTGTTGGAATACCATTTGCACGGAAAAACTGTTTTGCAATACCTTTGTTCATTGCAATAGCACTACTTAAATAATCACTTCCAGTATATTTAATACCAAATAAATCAAGCGCAGCCTGCACCTTGCCATTTTCACCATTTTCACCATGCAATGCCATAAATGCAATGTCCGCCATCTGACACATACGAAGCACATTTGGTCCAAAGAAACAATCCGATTGATCTTTTCTAGATGCTTTTACTTTTGCTAAATCTGGAGCCTGCTCTGGAATATCTGCCACCTGCACACTGATTTCTTCTGCACGATCAAATACCCCTGTCAAATCCTCTTCTTTGTCACTATATCCCATAAAAACATCCAGCATAATGACACGATGTCCGTTTTCTCTTAATGCTTTTGTTACCATGCTTCCTGTCTTAAAAGAAACATCTCTTTCTGTACTAAGTCCACCTGCTAATACTACGATATCCATATGTTAACCTCACTTTAATCTGTTATAAGTTCAACATTATAAGTGTACCACGTTTTTTACTTTATAACAAGATGAAGCAGACCAACTAAACACACAAATACTTCTCTTCCCACATAATCCTGCTCTTTTAAATTGCTGCCAAATTTATAAATGCGCTCTTTCAATAATTCGGTATCCCGAAGCTCTGTTTCAAACAATATTTTCCATAATAAAATCAACTGTGATTCCTTACACACATTAAAAAAGACTTCCTTTTTGTACTCTAATTTCTCATCAAACAAAATCATATATAAATATTTTGCAACATTGATATTTGTCATTTTTAATTCTCCTATCCAAGCTATAGATATGGGCCCTGCTTTTACTATACCCCCATTTGAAGACAAAAAGAAAGTCACGAATCGTGAATTCACGATTCGTGATTTTCTATATACAAATATCAAATTTTATGCTATATTAAAAAAATTTATTCAGGTTCGATAATTCCGTAAGTATTGCCTTTTCTCTTATATACTACACATACTGCATCATTTTCTGCATTTACAAATACAAAGAAGTCATGTCCAAGAAGCTCCATCTGGATACATGCATCTTCTGGATACATAGGCTTCAAATCATATCTCTTAGAGCGTACGATTTTCACTTCTTCTTCGTCTTCATCAAACTGTTCTTCTAAATATTCAGCCTTAAAGTTTGCTGCTGCGTTTAATTTCTTTGAAACTATTTTTGTTCTATATTTGATTAATTGTCGTTCAATGGTCTCCTCTACTAAATCAATGGAAACATACATATCATTGCTTACTTCTTCCGCACGAATCGTATGACCTTTGGTTGGAATGGTTACTTCAATTTTCTGACGATCTTTTTCTACACTTAATGTAACAAGTACATCGGTGTCTGGTTTAAAGTATTTTTCTAATTTACTTAACTTATCCTCCACTGCTTCTTTGATTCCTGATGTCAATTCGATGTTTCTACCTGTAATCGTAATTCTCATGCTGTCTCCCCCTGTGGAAATATATTTGACAAAGAACTCGAAAAAAATATACCTATGACAAGTCTTTGTCATAGGTATATTATAAACAATTTTGTTTTCTACGTAAAGTAATTTATGCAATTTTAATTTTTTCTTTTTATTTTCTGACAATTTGCACCTATTTGTTGGCATTCTCTTCTGCTAAAAGTGCTTCTAATTGTGTTGATAGTTCTTCCCACTCTTCCATGGCAAGCATGATTTCTTCTTCCATTGCATCAATCTCATTTTGAATTTCTGTCAATTTGGAATAACTGGACTGGAATTCCGGACGAAGTAATTCTGCTTTTAAGCCTTCCAATTTTTCTTCTTTTGTTGCCAGTTCCTCTTCTGCACGCTTTACTTTTTTTTCTACCTTGGAGCGCTCTTTTCCAATGTTTACATTTGGTTTCTTGACAGGTGCGTCACTCTGTCCATTGGAAGATACTGCCCCTTTGTTACTAATAAGTCCGCCTAAATCCATACTTGGTTTATAGGAACCATCTTCACTTTCAGCTTCTCTATCCAATTTTTCCTGATACTCCTCATAACCAAACTTATATAAATTAGTTGTACCATCTTCGAATACCAAAAGCTGTGTAGCTACCTGCTTCACGAAATAACGGTCATGGGAAACGAAAATCAATGTCCCCTTAAAATCCTTTAACATGGTTTCTAATGTTTCTTTTCCAATGATATCCATATGATTCGTAGGTTCGTCAAGAATCAACACATTTGGTCTTCTCTTTAAAATCTTACAAAGCGCAAGACGCACTTTTTCCCCACCAGAAAGCATGCTGATATTTTTAAATACATCTTCACCTGTAAAAAGGAATGCACCTAATGCGTTTCTAACTTCCGTCTCCGTAAGATTTGGAAATTCATCCCAGTAATCATCTAGCACAGTTTTGTTACTCTGGTACATCGCCATCTGCTGATCAAAGTATCCAATCTGTACATTTACTCCATATTTGTATTCTCCAGAAAGGGCAGGGATTTTATCTACAATTGTTTTTAAAAATGTAGATTTTCCCAGACCATTTCCACCTAAAATACCAAGCTTTTCACCACGTTTTAAATCCACGGTAACAGTAGAAAGTGGCTGTTCGTAACCAATTTCCAAACCACTTACAAAAAGTACATCATTTCCTGTTTCTACCAATGGCTGGAAGTTTGCATGAAAGGTCCTATTATCATAGCGATCAGGTGCTTCGATAATTTCCATATGTTCAATAGCCTTCTGTTTCGAACGAGCCATAGAAACCTTCGTAGGTTTGCCTTTAAAACGATCCACCATACGCTGCAGGCGTTCGATTTCTTTTTGCTGTGCAATATGGTCTTTTAACTGCTTTTCGTAATTTTCTTTTTTACGTGCCATAAACTGTGTATAGTTACCTGGGTAACGTTTTGCAGTTCCATACTCAATCTCATAAACCACATCCACGATATTGTCCAAAAACATACGGTCATGAGAAACTAAAACTACAGCCTTTGGATAATTTTTCAAATAACCTTCTAACCATTCAATTGTCGTTACATCCAAATGGTTGGTAGGTTCGTCTAAAAGTAAAATATCTGGTTTGCTTAACAGCAACTTAATAAATGCAATCTTTGTCTGTTGCCCACCAGAAAAATCACGAAGTGGTTTCTTTCGTTCTTCTTCCGAAAAACCAAATTTACGAATTAATACTTCGTATTCTTTTTCAAAATAATATCCACCTAAATCTCGAAATTTTTCTTCCAATGTTGTATATGCTTGTACATTTTTGTCAGAATGATCCGTTTCCAATGTTTTGGCCAACTCTTCTACTTCTGCTTTCATTGCCAGCATAGGTGCAAAAACTTTTCGAATTTCCTTTTCTAAAGTAACATCTGGATCATCAAATGCAATCTGTTTTAAATATCCAATCTGTGGTTTTCCAGCCATGGCAATAGTGCCTTCTTCACCATCCTCATGGTACATTTCCACTTCACCAGAAATTAACTTTAAAAGCGTAGTTTTTCCACAACCATTTCGGCCAACTACAGCAATTTTTTCTGTATTTCGTATTTCAAAATTAATATCATGTAAAATGACGTCGTCACCAAAAACAACGGCACCATTGTTAATTTGATAAAGCATTCTTTTTCTCCTAATTTATATTTGACCTAATAAGTAGTTAACGAACTGATTTGCCGTTCTGCCGGACAAACCACCATGAGCCAATTCCCATTTATTTGCTTCTGCTTTTAATTCTTCATCCGACATGGTAATGCCTTCTCTTCTCGCCAAACCAATCACTATTTCGAAAAACTCCTTCTGACTTGGTTTTGAGAAACTAATCGTCACACCAAAACGATTTACTAGCGAAAGTTTTTCTTCTACTGTATCGGAATGATGTCTATCAATCTTTGTATTTACATCATTTCTATCATTCCAGGTTTCTTTGATGAGATGTCTACGGTTTGAGGTCGCATAGATTAAGATATTGTCTGGTCTTGTTTCTACGCCACCTTCAATTACTGCTTTCAAATATTTATATTCAATTTCAAATTCTTCAAAGGATAAATCATCCATATAAATAATAAATTTGTAATTGCGGTTTTTGATTTCAGAAATCACAGCAGACAAATATTTAAATTGGTGCTTATAGATTTCAATCATACGAAGACCATCATCATAATACTGGTTTACAATTGCTTTGATGCTTGTTGATTTTCCTGTACCACTATCACCAAACAAAAGAGCATTGTTTGCCTTCTTACCATCTACAAAAGCCTGTGTATTATCTACTAATTTCTTTTTCTGAATTTCGTATCCAATCAAATCATCCAGCATCACACTGTCCATATTGTTAATTGGTTTAAACACAATGCCACCCTCTGGTTTTTCTTCGATACGGAATGCTTTGTTCATACCAAACATACCTACTCCATAGTCTTTATAAAAATCAGACATCACGTAGAAAAACTCTCTTGCAGACTTTGTCTCTTCTAATTTTTTACTAAGTACACGTACCTTTTCACTTACGTTTTTATTATACATCAAATCTTTTTTTACGATTGCTTTGTAATTGGAAATACTGCTAAAGCACGAAATCTCCAAGGCTTCCTCGATACGCGTAAAATCATAATCGAATAATTTTTTGAAAAGGGCAAAATCCTGTTGCACCAACCCATTTACACTACCTTCACTTGCGCCTACTTTTTCACAAGTCATACTAAATGGATTTTCATTCATCATCAAATAAAAAGTTAAATAATTATGCCAAAGATTATCATCAAATCCATAATCTGTTGCCACCTTTAAAATCCGTTTGACCTGTGTATTGATATCACGCACCAATTCCATTTTGTCATAACCACCCTTTTCAAAACGAGCAAACAACTGTCCCATCTGATAAAGTATTTCGTTCTCATCAATATCTCCATACATAAGAAGCTGTGAAATTTCCTGATACATGACATTCTCCTTTTCTTCTCTGCCCAAAATCCATACTCTTCTGTTTTATCACATTTTTATCTACAAAAAAAGACCCATTGGGTCTTTTTCTTTAAAATTTGATAGTAATCGCCGTTCCTTTGTCGACTTCACTCTCCAATACAATTTTTGCAGAATGAATTGCCACAATGTGTTTTACAATAGCAAGTCCCAAGCCCGTTCCTCCAGTTGCTTTCGAACGGCTCTTGTCTACGCGATAAAATCGTTCAAACACACGCTCTTGATGCTTTGGTGGAATACCAATGCCGTTATCTTCTACAACTAAAACGGCTCTTCCATTCTTTTCTCCGATAGTCAGATGCACGAAGCCACCCTCATTATTATATCGAATCCCATTTTCACAAAGATTTTCTATTAACTCACAAAGCATGTGACGATTTCCATTTACCATACAGTTTTCGCCTTCCAAAATGAAATTCACGCTTCTGCGCTTCGCATTCACCTGTATATTCTGTGTACACTCTTTCGCCAATTCATATAAGTCTATCATCTCAAAATCGGTTCCTATTTCTGTATGATCCAACTCTGACAAACGGATAATATCATTAATCAGTGTCAGTAAGCGATTCGTATTCTTTCGTATCTCACCTGCAAATATAATATTCTGTTCCTCTGTGGTCATCTTGTTTTCAATTAATTCTGCATATCCTGATATCGCTGTAAGCGGTGTTTTTAATTCATGCGTGATACTTGCTGTGAAATCTTGCCTCATTTTTGCCGCCGACAGAATGTTTTCATGCTGTGTGCGGATTGTCTGAACAAAAGGGGCTAATTCTTTATAAATTTCTGTTTCACCACTGCTCCCCTCTGTATCATCCAACTTATTGGCAATTGCTACAATCGGCTTAATTAACTGTTTCGTCAAATAATCTGCTAATACAATACACAATATAACAACTAGTATCGCAATTCCTACGACAATTGGCATCGCATTCATAAATATACTAGCACCACTGCTAGCATTACGTGCAACTCGCACAACAGTGCCATCATCAATCTTAAGTGCATAATAATAGGTATTTATTTGCATCGTATCAGATGTACGCACACTATCGCCATTTCCTGTTTCAAAAGCCATTTTAATTTCTGGACGTTCTATATGATTCTCCATACTCTCCACATCATTCCAACTGTCATAAATAACAGTTCCATCTTCATCAATCCATGTGACACGGACATCATCTGATTCAAATACAATTTTCTCTAACTCTTCTTTTTGAAACACTCCAGAATCCACCAGAGTCTCAGCGAGAACATGTAAATCCTTTCGCACTTGATTTTCGAACAAATAATAATAAACACTGGTCACACCCAAAAGTGTGATAAGTATCGCAATTAATGCGATTCCTATTAAGCGCAAATTAATTTTTTTCTTCATTCTCATTTACCTCATAAAATTGAAAAAACGTTATTCATGCAAGCACGATAACGTTTTTCCTAAAAGTATTCTATATATTACTCAATTACATATCCAACATTTCGCACTGTTTTAATACGTGTTCCCATGTCTCCTAACTTTTGTCTCAATGTTTTAATATGCATATCTACAGTTCGAGATTCTCCTTCAAAATCAGTTCCCCAAACATGAATCATAATATTTTCTCTCGTCATCACCACGTTTACATTTGAAACAAGAAGTCGCAATAATTCGTATTCTTTAAAAGTCAGCTCTATTGCATTTTCACCTACATATACCACATGACGTTCGTGGTCAATGCGAAGTTCGTCCAACACAAGTAGTTTTGCATCTTCTGAGCTGGTTCGTCTAAGAAGTGCTTTCACACGACTAATTAATTCCATAATAGAAAATGGCTTTTTGATATAGTCATCTGCACCATCATCTAATCCCTTAATCACATCAATCTCCTGCGACTTGGCTGTAACCATAATTACAGGAAGTTTTTTTGTACTTGGCGTTTTACGAATTCTTTTTACGATTTCATATCCACTTTCATCTGGAAGCATGACATCCAAAAGAACCAAATCCGGCACTCGTTCTTCTACCCTTCGATAAAATTCCTTTGCTGTTTCAAATGCCTGTACAGCATATCCACTGTTCCTTAAGGCGATGCTTTCAATTTCACGGATATTGATATCATCCTCTACTATATAAATCAAACTCATTTATTTCTTTGAATCCTCTTTCTTTACGATAGAAACTACAGATTCTTCTTCATCGATCACAATTTCTGGTAATGCAAATTTATCTCTATATGTATAAATCGCATTCTTATACCATTCAAAGTTATTTTCTTTTAATTCTACTAAATAACTATGTGTATCAAATTCATCTTCTTTTACTTCAATCATACAAACTGCAATATTAGAACAGTGGTCAGATACACGTTCAATATTGGTTAAAAGATCCTGAAGTACCCAGCCAAGTTCAATCGTACATTTACCTTTACGAAGACGTTTAATATGACGCTGTTTCATTTCCGCATTCAGACCATTGATAACCTGTTCTAAAGGTTCAACTACCTTTGCATTTTCAAGGTCATTATCTGCATAGGCATGAACTGCCATATGAACGATTTTATGAACTGCTGATGAGAACACTTCAAATTCTTTCATTGCATTTGCAGAAAAGCTTAAATTTTTATCATGCATTTCTTTTGCTGATTCAATAATGTTTACAGCATGGTCAGAAATACGTTCAAAATCATTGATACAATGAAGAATAACGGATACCGAACGGCTGTCTCTTGGTGATAAATCCTTGTTATTTAATTTTACAAGATAAGAACCAAGAGCATCTTCATACCTATCTACTTCTGCTTCCATTTCCTTCACACGAACAAAATCTTCTTCTCTGTAATTTCCTATATTATCTAATGCAATATAGATTGCGGATTTCGCAACTTCAGCCATCTTGATAGCTTCTTTTCTACAAAGCTCCATAGCGAATGCTGGCTG
>JAZQZJ010000032.1:0-9927 GCA_045633955.1 Agathobacter sp. | reverse complement strand
AATTAGTCCTGTGCAATAATTTCTTTCTTATTGTAGCTTCCACAGTTTTTGCAAACTCTATGAGGCATCATTAATTCACCACATTTGCTGCATTTAACTAAAGTTGGAGCAGACATTTTCCAATTAGCTCTTCTCTTATCTCTTCTTCCTTTAGAAGATTTATTCTTTGGACAAATTGACATTTGTTTACACCTCCTTAAATTTACTAAATATATCTTGGATCGCTGCCATTCTTGGATCAAGTTCTGTTCTCTGGCATCCGCAGTCGCCCTTATTCAAGTTCATACCGCAGACATTGCAAATTCCTTCGCAGTCCTCTTTGCACAGAACTCTCATAGGCCAGTTCACCAAAATCTCGGCGTAGACAAGTTTATCTACATCCAGCTCGAATCCAATCAGGTAGTCATTTTCTTCCATTTCATCATCTACTAAACCGCCATCTGTAATGTCGAGTTTTTTGTCGATATCGAAACAGATTTGTGTTGGAACCTCTTCCAAGCATCGACCGCAAGGAATGCTAAGCGTAACATCTACAGAACCACGAATAAATACTGTTTTATTCTCCTGATTTGTCACCGTAAGCACAACTGGCGATTTCTGCAAAATAGGAAAATCTCCTAATCTCGATTCAAAAGAAGATAACTGAATAGAAACTTCTTCCGAAACCTGTTTATTAATTGACTTTACTACATTTGAAATATCGATAACCATGATACTCTCCTATTCACACCTTGACAATTATACATACCATATATTGGTTTGTCAATAATTTTTTATAAAAAATATTGTATTAAATACATAACCCGTGGAAAAACCACGGGCATGTATTTTATATTGGCTTTTTAAAAGTAATTTTATACAAGTGCTACAGTTTCACGACAGATTGCTAATTCTTCGTTTGTAGGAACTGCAAGTACTGTTACTTTTGAATCTGCTGTAGAAATCACACCTTCTTCACCACGAGCAGCTTTGTTTGCTTCTTCATCAAGTGTAATTCCTAAGTATTCGATTGCTTTTACGATTTTACCTCTTGTTGCAACATCGTTTTCACCACATCCAGCTGTGAAGCAGATAACATCTACACCATTCATAGCTGCTGCATAAGCACCGATGTATTTTACTACACGATATACGAATGCATCAAGCGCAAGTCTTGCTCTATCATTTCCTTCTTCTGCTGCTGCAGCAAGATCACGGAAGTCACTAGATACGCCAGAGATACCTTCAACACCAGATTTTTTATTTAATACGTTCATAACTTCAGAAAGTGTTAAGTTTTCTTTCTGAGCGATGAAATCTAAGATAGATGGATCAACGTCACCAGAACGTGTTCCCATGATAAGTCCTTCAAGTGGAGTAAGACCCATTGATGTATCTACAGATTTGCCATTTTTAACTGCACAGATAGAAGCACCGTTACCTAAGTGGCAAACGATAGTCTTAAGATCTGCAGCGTCTTTTCCAAGGATTTCTGCAGCACGCTGTGAAACATAGCTGTGGCTTGTACCATGGAAACCATAACGACGTACAGCATATTTTTCATAATATTCATATGGAAGAGCATATGTGTATGCTACGTCTGGCATTGTCTGATGGAAAGCTGTATCAAATACTGCTACCATAGGAACGTTTGGCATAAGTTCCTGACAAGCACGGATACCAATTAAGTTTGCTGGGTTATGTAATGGAGCTAAATCATTACATTCTTCAATTACATTGATAACTTCTTCTGTAAGAACTGTAGATGTAGCAAATTTTTCACCACCATGTACTACACGATGTCCTACTGCATCGATAGCTGAAAGGTCAGCGATTGCACCTGTTGTAGGATTTACTAAAGCATCTAATACAAGCTGAATTGCCTGTTTGTGTGTTGGCATAGCTGCTTCTGTTACTTCTTTGTCACAGCCAGCTTTCTGATAAATAAGACGTCCATCGATACCAATTCTTTCACAAAGACCTTTTGCAAGTACAGCTTCTGTCTGAGAATCGATAAGCTGATACTTAAGTGATGAGCTACCACAGTTGATTACTAATACATTCATAGTTTAACCTCTCCTTATAAAAAATAATATTTTGTCATAAAATACTACCCTAATTATACCCCTGATTTTGGGTGTATACAAGTATAAATTAAAGTATTTTTGTCTTATTTTTTAGACAATTTCACATTGTTAATTTTTCAACAATTTACAATATTTTTTATATTTTTTAGACAATTCGCACTTTACTACTTTTAGATAAACATGATATACTTAGTATATATTTTTTAGAAAAAGGAGGCGTCATATATGAAAGTCGTAGGAATTGTAGCAGAATATAATCCTTTTCACAATGGACATGCCTATCAGATTGCTCAACTTCGTGAAAAAACAAATGCTGATTACGTTGTTATTGCAATGAGCGGCAATTTCCAACAGCGCGGAGTACCCGCACTTTGCGACAAGTTTAGCCGTGCCCAAATGGCGCTTTTAAATGGTGCAGATTTGGTATTAGAAATCCCAACTCTTTGGGCAACTGCTTCTGCAGAATATTTTGCAGGCGGTGGCGTTGGTGCCCTAGCAGCAACTCGTCTTGTTACTCATTTAGGATTCGGTGCAGAATCTGAGTCTTTAGAAACCTTACAGCAAATTACTTCCGTTATAAAAACAGAGCCAGAAGTATACCGTAAAGTTTTAAGCAATTCTATTCGTTCTGGAAATCCATTTCCAGTTGCCCGAATGAATGCCTTGACAACCGTTCTTCCTCAAATACCAAAAGATGAGCTAGATTCTATTCTCAACTCACCAAATAATATTTTAGCTATTGAATATCTAAAAACATTACCTCCTCATATAGAACCAGTTCTTGTTCCACGAAAAGGTGCAGGTTATCATGACACAGAAATTGATACCGCTTATCCATCTGCTTCCGCTATACGTGAAGCACTTTTAGGAGAAAATCCTCTCGACTCTATGACTGCCATTGAAAAGGCTATGCCAAAAGAGGCTTTTGTTATTTTAAAAGAGTTATTCGACAAAGGTGCATTAATCGAAGCCAATGATATCTCTGATGTACTTGGATATTGTCTCCTATGCTTATCCCACAAAGGCTATGATTCTTTTGCTGATTGTACCATAGATTTATCAAACAAAATTCGTAAACACCTAAACGAATATGTTACATTTGAAGATTTTATTATGACCTTAAAATCCAAAGATTTAACTTACAGCAGAATCAGCCGTTGTTTGCTTCATATTCTTTTAAACATCAAACAAACGGACTACTACACTGGTAAGGCAATTGGATTTGCTCCTTATTTAAGAGTATTGGGCTTTCGAAAAGATTCTACTGATTTACTTGCAGAAATGCATGAAACAGCTACTGTTCCTATTATCACAAAGGTTTCAGAGGCTAATAATATATTAGATTATGCAACCTACCAAATCTTTGAACGAGATGTTTTGGCTTCAAATCTGTTTTATCAGAGAACTGCAAATAAATCAAAAACAAAACCAGTAAATGAATTTACACATCAGATGGTGATAATATAATAACAAAGGATCCGTCGAAACATACAATTTCAGAGCTCCTTTCGGTAGATACCAATAAAAAAAATCGTGCATATGTTGTTGCGAATTTTTCACGTTAGAAAAACGAACATTTCTAAAAAATACGCTTGAGGCATTTATGATTATTTATGTCTTTCAAACGTTCGAGCAATCCACTCGTATGTCCGTGAAATTTTAAAACGAGTTCGAGAATTTTTGTAGTTTCACTTACTCGGGCGAATTTTACAAAATTTCATGTGCATGCACAACTGTTTGAGTCGCTTTAGCGACGAGTTTTGGGCATGCACATGTAATCTCAACTTTGTAAAATTCGCCCGATTAGTGAAACATGAAAATACGAGCGCGTTTTTTGTTCGCGGACATACGAGCGGATAGTCGAACAGTTGAAAGACACAACTCTTATGCCTCAAGCGTATTTCAAGAAAATGATAACGTTTTTCTAACAAGTTCAACATTCGCAACAACATATGCACGATTTTTTATTTGTAGTTTTTCGAAAGAAGCTATGAAATTGTATGTTTCAACAGTTCCTTTACATTTTGTAGATTATCTCTCTAGCAACTTCTTCTTCCACTGCCATCGCATATACTCCAGATGAGAATTCTACAACATCTCCGATTCCCTTCTGTAACACGAAACGCAACTTACCATTTCGCACTTTTTTGTCCGTGTAAAGTTTTTTCACTAACACTTCTTTATCAATATAATTTGGAATCGATGTAGGAAGTCCTGCTCTTTCTAATAATGCAATCACACGGGCTACCTGCTCACTGTCCATATAACCAAAACTTTCTGAGAGCATTGCCTGTGCAACCAAACCAATCGCTACTGCTTCACCATGTAATAACTGATAATCACTTACAGTTTCTACTGCACGGCCTACGGTATGACCAAGATTTAAAACTTCACGAAGTCCTGCTTCTCTCTCATCCTGCATAACGACTCTGTATTTAATCTGACAATTGTTTTCGGCTATGTATTCACATGCAAATGGACTAAATTTGATGATATCGTCCATGTTTTCTTCTAAAAATTCAAACATATCTTCGCTGGCAAGACAAGCATGTTTGATTGTTTCTGCCATACCGCTTCGCACTTCACGTTCTGGAAGTGATGACCAGGATGCAATATCAATGTATACTTTTTCTGGCTGGTTGAATAAGCCGATTAAGTTTGTTGCAAGTGGTGTATCTACTGCTGTTTTACCACCAACCGATGCATCTGCTGCAGCCAAAAGTGTCGTAGCATAATTAATAAACGGAACACCTCTTCCATAGGTACCTGCAATAAAACCAGAAATATCTGTAACAACACCGCCACCTACTGCAATAATACAACAGTCTCTACGGTATCCTTTTTCCAACATTGCATCTTCAATGCGTGCTTTTGTCTCTCGTGTCTTACTCTTTTCACCAGCCGTAAACACAAACATGTCGACTTCATAGCCTTCACGAACCAATTTTTCACTAATTGGTTTTGCATAGAGTTCTGCTACATTGCTATCTGTAATAACCGCAAACTTACGAATATTTCCTACCAGCCCTCTCTCGATATCATTTACTAATTTATTTTTTAAATCATAACCGATTTCTATGTCGTAACTATCGTCTACAACTCTTTTTAATTCCACATTAAATACGCTCATGATTGCTCTCCTAACTGCTTATTACTTATTCTATACATCCACTCCAGCGGCTTTTCGTGCCATCTTATCTGCAATTTCATTTCCTTCAATTCCTGCATGTCCTGGCACCTTTATAAAATTAATCTGTATCATACCTCTCATAAATTGTATGAAATTGTAATAGGCAATCGTACCTTCTTTGTTACGTTTCCACGCTCCAGTTGCCCACATTTCAATCCCCATATAATCATAATAGATATTAATCTCTTTTAACCCAAGCTCTATTGCCTTTTCTATCGCTGCCATAGAACCTGCCAGTTCACCAGATACATTATGCATTTCTACTAAATGTGGTGCATTACCAGATCCTTGTATTTCATGCTTACATCCATTTTCAACCAAGAATCCCCCATAACCATATACCTTCGTTGCAGAATTAAAAGAACCGTCCACAAATGCATATGGTTCTTTTAAATCTTGGGCATCAAATGTTTCCACCTTTTTCGATGCTTCTACTCCTTCTAGAAAAGCCTTTGCTTCTTCCTCAGAAGTAAAACTCTTAAAAACCGCCCCTGGATATCCGCTTGTCATAGCTTTACAATCATCCCAAGTTAAATAAATTCCCGGAGTTTTTCCAACTCGTACTGCATAATATTTCTTTGCCACTATTCTTTTCCTACTTTTCTTATTTTCTTATTTTTTTATGCTTGCTCGACGCTTTTTCTTCTGTTCATAAAGTATAGCATCAGATTCTTTAAATAATTGTGCTAAATCAACATCCTGATTACAAGTAAATTCATACACACCCGCAGACAATTCTACATAGAATGGCTGCTTTGATTTTGTATTAAAATAAGCTGCATATTCCTTTATCTGTGCGATAATATCTTCACAATAACAGTCTTTCTCTGGAACAAATAAAGATACATATTCATCCCCACCAATACGAGCACTAACTGCTCCCTGTGGCATACATTCATTTAAATACTCAGCCGCAGAAACAATCGCAAAATCACCTGCTGCATGTCCAAAAGTATCATTAATTTCCTTCAAATGGTCAAGGTCTGCAAATAATAGATACGCCTTTTTTCCCTGATTATCTCGAAGCAACTTTAATGCCTTTTCCATAAAACCACGTCGATTCAAAAGTTTTGTAAGCTCATCATACATAGAAATAGTACTTAAAATGCGATTTTTCTCTTCTAACTCTTTCTTCATCTGCATTTCACGCAAATTCATATCCATAATCCTACGAAGAGAGCCTAACTGCATACTACAACTCAGCATAAATGAAAACTCTTTCTGCTCAGCTTCACACAAAATCAGACCATATTGTTCTTCGCCAGAAAACAGCACATAAGCGGTATAAAATCGAGCTTTGTCCTGCTGCAAAAATGCAGAGAAATCACCATCCGCTGTAGATACTGGCAAACGTTGTTTCGGCTTATAATACACCATTTCATTTTCATTGTAATATGCATTCAAATAAATCGTATCCGGAAGTTTAAACTCACTATCCATCTTATGTGATACACCATCTGCATAGAAAAACACATAACTACTGTTAATTCCCATAGCCTTCAAGCGATTCATAATATAATACATCTGCTCTTCCATATCCAAATTCGCATTAATCAAATCTACTGTAAAGGAAGGCAAGAACCAAAGTTTTCTCTGCACATCAATATTTTCCTGCTGCAAATCATTCACTTCCTGTGAGTGTACAAATTTACGAACAGTACCTAGCAACACATTTAATTCCGACTGCTGTTGTTCAATCTGTGTAAATTCAGACAATTCCTGCATAACTTTTTCCAAATATTCCAACAGGAATCGCTTCGACACAAATGGATGCTGACACAATTTCTGCAAACAACGGTGAAGTGATTCACTAAATTCTGCCTTCTCTTCTTCAAAAACAGTTTTTATCACTTCATTTAAAAAACGACTCAACCATTCACGATATCTACTTTTATCTTTTTCATAAGGAATTGTAGAAAACAACTCATCTGTAATAAATTCCACCCGTGTCGCAATAAAATCATACAATTCTGACTTATTACCAACGCGCTTCGCTTCATTCAATGCAAACTTACAACCACAAGATCCCCTCTTATGAAAATATGCTTTCATTTCTTCGGATTCTGGCATATTTCCCTTTGCCAATTCCAATGCTGCCTGCACAGCACGATAACTAAATAAAAAACTGCTATGCGCTACGCTACTTAACGCTGGTTCTAAACTTTTTGCTATATCACCATCATCAAATCCAGTAATCGCAATATCATGCCCTACTACCAAATCTCTCGCTGCACACACACGATATCCAGCTTTAGCCATATTATCATTTGCAAAAGCAATTGCCTCGATATCCGGATGTCTGTCTAATAAGTCTGCTACCTCTGCATCCATATGCTCCGAATAATTACCATATATAATAAGACTCTCATCTACCGCAATACCATGTTCGGTTAAAACATCTTTGTAGGCCTGCATACGATGATTCGAATCATGATTTCTCTTTGGTCCACCTACAAATGCAATTTTACGATATCCATGATCCTCTACCAAATGACTGATACAAGCTCTCATCCCACCATAATTACCAGCAATCAAATGTGGAACCTCAGGATCATTCACATTATCTCCCAATACCAATGTTGGAATTCCTTTAAAACGAGCTACAAATTCCTCTACATTTGGCACGCATTTAAAGTGCGACAACGAACCATATGCAACAATCAATGCATCTGGTTTAATAAAACGCACATAATCATATACCGTATGAAATTGAAAATCGTAATCCCATGCAAAAGACCCTGCCAAAATATCTTTACAATAACGAGGAATATGTGGTCCCAAAAGAAAAACCAAATTCACATCCTCTTCTTTCGCACAATCACGAAATCCTGCCATTAATTTCATTACATATTCAGATTCCGAATTACCTGCCATAATAGCAATCGTTGGTCGCTTTTTCTCCAGCATTGCTTATTCCCCCATAAAACCACATCATTATTATTTCTATTCTACATCTTTTTCACACGAATGACAATCTTTTCACACTTCTTTTCCGATATGCACTAAGTATACGTCCACTGGACGTTTACTTGGCATGCTTGTGCAACAAAAAGACCACTCCAGTCTGGAGTGGTCTTTCTCGACATTTATGTCAGTTTAAAATTAAATTATTCAACTACGTCAAATGCATTTAACTTCTTGTTTAAAGCTTTGATTGCTGATTCTGGTAAGTTACCAGCCATACCTAACATCATTTCAATCGCGAAGTTTTCCATCATGCCCCACATTGGCATATCTGGACCAACTTTACCCTGAGTCATTTCTGAGAAAAATGCCCAAGCGTCTTCATTTTTGTAGATCTGACCGATTGTAGATTTGATAGATAATTTTCCTTCTGGGAATTCCATTGGAGTATCATCTTCTAAATCAACATCACCTACTGCTGTAAACCAGTTAGCAGCACCGCCTTCACCTTCATCTACATCTGGAAGTGTATAGATTTCTGGTTCTACATCTACTTTTTCGATTGTCATAGTGTCTTTTACTTCACCAGCAACTGCCATGAAAATGTTGTATCCATCTTTCATTGCAACTGTGAAACGAGCAATGTGATCTACAGGTGTAGCTTCGCCAACTACTTCGCCGTTCATATAAAGAGTTACGCTATCCTGGTTTGTGTAAACCTTGATTTCTCTTTCTTCACCAGCTCTCTGAGCATAACGTTTTCCGCAAAGATGAACCATTGGTTCTGCGTTCCAGTATGCTTTGTAGATATAGTAGCTATCTTTCTTTGTCTTTCTGTCCATAGTAACAAGACCTTTGTTATTACGTCCTGCTACGCCACCTTCGTCTCGAGCCGCACAACCGAAATCGAACATGTTCCATACGTGGCTAGACCAAATCCATGGTCTTTCATCAAGAACTTTTGCCATATGTTCATGGTACATTGCCTGATAATCTTCTGAGTAGTCTTTACATTTTGGTTCTGGACCGTGGTATGTAATGATACCTTCACAACCATATTCAGATACGCCTAAGCAGATACCAGGATGTTTTTCATGGAAGTTATCAAGCCATGGACCATTGTCTTCCATCTTGCCGCCGTACCAACCAAAGTAGTGGTTGTAGCTTTCTGTATCAGTAATATAATGCATTGGTCCATCTACTGGTGTAAATGAAACGTGTGCAATTGTTGTAAGACGTGTTGGGTCCATTTCTTTACAAAGAGCATTGAGTTCTTTATGGTTTTCTACTAACTGTTCAGAGATACCACCGATGAGGATTTCGTTTGAAACGCCCCAGAACATGATAGATGGATGGTTATAATTCTGAACGATAAGTTCTTTCATCTGTTCAATACAGTTCTGATGAGCTGCTGGATTTTTGCTCATAACTGAGATGAATGGAATTTCAGCCCAAATAGCAAAACCTAATTCGTCACATGCATCATAGAAATCCTGTGAATGCTGATAGTGAGCAAGACGGATAGTATTTGCACCGAGTTCTTTAATGATGTAAGCATCATCATAGTGTTCTTCTCTTGTAAGAGCATTTCCTAAATACATAACATCCTGATGACGAGATACACCACGCAGTGGAGTAGGTACACCATTGATGCTGAAGCCCTTCTGTGGATCACATTCAAAGCTACGTACACCAACATTTACTTCTAAATCATCATATGTTTCATTTCTTCTCTGAAGTTCTGCAACTACAGTATAAAGGTATGGT
>JAZQZJ010000031.1:0-8447 GCA_045633955.1 Agathobacter sp. | reverse complement strand
TTTAAAAAAATAAAATATATGGCCTCATGGCTCAGTTGGTTAGAGCGCCGCCCTGTCACGGCGGAGGTCGCGGGTTCGAGTCCCGCTGGGGTCGTTAGTAACAAATGTTACTTCTGGGATCATAGCTCAGCTGGGAGAGCACCTGCCTTACAAGCAGGGGGTCACAGGTTCGAGCCCTGTTGGTCCCACTTTCACAATTATGTGAATATGCCGGCGTGGCGGAACTGGCAGACGCGCAGGACTTAAAATCCTGTCGTAGCAATACGGTACCGGTTCGATTCCGGTCGCCGGCATTATGTGAGTGTAGCTCAGCTGGATAGAGCACTTGGCTACGGACCAAGGTGTCGGGAGTTCGAATCTTCTCACTCACGCTTCAATAAACCCTTGAAACATTAGTGTTTCGAGGGTTTTCTTTTTGTCTAAAACTTGAAAAAGTTCACAGAAAACTCACCAAAATATAATTGTTACAAGATGCAACCATTTGATGATTGTGATATAATCAAAGCTATATAAGATGGAGGTTTTGGAAGAAAAATAATTCTTTGAAATAGGATGGATATAAAAGAGACGGAATTAGATTATCAACTGAATATTGATACTTGTGGAAGAGATGCATGTAAAGAGGATGATTATCATTATCCCTATGAACCTACACCATATTGTGTATTAGAACGTTTAGTGGAAAATGATTACATTTCGTATGATAATATTGTAATAGATTATGGCTGTGGAAAGGGAAGGATTGCTTTCTTTTTGAATGATAGATTAGGTTGCAAGGTAATAGGAATTGATTTTGATGAGAGAATGTATATTGCGGCACGTAAAAATCTTCAGAGTTATAGTATGAGAAATGAAACAGAAACGAATGATATAATATTTTTATGTGAAAATGCAGAGAAATATGAAGTAGAAGATGCAAATATATTTTATTTTTTTAATCCCTTTTCAGTTAAAATTTTACAATCTGTAATTGGAAAAATAATAAAATCTTATTATTATAATCCTAGAGTGATGCAGTTGTTTTTTTATTATCCGAGTGATGAATATATTTCATATTTGATGTCTGTACCAGAGTTATGCTTTGTAGATGAGATAGAATGTTCTGATTTATTTAAGGAAGACCATTACAGGGAAAAGATACTTATTTTTGAGTTGTTATAGATGTTGAGTAGTATTTTTATGGAGTGAATTTGAAAAGTATGCAGGAATATGAATATGTAACACATACATTTGAACCAATTTTCAACAAAGATTCGAAGATTTTGATTTTAGGTAGTTTTCCATCTATGAAGTCGAGGGAAAATAATTTTTATTATGGACATCCGCAGAATCGCTTTTGGAAGGTGCTGGCACGGATTTTTGAAGAGGAAGTTCCGCAAACAATACAAGCAAAAAAGAAATTTTTGCTGACACATCAGATTGCTGTGTGGGATGTAATAGAAAGCTGTACAATCATTGGCTCAAGTGATTCGTCGATTAAAGATGTAGTAGTGAATGATTTTTCCGTAGTGTTAAAGAATAGTGAGATTGAAACGATTTATGTAAATGGTGGAAAGGCATATGAGTTGTATCGTAAATATGTAGAAAAAGAAACGGGGATTCCTGCTATAAAAATGCCTTCGACAAGTCCGGCAAATGCTGCATGGAACTTAGAGAGACTATGTGAGGTGTGGAGCAAGATAAAAAATGAATGATGTATGTAAATGATATTATAAATAGGTGAAAGGAAAAATGAGTATGGAAACATGGTATTATGAAGTAGTGAGTATTGATGGAGATTATGCAAATTTAAAAAGAACAGATATGGAGCTGGATGATTTGAAGTTGGTGGCCAGAGCGTTACTTCCAGCAGAGATTATGGTAGGGAGTAAACTGAAGTATGAATTGATGCAATATGAATTACTATAGTAAAACATCGATTTGAAAAATAAGATGCAATAGGAAAGTGAGGTGTGAAGGACATTGCTAACATATCCGATGAATCAAAGGGATGAGAAAACAAAATATTATTATCTATATTCTGCGATAAAAGAGGATATTTTGTCTGGAACACTTAAGAGGAATGAAAAACTTCCATCAAAACGTTCATTAGCAGAGCATTTAGGTATAAGTTTGATTACAGTAGAAACGGCTTATCAGATGTTGAAGGACGAGGGATATATTGAGTCTAGAGAGCGAAGTGGATATTTTGTGACGGAATTGAAAGTATTAGGAAAACGAGTAAATGTGGAAAAGGAATTAGAGTTGTTGGAACATAGAGATAGAAAGCAGCTTCAACTACTAGAAAATCATTCACAGAGTATTAAAGAATCTTTTTTTCCTGAATCGGTGTATTTTAAAACCATTCGAAGCGTTTTGACAGAATATGGTAGTGAGTTATTGGAGAAAGCGCCAAATGAGGGATGTGCAATTCTTAGAAATGCAATAGCAAAGTATTTATTGAGATATCGAGGGATTTTTGCACAGCCAGAGCAGATTATTATTGGTTCTGGAGCTGAGCATTTATATAGTACGGTAGTGCGAATGTTTGGTAATGAAAGGGGGTATGGATTAGAAGATCCGTCTTATAAACAGATTCGCAAAGTGTACGAAGGAATGGGTGCAAAATGTGAGATGTTAAAAATGGGAAGAGAGGGTATTTTATCCACAGAGTTGGAGAAAACGAAAGCAGATATCCTACATGTAACCCCGTTTCATAGTTATCCTTCAGGTGTGACTGCAACTGTGCGAAAGAGACAAGAGTATCTTGAATGGGCAAAAATAATGCAAACAGAAAGAATAATCATAGAGGATGATTTTGATAGCGAATTTTTTATGCCTGGAAAACCGATTGATACACTGTATATGTTGGATGATAGTCAATGTGTTGTTTATATGAATACATTTTCAAATAGTCTTTCGTCATCTATTCGTATTGGTTATATGATTTTGCCTGAGCGATATTTGGAAGTATATCGAGAGAGTATGGGAGATTTTTCTTGTACAGTACCAGTTTTAGATCAATATGTACTTGCAGAGTTTATTGATAGAGGGCATTTTGAGCAACATTTAAACCGTGCGCGAAGACATAGAGAAAGATAGGAAAAGAGTGTTTTAGATGATATATAATCGTCTAGAGCACTTTTGTTTTATTATGCATAAAATATTATAAAAAGAATAAAATGGTAAAATGCTATGACGTTTGCAGTTGTGTATCCAAAAGATATTGAGCGATTAAGAATAGAGAAACGGTCAATCCTAATAGATATCAGAGCAAGGAATGATTATAGAGAGGGGCATTGGGAAGGTGCGATAAATTATCCAGAAGAGGATATAGAGGATTATACGAGGGTACTTCTCAAAAAAAGACCAATTATTGTATATTGTCAACATGGTGGTTCAAGCATGCAATTAGCTAGATTGCTTGGAAGGAATGGTTATGATGTGGGAAGTGTGGTTGGCGGATATGAGGCAATGAAGAAATATAAAGAGGGAAGGCGTGGATAGAGAAAAATACAAGAGAAAAAGTTGTTATACCATTGAAAAAGTAGTAGCAGATAAGGTATAGTAGTTATGATGCACATATTATATTCATTTGAAGGAATATAGAATTGGTATGTTGTTTGATTGTGAAAAAATGGAGAATAAGATATGAAGACATATGAATTGGTAGTACCTTGTCATTTTGGGATGGAGGCAGTAACCAAACGTGAGATTTATGATTTAGGATATGAAATTACGAGAGTAGAAGATGGTCGTATTACTTTTGAAGGAGATGCAGAAGCGATTTGTCGTGCAAATGTGTTTTTGCGTACTGCAGAGCGTGTTTTGCTTTTGGTAGGAAGATTTAAAGCGACTACATTTGAAGAGCTTTTTCAGGGTATTAAAGCACTTCCTTGGGAAGAATATATCCCAAAGGATGGAAAGTTCTGGGTAAAGAAAGCATCTTCTATTAAGAGTAAATTGTTTAGCCCTTCTGATATTCAGTCAATTGCAAAAAAAGCAATGGTAGAGCGATTAAAGGGTGTATATAAAACAGAATGGTTCAAGGAGGATGGTGCGGCATATCCAATTCGAATCTTTTTGTTAAAAGATGAGGTTATGGTGGCATTGGATACCTCTGGTGATTCTCTTCATAAGAGAGGATATCGTTTACAGACGAGTAAAGCGCCTATTACAGAGACTTTGGCAGCGTCGTTAATTATGTTGACTCCATGGAGAAAAGATAGAATTTTAGTGGATCCATTCTGCGGCAGTGGTACGTTTCCAATTGAAGCAGCTATGATAGCTGCAAATATTGCACCAGGTATGAATCGCGAATTTACTGCGGAAGCATGGACAAATATTATTCCAAAACAGCTTTGGTATGATGCGGTAGAAGAAGCACAGGATATGGTGGATAAGGATATTCAAGTGGATATTCAAGGATATGATTTGGATGGTGAAGTTGTAAAGGCAGCTCGTGAGAATGCTAAACGTGCGGGTGTGGATCATTTGATTCATTTTCAGCAACGTGATGTGGCAAAACTTAGTCATCCAAAGAAATATGGCTTTATTATTACGAATCCACCTTATGGAGAACGATTAGAGGATAAAGAAGATTTACCTGAATTATATACAACTATTGGAGATGTATATAAGAATTTAGATGCTTGGTCGATGTATATGATTACCAGTTATGCAGATGCGGAACGCTATGTTGGCAGAAAAGCAGATAAAAATCGTAAGATTTATAATGGTATGATTAAGACCTATTTCTATCAGTTTATGGGGCCAAAGCCACCAAAAAAAGAGAACAAATAAAGGGATAGTTGTTTATGAGATGTTCAAAAAGATATATAGTTTTAACGATTTTGATAGCAATCGTCTTTTTGTTTAAATTTCATATTTTAGAGTCTGATGATGTAGAGATTGGCAAGTTCCGTGGAGGAGCATTGGATACAAGCGTTTGGTATCCACTAATTGCCGATGATGTAAATAGTCAGGTGCTGCGTTTGGTAATCGATAATAAAGAGTATACGAGTGAAGATTATACTTTTTATATGGATTATAATCGAAATATTATGGTACCTGTAACTGTGCTGAGAGATTTGTTAAATTGTAGTGCACATATGTATGAAAATTCATATTTGATGGTAGAAAAACACAATTTATCAGCGACAATCATGGTGAATGAATTAAAGGCAGACAGCACAGGAGAGACAGTAAGTATTAAGTCGCCGCTTACTAATGTGGATGGAGAATACTATATTGGTTTAAACGACTTGTCAGATATGCTTGGATATAGTTATTCTTTTAGTTTTGAGAATAATACTCTAACTGCAGCAGATATGGCAGAAAATATCAATGCTTTGCCAGCAAAGTATGATTTGAGAGATCGCATGCGTATTTCCTCAATTCGTAATCAGGGAAGATACGGTACTTGTTGGGCATTTGGTGCTTTAACTGCTATGGAATCGGCATTATTGCCAGAGTCTACCTATTCTTTTTCTGTGGATCATATGAGTATGAGCAATTCTTTTTCTATGACACAGTTTGATGGTGGTGAATATACCATGGGTATGGCATATTTAGCGGCATGGCAAGGACCGGTCTATGAAAAAGATGATCCATATGGCGATGGAGAGTCCAATGGAACATTAAGTGCGGTGAAACATGTGCAAGAAATGCGTATTATTGCATCAAAGGATATTGCTGCAATTAAGAATGCGGTATTTAAATACGGCGGTGTACAGACATCGCTTTATAGTAGCATCCAAGATCCAACGAGTTCATCTGCACATTATAATAGTGCAACAAATTCTTACTGCTATATTGGTACTGCAAAACCAAATCATGAAGTAGTTATTATTGGGTGGGATGATAATTATTCAAAGGATAATTTTACGGTGCCTTTAGAAGGGGATGGAGCCTTCATTTGTCAGAATAGCTGGGGCAGTGAATTTGGTGAGCGTGGTGTATTCTATGTGTCTTATTATGATACAAACATTGGTACTCATAATGTAGTATATACTCGAATTGATGACGTAGATAATTATGATAATATTTATCAAAGCGATTTGTGTGGCTGGGTAGGTAAAATGGGCTATGAAAGAGAGTCTATGTATGGTGCAAATGTGTTTACGGCAGAATCAGATGAGGAAGTCGTTGCAGCAGCATTTTATGCCACTGCTCCAGATACTGAGTATAAGATTTATGTGGTAAAGAATTTTGAAGATGAAAATTCTTTTAAAGATAAAATTTTGATGGCAGAAGGAACTGTAGAAGACGCTGGCTACTATACGATTGATTTTGACTATGCAATATCGGTAGATAAGGGTGAGCGTTACGCAGTTGTTGTTTATGTGTATACACCAGGTGCAACACATCCTTTGGCGATTGAATATAATTCTGGTGATAAATTCCTAGAAAATATTGATTTGGAAGATGGCGAGGGATATATTAGTTTTGCTGGCAATCAGTTTGTGGATGTAAAAGAAAAACAGGATTGTAATATTTGCATCAAAGCATTTACGAATAATAGATAAAGATGGAAAAGAAGATTTTGCGATGGTCAACAATTGCAATGGGTATGATTACGGTATTGGTGTGTATTGGCCTATACTATCTACCAACCATTGAAGAACAATGGTTACTGGTAGCAGGACTGACAGATGCAGGCGTTGGACAAGATATGATTGAAATAGAAGAATCAGAAGATGAAAAATTATATATTGAAATTCCAGAGCATATAGATGGTAAAAATATTGTTATAAGAAATGATTACGTTACGCAGACGGTGTATGTACGTTTTGAAAATGGTGTAGAAAACTACGCGGAAGAATACAGCGTGTATGGCAGTAGTGATCATATTGCAGGGATGTCTTATTATAAAGAAGGTGAAGCAGGGGTTCTTGCTATTCATATGGATCGTTTGTATGAGATTTCTTACTATTATGATAATGGAAATCTATGTGTTACATTTATAGATCCACATGATATATATGATAAGATTATTGTGGTAGATGCTGGACACGGTGGAAGAATGACAGGTGCCGTAAAGCGTGGTGTGGAAGAAAAAGTGCTAAATTTGGAAATAGTGAAGCAGATAAAAACGTTGTTTGATGAAGTGGATGAACGTGAAATAAAGGTGTATTATACACGCTTGGATGATACAAATCCATCGTTAATGGAACGTGTGGGAATGGCCAACAAAGTGGATGCAGATTTATTTATTAGCATACATAATAATGCGTCTTCTACGGGTTTGTTTAATAATGAAAATGGAACAATGGTGTTGTATAATCCTTTGGATACAAATGATGCTTCTAGTAAGATGTTCGCACAGATTTGTTTGGAAAACATAACGACTTCCATGGAAAGTAAGAATTTAGGACTGGTGAATGGAGAAAGTATATATATCGTACGATATAGTCAGGTTCCAGTTGCATTGATTGAAGTTGGATATATGACCAATAATAAGGAATGGGAAAATTTACAAACATTAGAATATCAAAGAAAGGCAGCAGAAGGTGTATACAACGCAGTGATACAGGCTTTTGAAGAGGGATTTTAAGAATGAAACGAATTGTGTTTGCAACAGGAAATAAAGATAAAATGCGTGAAATTCGCGAGATTATGGCAGATGTAGAGGTAGAAGTTATTTCTATGAAAGAAGCTGGAATTGAAGTGGATGTTGTAGAAGATGGTACTACATTTGAAGAAAATGGATTGATAAAAGCAAGAGCAATTGCTGCATATACAGATGCTATTGTGCTAGCAGATGATTCAGGATTGGAAATTGATTATTTAGATAAGGCTCCAGGTGTCTATTCTGCACGCTTTATGGGTGAAGATACCTCGTATGATATCAAAAATCAAGCATTAATTGATAAGTTAGATGGTGTGCCAAAAGAAAAGCGTACTGCACGTTTTGTGTGTGCGATTGCAGCTGTTTTTCCAGATAAGACTGAATTAGTGGTAAGAGAAACTATGGAAGGTTATATTGGATATAAAGCAGAGGGAGAGAATGGATTTGGTTATGATCCAATCTTTTATTTAGATGAATTTGGATGTTCTTCTGCTGCACTTTCTAGAGAACAAAAAAATGAAATTAGTCATCGTGGTAAGGCATTACGTGCAGTGAAAAGGGAGTTATTAAAAAAATAAAAAACTTTTTTAAATCAAAATGCAAAAAAAAGCAACATTAACCCTTCAAAACTCTTGTAAAATCAAGGTTTTTGAAGGGGTAAGAAAAAAATAAAAAAAAGTATTGACATATTGGATTGAATAGCATATAATGACTTTTGTCGTAAGGAAAGCGACAGAAAAAAGAATACCTCGGGGTGTGGCTCAGCTTGGCTAGAGCGCCTGGTTTGGGACCAGGAGGTCGCAGGTTCGAATCCTGTCACCCCGACTTTCATGCGGGTGTAGTTCAATGGTAGAACACTAGCCTTCCAAGCTAGATACGTGGGTTCGATTCCCATCAC
>JAZQZJ010000030.1:0-9386 GCA_045633955.1 Agathobacter sp. | reverse complement strand
TCTTCGAAGTAGATGAAGGATTAAATACACTTACCGACTATCGTCATAGAAGAAAATTTGCTGCGGAACCAGGTCAGGAAGGTGGAAAAAAGAACTGCCATGGTAAGAATGGTGCAGATTTAATTTTAAAAGTGCCACATGGTACAGTAATTAAAGATGCGGAAACAGACAAGGTAATTGCAGATATGTCTGGTGAGAATAGACGAGTAGTTGTATTAAAAGGTGGTAGAGGTGGTTTAGGAAATCAGCATTTTGCTACACCTACTATGCAGGCTCCAAAGTATGCAAAACCAGGACAGGAAGCAATCGAGATTGAAGTAAAATTAGAACTTAAAGTGATTGCAGACGTAGGACTTGTTGGTTTCCCAAATGTTGGTAAATCTACATTTTTATCTCGTGTAACCAATGCACAGCCAAAGATTGCTAACTATCATTTTACAACATTGCAACCAAATCTTGGTGTCGTAGATATGGAAGAAGGTTTTGGCTTTGTAATTGCAGATATTCCTGGACTTATTGAAGGTGCTTCAGAAGGAATTGGTTTAGGACATGAGTTTTTACGTCATATTGAGCGTACAAAAGTGATGATTCACATTGTTGATGCAGCTGGAGTAGAAGGTCGTGACCCAATCGCTGATATTAAAGCAATTAACAAAGAATTAGAAGCATATAATCCAGAACTTTTGAAAAAACCACAGGTAATTGCGGCTAATAAAATTGATGCGATTTATGGTGATGAAAATGAAATCATTGCATCTCTAAGAGATGAATTTGAAGAAAAAGAAGGAATCAAAGTATTTCCTATTTCTGCAGTTAGTGGTAAGGGATTAAAAGAACTTTTATATCATGTAAAAGAATTACTTGCTACTTGTCCAAAGGAAATTACAGTATTTGAATCAGAATTTGATCCATCTATTCTTGAAGTCATTGATGAACCATATACAATTGAAATTGATCCAGAAGACGGTGCTTATGTAGTAGAAGGTCCAAAGATTGATAAGATGTTAGGTTACACAAATCTTGAATCAGAAAAAGGTTTCTTATTCTTCCAGAGATTCTTGAAGGAACAGGGAATTTTAGAAGCTTTAGAGGAAAAAGGTATACAAGAAGGCGATACAGTACGTATGTATGGTAATGAATTTGATTATTATAAATAAGGAGAAACGTTATGACAAGTAAACAGCGTGCATATTTAATGAGTCAGGCAAGCACTATGGATCCAATTTTCCAGATTGGTAAAGCTTCCCTTACTCCAGAGATTATCACAGCTTTAGATGAAGCTTTAGAAAAAAGAGAGTTGATTAAAGTATCTGTATTAAAAAACTGTGCAGATGATCCACGTGAAATTGCATCTGTAATTGGTGAAAGAACACGCAGTGAAGTAATCAAAGTTATTGGTAAAAAAATGATTTTCTTCCGTCAAGCAAAGAAGAATTCAAAATACAATCTTCCAGACTAGGAAGAGAGTTTATATAAGTTCGTATATTGAAGAGGTGAAATTGCATGAAAATAGGTATTTTAGGTGGTTCCTTTGATCCAATACACAATGGACATTTGCATATGGCATTGAAATCCTATGAGCAGTATGCTTTGGATGAGGTATGGTTGATTCCTAATGGCAATGCACCTCATAAAGATAGTGGTAAAATGGCAGATGCTAACCATCGATTGGCGATGTGTCAGCTTGTAGCAGATGAATATCCATTTATAAAAACCTGTAATATAGAACTTATTTCAGAAGAATACAGTTATACTTATATTACAGTAACAAAATTGCAGCAAATACACCCACAAGATGAGTTCTATTTTATTATGGGGGCTGATTCATTAGATTACTTTGATAAATGGAGAAAACCTGAGATTATAGCTTCTGTTTGTAAGATTCTAGTCATTAATCGTGATGAGTTCTCAGAACAGGATATGGAAGAAAAAATAAAAAGAATCAATGCTATTTTTCCAGCAGACATTTCGATTGTACATTGTTCAAAGATAGATGTTTCCTCCACGGAATTACGTCAAAAGTTAGATAAATCAGATGTTTTGCCAACTGTATACGAATATATTTGTTCGCATGATTTGTATGGAAATTAAAGCTTTGGAGGTGTTTTATAAAAATGTTTGAAGAGATTCAAGAGAAACTGAAAAAAGCTTTAGATGAGTCTAGATTTAAACATACACAAGGTGTTATGTTTACGGCAGGCTGTATGGCAATGGCACATGGATATGATGTGTCAAAGGCAATGCTTGCAGGGCTTTTACATGATTGTGCAAAATGTATGACGCATGAAGAAAGACTTTTGTTATGTGAAGAGTTCCAAGTTGCGGTAAGTTCTTCGGAATTAGAAAATAAAGCACTTTTACATGCAAAAGCAGGTGCAATTCTTGCAAAAACAGTGTATGATATAGAAGATATAGATATTTTGCATGCAATAGCTGTTCACACAACCGGTGAAGAAAATATGAGCATGTTGGATAAGATTATTTATATTGCAGACTATATAGAGCCTGGACGGGATAAAGTACCAGACTTAGAACTTGTACGTAAATTGGCATATCAGAATTTAGATGTGTGTATGGCTAAAATTTTAGACGATACAATGGCCTATTTATGTGAACGAGGTGGTTTGGTAGATCCTACAACAGCAAAAGCACAGAATTTTTATCAGCAATATAGAAAGGAGTTTTAGATATGGAATTATTAGATATTGTAAAAAAGGCCGTGAGTGCTTTAGAAGATAAAAAAGCAGAAGATATTACAGTTATTGATATTAGTGAAGTTTCTTCTATTGCAGATTATTTCATTATTGCAAATGGTTCCAATGCCAATCAGTTAGCTGCAATGCAGGATGCTGTAGATGAAGCTTTTTATAAAGCAGGTTTACAGGCAAAACAGATTGAAGGAAATAAAAATTCTACATGGATTTTAATTGATTATAATGATGTAATTGTACATTTATTTGATAAAGAAGATCGTTTATTCTACGATTTAGAAAGAATCTGGAAAGATGGAAAAGTAATTGATATTGCAAATATGTAATTGATATGAAAATGGGCTGTCACAAGTGACAGCCCATTTTTTGTGAATAAATAAAGATTAGAAAAAACGGAATACACCGAATACCTTACCAAGAATTTCACAATCATCTACAATGATAGGATCCATGGTGTCATTTTCTGGTTGCAAACGAATGTGGTTGGATTCTTTATAAAAAGTTTTTACAGTAGCAGAATCATCTACTAAAGCAACTACCATATCTCCATTTCGTGCAGTATTACATTTTTCTACTAATACATTATCTCCGTCAAAGATACCTGCATTAATCATACTTTCCCCTTTTACCTTTAACATAAATGCATCATTATTTGGCATAAATTCTGTTGGGATAGGGAAGTAAGATTCAACATTTTCTACTGCAAGAATAGGTTCGCCTGCCGCTACACGTCCAAGCATAGGAACATTTGTCATCTCACGGCGTGTCAAATTAAAGTTATCATCAATAATTTCAATTGCACGAGGTTTTGTAGGGTCACGACGAATATAACCATTTTTTTCGAGCGTTTCTAAATGAGAATGTACAGATGATGTAGATTTTAATTTTACTGCTTCGCAAATATCACGAACTGTAGGTGGATATCCTTTATTTAAAATTTCCTGTTTCATATATTCTAAGATTTCTTTTTGTTTATCAGAGATTCTACCGTATGCCATAAATTCTCCCTCCATATTTGAATTACTAAATACATATTAGCATAGGATTATGAAAAAAGCAAACATATATTCCGAAAATTTGTTCGATTTCTTTGTTGACAAACATTTGTTCGCATGATATATTATACACACAACAGCGAACAGATGTTCCGAAATGATGTTCGGTCGGAGGTGCATATGAGAAAGTATAATCATAAAATTTCAAAAAGAGCAAATGATAGTTTAAAGAAAAGAGAAGCAGTCGTTCGTAAACAAAAAGTTTTTTTTGCACTTGTTATTATTATGTTGGTTTCATTAGGTGTGCTTTTTGGCACTAATGTGAAAACATTAGCTAGTTCTAAAGCAGATGTAGCATCTTATAATAAATATTATACTAGTGTACGAATTGAAGCTGGTGATACATTGTGGGATATGGTAGATGACTATATTGAAGATTTGAACATTTCAAAAAGAGAATATATTGATGAAATATGTCGTTTAAATGGTATTGTAGAAGATGAAATACATGCGGGAGATTATATTGTAATTCCATATTATTCCGATGAAATAAAATAGATTTGAATACTATTTTTTAAAAAAGCGTTTTTAAAGAGAATCTTGTATTGCAAGATTCTTTTTTTATACTCTTTTTTTGCAAATTATTATTGAAAAGATGGATATAATGATTGAGAAATATAGCAAAGAGTGGTATTCTATATAATATGATAAAATATTAACAAAGGAGAATGAGGGAATGCAACAAGTAGACGAATTATATGAAAACCTGTTTACGCCATGGAAGATTCGTGATGTTGAAATCAAGAACAGAATTGTTTTATGTCCTATGGGTGGAACATCACTTTTTGGATGGATGGAATTAACAGGAAATCACTTTGACAAAGAAGCTGCAAAGTTCTTTTTAGAAAAAGCACAGAACAATGTTGGCCTTATTATTACTGGTATTGCTCCAATTAAGAGTACATACTGGGGACAATGGCTCTATGAAAATGAGAAGATGTTCGTGGAATTAAAAGATTTCATGGATGAAATTCATAAAACAGGAGCAAAATTATTTATTCAGCTTACAGCTGGTATGGGACGTTCTTGGGCGATTACATCACCACTCGTACCATTGGCAAAATCTAAAGTGATTAGTACTTTGATTAAACCAATTATTGATCTTCCTTATGAAAGTGCAGCACCTAGTGAATTACCTTCTCGTTGGGCAGAAGATATGACAACACGTGCACTTACAAAGAAAGAAATTCATGAAATTGTAGATGCATTTGCAAAAACGGCTAAATTATGTAAAGAAGCTGGTGTTGACGGTGTAGAAGTACATGCTGTACATGAAGGTTATTTATTAGATCAGTTTACAATGGAATGTACAAACAAACGTACAGACGAATATGGTGGATCTTTTGAAAATCGCTATCGTTTCCCAGTAGAAATCGTTCAGGCGATTAAAGCTGCATGTGGTGAAGATTATCCAGTTTCACTTCGTTATTCTGTTACATCAAAGATGAAAGGATTCTGTGAAGGTGCAGTACCTGGCGAAGAATTCGAAGAATTTGGTCGTGATATGGAAGAGTCTGAAAGAGCAGCGAAATATCTTCAGGATGCTGGCTACGATATGCTTAATGCAGATAACGGAACATATGACTCTTGGTATTGGGCTCATCCACCAATGTATATGCCTACAAACTGTAACTTGGATGATGTAGCACATATTAAAGAATTCGTAGATATTCCAGTTGTTTGTGCTGGTCGTATGGAACCAGAAGTTGCTGCTGTTGCGATTGGTGAAGGATTCATTGACGCTATGGGGGTTGCTCGTCAGTTCCTTGCAGACTCTGAATGGGTTACAAAGATTTTGGAAAATCGTGTGGAAGATATCCGTCCATGTATTTGCTGTCATAATGCATGTTTTAACATGGCAAAATACAAAGGTGTTGCAAATCAGCAGTCTCTTCATGATGTAAGCCATATTGCACGTTGTGCATTGGACCCACGAGTTATGCAGTCTGATAAATATGAAATTAAACCAGCAAAAGTGAAAAAGAATATCGCTGTTATCGGTGGTGGTATTGGTGGTATGGAAGCCGCAATTCTTTGTGCAAAACGTGGACATAAAGTTTCATTATATGAAAAATCAAATGCTTTGGGTGGTATTTTTATTGCTGCTGCCGCTCCATCTTATAAAGAGCATGATAGAATGCTTATCGCTTGGTATGAAAGAGAATTAAAGAAATATCCAATCGATGTTCATATGAACACAGAGGTAAAGAATATCGAAGAATTAGGTGCAGATGAAGTTATTGTGGCAACTGGTGCAAAAGCTCGAAAACTTCCAATTCCAGGTATTGAAAAATCAATGGAAGCAGTTGAATACTTATTAGGTGATTTAGATAGAACTGGAGAAAATGTTGTAATCATCGGTGGTGGATTATCTGGTTGTGAAATTGCATATGAACTTTTCTTACGTGACAAGAAACCAGTTATTGTAGAAGCAAAACAAGACCTTATTGTTTCTGACAAAGTACCTCTTCCAAACTCAAGTTATTTACGTGATTTCTTCCTTTCTAATAAAGTTCCAACTTATTTAGAAAGTAGTGTAAAAGAAATCAAAGATGATTGTGTTGTTATTGCAGATAAAGATGGTAATATTACAGAAATCAAAGCAGATGATGTTATCGTTTCTGTAGGTTATGTTCCAACACCTGTATTTGAAAAGAGCAAACATGTACATGTAATTGGTGATGCAAAACAGGTTGGCAGTCTTCGTACTGTTATCTGGGGTGCATGGGATGTATGTATGAAACTGTAGTTAAAATATTGTATAAAATATGTGGCAGTTCTTTTTTTACTGCCACATAGAAATGAGGAAACTATGTATTTAACAGATGAACAGAAAGCCATAATAAATGGTGAAAAAGGCGAGACTATGGCCAAAGTAATGGAATCTGTCGTACGATACGGCGAACTTTTTGGTGCAGAAAAGTTAATTCCAATTACAAGTGATTATACACATTTAGTAACTTCTTTCGGTTTAAAAGCATTAGGTCCAGTGTATGATTTGATGGATAAACTTATTGAAGATGGAGCAATTTCGACACAGAAATTCTCTGTTGACCCTAGACCATGTGATCCAAATGTACCAAAGAACTTTTTACAGGATTTTATTTTCAAAAACTTTATGTATTCAAAACAGGATTTCTATGAAGGTCAGTTGAATAAACTTGGTCTTATGGATAAAGATGCATTTACATGTACTTGTTATATGGATGAAGTTGGAAATAAGCCTAAAAAGGGTGATGTATTAAGCTGGGCGGAATCTTCAGCAGTAGTTTATGCAAACTCTGTACTTGGTGCAAGATGTAATCGTAACTCAGGTATTATTGATATTATGCAGTCTGTAGTTGGTTATGTTCCTTATTTTGGATTAGTAACTGATGAAGGAAGAAAAGCTACCTGGATTATTGAAATTAAAACTACAAAGAAACCAGAAGCACAGCTTTTAGGCTCTGCAATTGGTATGAAAGTTATGGAAGATGTTCCATATGTAAAAGGTTTAGATAAGTGGATTGGCTCAGAACTTGATGATGCAGCTTGTACTTATTTGAAAGATTTTGGTGCAGCTACAGCTTCTAATGGTGCAGTAGGACTTTATCATATTGATAATCTTACTCCAGAGGCAAAAGAACTTGGTGAAACACTTATCGCTGATAATGCTCAGGTTTATGTAATTGATGATGCTGAGCTTCAGAGAGTATATGACAATTACCCAATTATGTGGAAGAATAAAGATGCAAAACCAAAACTTTGCTTCATGGGATGTCCACATATGAGTTTAGAACAGCTTAAGAGTTGGACAGATAAGGTAGAAACAGGATTAAAAGAGGCAGGAAATAAGAAAGTTGTAATTCCTACTGTATTTACAGCTGCTCCAAAGGTATTAGAAGAGTTTAATAAGACTGATTATGCAGCTCGTTTAAAAGCGACAGGTGTTATTACATCTTATATTTGTCCACTTATGTATATGAACAATCCTCTTTGTGGGCCAATGCCAGTAATCACATCATCCAACAAGCTTCGTACCTATACAACAGCTCGTTATTACACAGATGATGAAATTTTAGTTCAGATTACGAAAGGAGGCAACTAAGATGAGAGAATTTAAAGGTAGAGTAGTTGCTCCAGGACAGCTTACAGCAGAAGCATTAGTATCTCACGGTGGATTAAACACACTTGCTTCTTTCCAGAAAGCATTACAGTTTGGTGATAAAAAAGCGACATGTGGTGATCAGAATAATCAGGATTTATTCAATAAACAGATGGCTGGAAAAGCACTTTGTTTACCACAGACCATTGGTTCTACTACAGGTGGTTTGGTATTATACTGTGCATGTTCTATGGGAAGGCAGCCAGCTTGTATGCTTTTCTCTAAACCAATCGATTCCCTTGCTGGTGCAGGTGTAATCCTTGCAGATGTTTGGTTGGAAGGTGCTGAAACAAAAATGCCAGTAATTGATTCTTTGGGTGAAGAGTTCCTTGCATATGTAAAAGATGGTATGCAGATTACGATTAAAGAAGATGGTGTAGTTGTTGTAGAATAAAAACTTATTTGTTTTCGAATGAAAATAAATATCAAAGGATATCTGCAAATGGAATGAAAAAATTGCAGATATCCTTTTTTGTTAAAAAATTTAAAAAACTGTCACCTTTTTAGGTGATAAAGTGTCTAATAAATAGAAACTAAGAAACGATATACAAGGAGATTCATTGTGATTGATCAGAAAGAACTCTTTTGTGAGAATATACGACTATGTGAAAAAAGTATGTATGCACTTGCATATGGAATATTAAAAAATGAAAATGATGCGGCTGATGTGTTACAGGAATCCATTTTGAAAGCTTATTGTAATTATGAAGGATTAAAAAATCCTAAAAAATTTAAACAATGGATTCTACAGATTGTACATAATACAGCGATTGATTTTATACATAAGAGATTTGATTTGAGGGATACAGAAATACAAGAGCAAGCAGCACCCATCACTTCAATGGATAAAGAGAGTAAATTAGTAATTTGGGAGGCGATACAAAAGGTAAGAATACCTTATAGAACGGTACTGATTTTATTTTATTACGAAGATTATTCCATTCTACAAATTGCTGATGTAATGTCTGTTTCAGTATCAACGGTAAAGCAACAGTTGAGCAGAGGACGTAAGATGTTAGCAAAATTATTAGATGAGGAGGATTTTTTGCAATGACAGAATTTGATAAAAAAATCAAAAGTAGTATAAAGGAAGAAAAAATAGAAATTCCATCATACTTGACAGAAAAAATAGAAGATACATTACAAAATCTTCCGGAAAAAGAATATAAATTTAAAAAAATAAAATATCAAATTAATTTGGGGGGAATTGCAGCTGCTATCGCAATTGTTTTTCTAGTGCTTATGCCTAATGTTAGTGTTGTTTATGCACAGGCATTGCAAGAAGTACCTATTATTGGAAGTATTGTAAAAGTTTTTACAATTAGAAATTATTTTTATGAGGATGATGGTCACCAATTGAATGCGTCAATTCCACATATAATAGATAAGGAAAATATGGAAGCTGAATCATTGATTAATAAAGATATTGATGAATTAATATCTATAGGGACAGTTGGACTTATAAAAGCTATAGAT
>JAZQZJ010000029.1:0-36034 GCA_045633955.1 Agathobacter sp. | reverse complement strand
GCTGAGAATAATTTTTCTGATTCAATGAGAGAAACCTGTACGTTTCCGTGTGGATCTCTTTCAAGGAATAACTGCTGCTGGATTGTCTGTGGAAGGATTGCGAATACTTCCATAGATTCTTTTGTTAAGCCTTCTTCGATGAATGCATATTTGTCAGCCCATGTTGGAAGTGCGTTGAAAGCGTCTGCTTTTGCACCAGCAAGGAGTTCGTTGATTTCTGCGATAAGTACAGAGAATTCTGGAACGAATTCTACTACACCTTCAGGAATGATAGCTACACCAAAGTTCATGCCTTTAGCTGCTCTCTTTTCTACTGCATCAGCGATATAATCAGCGATTGCTGAAAGTGACATTTTCTTAGCTGCTACTTCTTCTGAAATTAAGCAGATGTTTGGCTGTGTTTCAAGAGCACATTCAAGTGCTACGTGAGAAGCTGAACGTCCCATAACTTTGATGAAGTGCCAGTATTTCTTAGCTGAATTAGCATCTCTTTCAATGTTACCGATGATTTCTGAATATGTCTTTGTAGCTGTATCGAAACCGAATGAACATTCGATGTCTTCGTTCTTTAAGTCACCGTCGATAGTTTTTGGACATCCAATAACCTGAACGCCTGTGTTGTTTGCTGCCATGTATTCAGCAAGAACAGCTGCGTTTGTGTTAGAGTCATCACCACCAATGATAACAAGAGCTGTGATTTCATGTTTTTTACAAACTTCTGCTACGATAGCGAACTGTTCGCTTGTTTCAAGTTTTGTTCTACCAGAACCGATGATATCGAAACCACCTGTGTTTCTGAACTGATTAATGTATTCATCTGTCATTACGATATAATCATCTTCGATAAGACCACTTGGGCCACCTTTGAAACCATAAAGTTCGTTTTCTGGGTTTGTTGCTTTAATTGCATCATAAAGACCACATACTACATTGTGTCCACCTGGAGCCTGTCCACCAGAAAGGATAACACCTACTTTGTGTGTCTTAGGTGCAGATGTGTTCTGACCTTTTTCAAATGTGATTTCTTTTTTACCATATGTATTTGGGAAAAGAGCTGCAATCTTTTCCTGGTCAGCTACGGACTGTGTTTCCTGACCTTCGTTTACACAGATATCTGCGATACCATTTCTGAGCATGCCTGGAAGTTTTGGTGCATACTCATATCTAGCTGTCTGTAATGGTGAAAGTTTCATTTGATAAATCTCCTTTATACCTTAAATTTTTGTTTTTTAAGTAACTAAATCTTATTGTAATATATTTTAGAAAATTTTTCCACACCTATTTACAGGTTTCGAATGATTTCGTAAAGTTATTGCCTTGTAATCAAAGCTTTTATAGAAGATACAACACTTATCATGTGGTATTCCATTAAAAACACCTGCTTTCCATATTCTGGATAGCGTTCCTTTGCAACCTCAAACAGTGGATATATATGCACTTCTGTATCTGCAATATAGTCTTTTAATTTTTGCACTGAAAATTCCTTTGCCATATCCGATACATTATTGATACGGTCTAGAATTTTTATCATAGTTGCAATTCGATTATTCGCAATATCTACATAATAATTTTCAGGTGACTTGTCTTTTGATTTTGTTAAAAGACGAACAGCCTCTTTTACCTCATCTGATACTGGCAAATCAGCCTCCACTACACCACAGTCTTCACATACATCATGCAATATAGCAGTGGCAATGATGGCATCGTCATCCACTCCAAGAGCAATTGCATCATATGCTACCATAAGTGGATGATAAATAAATGGAATAATTCCACCCTTTCGCGTTTGCCCTTCATGCTTTTCCTTTGCAAAAGGCAATGCATGTTTTACTTGTGGTAAATTATGCTCGTCTGCATACTGCTCAATATGCATATACAAACAATCTTCGCTCATGTAACCACTGACCAATGGGTCTGAAAAATTCATTGAACAAGTTTTCATTATTTCACCTCACTAATCTCATTATAAAGAATTTCTGCTCATTATGCAAATCCATTCCTCCATATGATTCATTCTAAACAATTATACTTTGTAAGACTGTGAACTTATGGTTTCAAATCCAACTTTATTTTGCTATAATATTTTAAGAAAATACTGGAACAGGAGGATTTCCTTATGAATAAAAATATCCAAGCGATGAATAACACAGTGAATGCAGTTCTGGCTAAACTAAAAGAAAACTTTACCGTTACTCCTATTGATGTAGGAAATTATAAGAAAATGAAAATCTATGGCATTATGAAATTTGACGTAGAACAATATCATATTACAGAAATCGGTAATTTATCCATTATGCGAATGAATGCGCTGGGACTAATGCAGATGGCAACTGTTGTTATCACTCCACAGGATAAAAATCTACCACTGCTTTCTGCTGACTATATGTACATTCTTTCCAATCGAAAGGCCTATTTGGAATTCTATGATGTAGTCGAAAAAAAGGATGATGCTTACAACACACTTTTAGATTCACTTACTAATGTTTTGGGAAACTACAAACATTTAGAAAATATTGATACTTCCGAAGCATGGTATGCACATCTTCTTACCGTTACTTCTTATAAAGGTGGTAAACCTAATGCGGATGAAGCGTTGAAAAATATGTTATTAGACAGCTTAAATACCTATATCACTCATGCAAAACAACTTCCACTTCTTTCTAACGAAGCCAAATCAAAAAAGAAAGAAATCACAGTTGCATATACCGATGGTTTAATTGAAAAAGGTGGTATTTCTACCGATGTATTCAAAAAACAATTAGGACCAGAAGAAACAAAAAATTTCTTTGACAACATTTTCTTTGGAACATCAAAATAAATGAACTATACCTACATTGTCCGCTGTAAAGATGATACTCTCTATTGTGGCTGGACCAATAATTTAGAAAAAAGAATCGCAAATCACAATGCTGGCACAGGTGCAAAATACACCAAACATCGCCGTCCGGTCGAATTAGTATATTTTGAAACCCACGATACGAAAGAAGAGGCCATGCGTCGTGAATATGCCATCAAACAAATGAACCGTCAACAAAAATTAAAACTGATTGAAAGCAAAAAATAAGAGGTATGCTTACTTTTAAAGCATACCTCTATTTATTTTCTTCCTATTTTTCAATATACTGAATCGCTACACACTGTGGTCCCCCCTGTGTTACAAAGGCTGCCCCCAGTTCTAACAATTCTACTTCTACATCTGCAAAACGTTCTTTAATCATTACCACTGCCTTTTTCGCATCTTCTTCTGCTCTTGCATGAGAAACGTATACAATATGTCTATTATCTATTTTTACTTCTTCTAAATGGTCAACTACCGATTTGATTGCAAGTTTCATACTACGTTTCATCCCAAACTTATCCAATCGACAGCCATCTGGGGTCTGTGTCATAATTGCTCTCAAATTTAATACGGAAGCAAAAGTCGCAGCCATTGGTGTAAGACGTCCACCTCTTCTAAGGAAATCAAAGTCCTGTGGAATCAGGAATGATTCCTGATGATCTTTAGCATATTCTAACCAAGCAATAATTTCTTTTGCAGTTTTTCCTGCTTCTTTCATCTGAACTGCCTTTTTTACCATATAACGATGTGGACCACAAAGTGTTTTTGTATTAAAAACAGTGATATTATCACAGTTATCTACGGATTCTTTTGCACCACAAGCTGACTGATATGTACCCGAAAGTCCATCTGCCATAGCAATATTAATAATCTCTACATCTGGATATTTTTCGTATGCATCCATTACTTCACCGATTGGAGGCTGAGAAGAAGTAGGATTATGTCCTTTTGCAATTTCTCCGTAGAACGCATCCATATCCATGTGGCAATCACGTCCTTCAATATCACCACAAGTTACACAAAGTGGTAATACATCAATCCCCATTTTCTTTCCTTCTTCCATTGTAAATAATGTAGAGGAATCTGTAATAATCTGTACCATAAATTAACTCCTTTTTGTCTTGTATGTAGTTTTCATATCTACATACTCTAGTTTGCAATACTTTTATCATTTCGTCAAGCTCTTTCGCCAAAACTCGACATTTCTTTTACCAAATTCCCATGAATCTTTGTAATAACAAACTTACCACTGTGATACCAATCCAACAACTAGCTCCCATGATAATTGGTTTTCCACCTGTTTTTATTAACTTTACAATATCCGTATTTAGTCCAATCGCAACCATGGCCATAACAATGAAAAATTTGCTAAGTTCTTTGAATGGTGCAAAAAATGAAGTTTCTACGCCAAAATTCACTGCTACTGTCGTTATAATGGATGCTCCGATAAAATATAGAATAAAGAATGGAAAAATACTCTTTAAATTTACTTTTTTTCCTACTTTTCCTGACTGTTTAGTGCGAACAAGTGCTAAAACTAACGTAATCGGAATAATTGCTAAAGTTCTGGTAAGTTTTACAGTCACCGCCTTGTCCAAAGTAGCAGTACCAAGCCCCCACATACTATCCCAAGTTGTCGCTGCTGCTGTTACAGATGATGTATCATTCACTGCTGTTCCCGCAAAAATCCCAAATGCATCTCCTGACGTTGTAGAAAAACCAAGGAAACTTCCCAATGGCGGAAACAATATGGCCGCTAATACATTAAAGAAAAAGATAACCGAAATTGCCTGTGCAACTTCTTCATCATCCGCATCAATCACAGATGCCGTGGCAGCTACCGCTGATCCTCCACAAATAGAGGAACCACAACCAATCAATGTCGAAATATTTCCCGGAATATGCAGTACCTTATGCAAAAAAAATGCAATAATTAAAGAGGTTGCAATAGTACTAACAATGATTGGCAATGACTGTATACCTGTCTGATATACCACACCAAGATTTAATCCAAATCCAAGTAAAATCACTGCCCACTGTAAAATTTTTTTAGACGTAAATTTAATTCCGCCTTCAAACCCTCCTTTATTTTTCCAAATCATGGTAATTAACATACCTGTCAAAATCGCAATGACTGCCCCACCAACGATTTCAAATCTTTTTCCCAATAACCAAGAAGGAATCGCAATCAGAAAACAAAGTAGAATTCCTCTCCAATTTTTCATAATATCTTTCATCTTTTTTCCTCATCTATACTATATATTCTTGTAATGAACTTACTAGCTGTCTATATTCCTGTAAACTAGATGATTTTTTAATCTTCTTTAAGATTTTTTCCTGCCCAGGAAACATCACTGCCCACCACGTCCAAAGTTCTTTCATTTTAAATAACGTATTTCTGTCTTCACACATGTAAGCATAATAACCGTCTACGAGTTCATCGTGAAAACATTTAAATGTAGCCCAGTCATCTTTCCCCTGCAACATTCCTGGTCTTGCAATCAAACCACGGCCTAACATAAACTTTTCACAATTTTCCCACTTTGTATCTAATTTCTGCAAATCATCCAAAGAGTTGATATCTCCATTATAACAAAGTGAGTGTTTTGTTTTTTCTAAATAGTTTTCAAACACCTCATAATAAGGAGTCCCTTTGTACATCTGGCTACCCAAACGTGGGTGAATAATAACTTCTTGAAATGGAAATCGCTCATACAAATGGAGTAATCTCTCGGCTTCCTCCACTTCCCAATAACCAATTCTGGTTTTAATAGAAAGTTTCACATCAGAAACCTTAAAAAAACGATCAAAAAACTCTTCCATCTGGTTTGGATATTCCAAAAAACCCGAACCTTTTCCCTTAGTTGTTACCGTCTTAGATGGACATCCTAAATTTAAGTTTACTTCTTTATATCCATAGTCATCATGGAGTTGTTTACACAAATCAATTAAATCTTCAGCCTTATTTGTAAGTACCTGTGGCACAATATAAAGACCCTTGTTATTTTCTGGAAGGATATCTCTTTTTTCTCTAGTGTCCATAAGCTTCTTTGTATGTGGAGAAATAAATGGGGTAAAATATTTATCAATACCGCCATAGTATTTCTCATATGCATTTCGAAACACATAACCTGTGATTCCCTCGAGGGGAGCAAAATATATCTGCATGTTATTTTTCCTTTTCTATATTTAGATTCACTGAATTTTCTTCCAGCCACTGTTTCTGCTTTTTAAAGTCTGGCATGTATTTTTGTACTTGATTCCAAAAGTCTCGACTGTGGTCCATATGCTTACGATGACAAAGCTCATGAATAACTACATAATCAATCGCCTCTGGTTTCGCCATCACAAGACGCCAGCTAAAAGTCAGACAACCATTGCTGTCACAGCTACCCCACTGACTCTTTCTACTTTTAATCGAAATATCCGTCACTGTTACACCAATGATATTCTGATAATATTCCACACGTTTACTCACATAAGCATAGGCTTCTTTTTTGTACCACTTCTTTAAGTCACTTTGTAATTTCTCGATTACTTTTTTATTTTCATCCGCTTCATAATTATTTTTTAACTCCTCACAAAAAGGTGTTTTTATAATTATCTTTCCATCTTCGTATGCAATACTGTTTTTCTTTCCACTCTGCATCTCTATCAAGCATTCTTCTCCTAAATAAGGAAATGAATAATCCGTCTCAAAACGACGCACCAATCTCATGTCCTCACGCTCCTGCTGACGCTCACGCTGTTTTAAAATCCAATCAAGTTTCTGCTCTACAAATTTTAAGATTTCTTGGTCTGTTGGAAATAAACGTGGTGCTTTTACTGTTACGCTGCCATCCTTATTGACAGACATGGACATAGTTTTTCGCTTGCTACGCTCAATATGAATTTGGATGGTTTCTGAATTATAATTTAATTGCATATTTATCCTCAAAAAAGGAAGTCCATAGACTTCCTTTTACTTGCATTATTCTAGGTAAAGTAAACCAACTCATCTTCTGGTTTTTCTGCTGGTTCAATAGAAATTGGATAAAGAACCGGTCCTTTTCCTTTGTATTCCATTGCAAATTCTACACGAACCTCTGCTGTAATTGTAATCCAAGATTTATGTGGAATTTCTTTTTCTTTTGGATATTTACATTTAAATCCAATGAATGTGATATCATCTACACAACAAGTCATCGCAAAACGACCTGGTACCATAACACCGCTCTTTAACTTATCAGGGTTGTAAACAAGAGCAAGGAATTTTACTTTCTTGCCATGGTATTTTTTGTAATTGTCTACGGCATCCATGTACCAGATACCATAATCAGAGTCGGAAAGCTCGATGATATCCTGATCGATATCAAAAGGTAATTCTTCTGGTCTTTCATCAATGGTACCATCTTTTCTTTCGTAAACAATCTGTGCTTTACGATTTACGGTTTTGATAAGACGACGGAATTTTCCTCTATCTGTATCATCGTCTGTACGATTAAAAATAACTACATCTGCTTCAAATACCTGTTCCTGCATCATAGCACGCATGTTATTCCAATAACTTTCAAAAGTCGTAGAGTCTACTGTTGCAAGAGACTGTACCATTACCCAGCCTTTTGGAAGATTCGCTTCTAAGAATTTTGCTACTTCCCAAGTACCATTGTATTCGATAAATACCTGTTCTGGTTTGTACTCTTCATTGATTTCTGCCAATCGAGCATCTGTGAAATCTTCTTCTTTTTCAATAGTTACCAAAGAGAAATTGATTTCTGCCAGCTTGTCCAAATCATATTCTACATCACCGTCTTCACACATAATGATGATGCCTTTTCCATCTGCAAAATCATTTTCAAACAATGTTTCCTGAACAAGTGTTGTTTTTCCACTGTCCATAAATCCAGTAAAGAAATATACTGGGATTTCCTGAATTGCCATATATTATCCTCCTACGCAATACCGAAAAGTTCCATTAATTTGTGATCATCAATATCTGTACCGATAACACAAAGTCTGCCTGTATAATCTGGCTGTCCGTCACGAAGTTCATATTCGCCTGGTACCATGTCAAAATAAATCCATGTGCCATCTGTACCTTCTACCATCCCTTTTGCACGAAGGATGGTTCCATAGTCTTCTGTATCACAGAAAATTTTTAAGATTTCTTCGATGCGTGCACGATCAAATTTATGAGGTGTTTCCTTACCCCAGCTTGTAAATACATCATCTGCATGATGGTGGTGATGTCCGTGGTCATGATCGTGACATCCACATGTGCAGTGTTCATCATGATCATGGTGATGATGTTCATGCTCTTCGTGGTGATGGCCACAGCAGCATTCTTCATCGTAATCATGGTGATGATGTTCATGCTCTTCATGGTGATGGCCACAGCAACATTCTTCATCGTGATCATGGTGATGATGTTCATGTTCTTCATGGTGATGGCCACAGCAGCATTCTCCATCATGGTCATGGTGATGATGTTCATGTTCTTCATGGTGATGGCCACAGCAGCATTCTTCATCATGGTCATGGTGATGATGTTCATGTTCTTCATGGTGATGGCCACAGCAACATTCTTCATCATGGTCATGGTGATGATGATGTGCGTGATGTTCTGCAAGTACCTTCATTTCAAGGTTGTCCTGTCCTTCCATAACTTTCAAAATCTGTTTGCCATCAATAGCATCCCAAGCAGTGGTAATGATTGCAGCATCATGATTGAGTTCCTGCATCATTTTTACACATTCTTCTAACTGTTCTGCAGATGCATTCTGGCTACGGCTAAGAACGATGGTTGTGGCATGTTCAATCTGATTATTGAAGAATTCACCAAATGCTTTCATCTGTTTCTTTGCTTTTACTGCATTTACAACAGTAACAAGTGCGTTTAATTTCACATCCTGTTCTTTTTCAATGTCGATAACAGACTTCATAACGTCTGATAATTTACCTACACCGGATGGCTCGATTAAGATACGGTCTGGATGATATTTTGTGATAACTTCGTTTAAGTTTGTTGCAAAGTCACCTACTAAAGAACAACAGATACATCCTGAGTTCATTTCTGTAATTTCGATACCAGCATCTTTTAAGAAACCGCCATCGATACCTACTTCACCAAATTCGTTTTCGATAAGTACAATCTGCTCTCCTACAAAAGCCTGTTCTAACATTTTTTTGATAAATGTTGTTTTACCTGCTCCAAGGAAACCGGAAATAATGTCAATTTTTGTCATAATTTACTCTCCTTTTCTATTTACATATGCATATGATATAACTTTTCGTAAATTCCTTTTTGTGCCAAAAGTTCTTCATGTGTACCAGATTCCGCAATGCCTTCTTCGGTAAGTACGAGAATCTTTTCTGCATTCTGAATCGTTGTAAGTCTATGTGCAATAACAAACGTGGTTCTGTTCTTTGCAAGACTTTCTAAAGAATCCTGCACCACCTTTTCACTTTCATTGTCAAGAGCCGATGTTGCCTCATCAAAAATAAGAATTGGTGGATTCTTTAAAAATACTCTGGCAATGGAAAGACGCTGCTTCTGTCCACCTGAAAGTTTAATACCGCGCTGTCCGATATCTGTCATATAGCCGTCTGGGAATGACATGATAAATTCGTGAGCATTGGCATTTTTCGCAGCCTCGATAACTTCTTCCATCGTTGCACCAGGTTTACCATAAGCGATATTTTCAAAAATGGTTCCTGCAAATAAATACACATCCTGCTGCACGATACCAATCTGACTGCGAAGGCTTTTTAAGGTCACTTCGCGGATATCTTTTCCATCAATACGAATCGTACCACTGTTTACGTCATAAAATCTAGGAATCAATGAACAGAGTGTTGTTTTTCCTGCACCAGAAGATCCCACTAATGCCATATATGCACCTGCTGGTACTTCTAAGTTTACACCTTTTAATACCGTATCCGAATGGTCATTGTAACTAAAGGTCACATCTTCAAAGGAGATATCTCCTTTTACAGCTTTTAGTTCCTCTGCGTTTGGAGAATCTGCAATATCAGGTTCCATGTTCATGATTTCCATAAAACGTTCGAAACCACTATAACCATTCTGGAACTGTTCTGTAAAGTCGATCAATGTACGAATTGGCTCTGTAAAAACGCCAATGTAAAGCAGGAATGTTAAAAGGTCAGTTACCTGTAACTCCCCTTTTGCAATAAAGTAACTTCCAACTACAATCACAACTACCTGAACCATCGTAGTAAATGCATGAATCCCTGCATGAAAACTTCCCATAAAGAAATAGCTATTCTTCTTTGCAGCCAAGAATCCATCGTTACCAACTTTGAACTTTTCATTTTCTACTTCCTCATTGGCAAAGGATTTTACCACACGAATTCCTGAAAGATTATCTTCTATCTGACCATTGATTTCTGCAATCTTCTGTCGATTTCTACGGAATGCTTTACGCATGTGCTTATTTAACACAAATGCATAAGCAAACATAAATGGTAAAACAACAAAAGATGCAATGGTTAACTTCGGATTAATACTTGTTAAAATAATAAGCGCACCTGATAGCTTTAAAATCGATAAAATAATATTTTCAGGTCCATGATGTAAAAGTTCTGTAATATCAAACAAGTCCGTCGTGATACGGCTCATGAGCTGTCCTACCTTCTGATCGTCATAAAACGAAAAGGAAAGTTTCTGAAAATGATTAAAAATCTCTGCACGCATATTGTATTCAATTTTTGCGCCCATGACATGACCATAATTTCCAATAAAGAACTTACAGAAAAAGTCTAACCCAATTAACACCAAAAGAATCACTGCAACGGTAATTATTTTTGATAAGATCACATCTGCTGGTAAATAAATCAAAGTATTTGTCACATAGCGGACAATAAGAGGAATTGTCAATGCAATTCCTGCAGATAATGTTGCAAAAAACATATCTGCACAAAACAAACCAAGATAAGGCTTGTAGTATGATATCAATTTTTTCATATTTAATTACCTCTTTTCACTAACTTATATATTTTATCAGCAAATTTACATTCTGTCAAAGAATTGCATGCTATTATATCTTCTTGAAAAAGAGAAATAAAACCTATATACTTTAGAATAACAAATTGTTTGGAGGATATATCCATGAATATAAAAAAAGAATATTATAAAAACTTATCTAACACCGTATTAAAAGGTTTTCAAAAACGTTTTATAGAAGGATACTATTGTGAAACAAAAGAAGAAGCAAAAGAACTCGCACTTTCTCTTGTATCAGAAAACAGTTCTGTTTCCTTTGGTGGATCAGTAACTTTAAATGAAACTGGTGTACTCGAAGCACTTCGTAACCGTGAAGACATCACACTTTTTGACCGTGACAATGCAAATGGTCCAGAAGAAGTGAAAAAAATTATGCATGATGCACTTTCCTGCGACTACTATTTTATGAGTTCCAATGCAATCACCGTAGATGGCGAACTCGTAAACATCGATGGAAATGGTAACCGTGTAGCAGCTCTTATCTATGGACCTGAAAATGTAATCATTCTTGCTGGAATGAATAAGATTGTTAAAAATGTTGAAGAAGGAATTAGCCGTACCCGTAATGTGGCCTCTCCTCAAAACTGTGTTCGCTTGAACAAACACACACCATGTGCTGTAAATGGCGTGTGCGGAAATTGTCTCGCTGATACAATTTGTGACCAGATTGTTATCACAAGAGCCAGCCGCGTACCACAGAGAATCAAGGTTATCTTAGTTGGAGAAGAACTCGGATTCTAAATTGTGCCTATACAAAAAAATTCTTTTTTAGACACAAAAAATATTAAAAATTGTGCCTATACAAAATTTTTCCTCAAAAAATACACAAAATTAATACATAATCATTGTAAATTCATCAAAAATTTGCTTCAAGCAAGAAATTTGATATATTTTTGTATACTTTCAAAGGAAAAATTTTGTATAGGCACAATTTGCATTCTACTGAAATAAAAATTCTATGCTAACTTCTACTGGTAAATCAGAAAATAGCACGGAAATAATTCCATCAATCTCAATCTTAATAGCAGAAATATTCTCTTCTACTAAAATAATCTCCACATTTCCCTCCGTGAAATCAATCACATAATTCACTAGTTCTGGAACTACCATCTCACTAATTTTCTCCATAGAGGCTTCATCCAATGTAAGAGTATAGGCATGCCCCTGTGTAATTTCTATGCTACGGATTTCACTTTCCATACACAAGAAACCAATTACTGCAGGGAGATTTTCTAATCCTTTTTCATCCACGGATTCTATTTCATTTGTCTTTAAATCACTAAGAGGATAACTATTTTCCAAATGAAGTATTCCACAGTTGACCTCTAAATCCACTACACCGTCTGCCGGTTCTTGTTTTGTAAGCTTAGCAAATGCAAGAAATAAACGATATACATCTTCTGTCAAATTAAATAATGTCGATTCATCTACAGTTACAACCGCCTGCTTAACTGTTTCTGGAATCTCATAGTCCCCAGCTTCTAAAATTTGAAATTGTGACAAACTAATTTCGATTGAGACTTCTGAACCATCCAAAACTGCACTTCCTGTCATTTTAACCTCATGCAAACTTTCATTCTGTGCAACCATCTCAACATTTAAGGATTCCATCCCATCCAAAGAAAAATCATTCGTTGGCATGACAGTTTCTAGCAATTTCTGCACCTGCTCACCATTTACTCTTGCTGCGTAAACTGCTTGTAAGTCTGTTTTCACACAAGTAAAGTCAAATTCATCATACACCGTTGCAATCTGTAAAAACAAATTTTTATAATCAAGTTCTGGTGTATCCTTCCCTTCTGTAAGTTTAAAGGCATGACCATTTTCAAAAAACAACATATTTTCTACAATATAAATTGGAACATCCATCTGTTCCATCACCAAATAACTAGTTTCATCCTCTTTTACCATATAGATGTCCGAATCAAACAAATAAGCTTCTCCATTTACATCTGTTTCAACATGCAAATGCATAGCTTTATGCTCTTCTGTTAACATTGGCTGTAGTAAATTTGTAATTTCCTTTCCAACCTGTATACGTGGCAAATACGTTATACAAAACCAAATGATAATTGCCAGCAAAATAACAACTGGAATCCCTACCACAAACGCCCATTTTTTCTTATTCATATACCTACTTCCCATCTAATAAATATCGAAAAGGGAGATACTTACGCTCCCCCTTCTCTTATTGTATTCCTAATTTTTACTTTTTACAACTTTTTCTTTTGCGTGATATAAGCAATCCTGCGAGTAATAGAATTACCACTATCACAACAACTCCAAGATACCAATTGCTACCAATGTTTTCTGCCAAAGCGAACCCTGTTTCATCTTCTGAAAAATCAAATATGATATAAGAACCTTCTACCATATATTCACGTTCTGCCCATGTACCAGATGAATCTTTTACGAAAAGTAAAATCTCATCAGCTTGCATATCTTTTGGTATACGATAATGTAATTTTTCAACACCAATATTTGAAATCGTAACATTCCAGTTTTCTTTTAATGTTACTTCGTTTATGAGTTTTTCCTTTGCAAGCACATCGGTCAATGTTACCATTGTATTTTTATCAAATGCACCAATTGCTAAAATAATCGAGTGATTGTCCTCTGTTTTATTTTCGCCCTGACTTACCATATGTTTCGCTTCAAATTCCGCCTCATAAATCTGATCAAACAAAATACCTGTTATACGATTTTCTGAGAGATATAAAATCTCTTCTACTTCATTCATCCCTAATGTCTCAGATAACACTGGTTTTACAAATCTCCAATCATACATCTGTCCTGTTTCAACAGAAAGAACAGGTAATTCATCTAAAGAAAGATTCTCACCTAACGACAGTGTTTTTACAACATCTTTCTGACCTTCTGTTACAAAGGTGACTGTAACTGTTTTAAACATATCATCCAAGTTTTCCAATGCTATATAATCTTCTAAAGAAATTCTGGCAGTTGCACCTTTATAATTGATGCCATCAATTCCACCTTGGTCTATTCCAACATGGTAATAATAATTGTTAGAAACAAAAGCACTGTCTGCACTTGGTAATTCTTCCATTCCACCGATAATACTTCCGACATATTCTGTGCCAGCAGCAATATCTACAAATGCATAACTATCAAGCACTTCAACTCCACATCCTGCAATACCACCAACATAATTTGCACCAGCAAGAATAGTCTTTGAAAAACATCCTGAAATATAAGTATCACAATTACCAGCAATACCACCAACATAATCGGCACTTAAGCAATCTAAATTTCCGCTATTATTACAATTTAAAATCGCGCCCTGTACCATCTGACCTGCAATACCGCCGACATACTCTTTGCTTGCAGAGATTGTTCCAAAGTTTTTACAGTCGCGAAGCACCAGACGAATACTGCCACTGATGCTCATACTTTCTTCACCAATGGTTTCCATATCATCTTCGCTCATCATCATTTCTGAATCACAGTTTCCTGCAATACCAGCAACACCATTCTCACCAGCTACCTCACCATAGTTGATACAGCCTGCGATTTTTCCAATAGTATCGCTTTCTTTATCAAATCTAGATACATCTCGAATATCGATTTCTGTACTAATATCCATGGATGTCATGGAACTCATCATACTTTCCATTTCAGACATCATATTTTCCATCTTTGATGAAATATCAAAAGATTCTGCTATATTTGTAATCTCTGTACTTTCATCATATATTCTATCAAAAGAATTACTAAAATCATTCTTCAAAGACTCAAGTATATCCGGATCATATTCTCCTGTTTCTGGATCTATCAAATTTTCCAAAGAACTTAATGAATCCTTCATATGATTCATTTCAGCAGTCATATCTAACGAACCATCACTCAGACTAAACTCCAAGTTACTCATGCTGTTTTTCATTTCCTGCATGGAATCTTTCATAGAACTCATCATAGAATTCATTTTATTTTGCATCGCTTCAATTGGATCTGGACCAAATTTCAAGACAATATTTGGTTTGAACTGTCCTACAATACCACCAACACCATCTGAACCTTCGACTTTTCCATAATTAGTACAATCTACAACAAAACCATTCTGTGAACCTACGATACCGCCGATATTATAACCCATTTTTTTGTATCCAACATTTGCATTATTTGCACATTCACGAATTACACCTGTACTGGTTCCTGCAATACCACCGATATTTGTCGCTGTATCGGCACTTTCCTTTTCTGTTATACTGGTTATATCCAATTCTAAACTCATACCAAGAGAGTTATGGTCTACTTCTGCATTAATTTCTGCCTGATTTGTACACTGACGAATAACACCTTTATTATCACCTGCAATACCGCCAATATAATGTTCGCCATATACTTTACCATTTACTATACAGTTTTCAATTATACTGGATGCTTTATTTAATCCCGCGATACCACCAATGATTTCTTTACCAGAAACATCACCTGTAAAACTACAGTTTTGAATTGTACCACCATTCATACCTGCAATACTACCTACAATAGTACTTGTTCCTACTGGTTGAATTGTTCCTTTTATATGTAAATCATCAATCACTGCTGTAGATTGAATATAGCGGAAAAAACCAACAACCGAACAATTATACTTCACCGACCATCCAGAAATGGTATGTCCTTCTCCATAAAATGTACCGCCAAAAGTTGGAATTCCATAAAATTCCACACCACTCAAATCAATATCATTCTGTAATACAACTGTTTTTCCTATACTCCAATCATCATCAATACAGTTTTCTGCTAAAACAATAAGATCCTCTACGCTAGAAAGATAAATCGCATCTTCAGGAATCTCTACATCATTTGATTCTTCATCTGTTGGAGCTGCATATGCAGTAAGGGGCATACTAGACAAAGTCATGCATCCTGCGATTGCAATCACACAAAGTTTTTTCATCCATGCTTTATACTTCATCGTCGTTTCCTCCTTCCACAGTATTGTCTTCTCTTTCTTGTATTTCATCTACATAAGCTTGTTTTGCCTTTTCTACCGCAAGCGGGTCCTTCTCTTTCATATCGATGGAAAGATTATTTGAAACAACAGCTGCATGCACACGTCCCATAACAACTGCATCTACTTCACCATCAATAACACCCTCTACCCAGCCATGCATACGACCTTTGACACGCATGGTACCAAAGTCTTCAAATTCTGACAAATCTACACTTGGCCCCTTCATACTAAAGCTGGTGCGTTCAATTAATTTATCACCAATTACTAAAATACATGGTAATACAAACAATACTAATACCATTGAAATCAAAGTACCACGACCAATACACTCACCCATAACTGCATTGGTAGGCTCTGTACTAATTCCGCCCAACAGGAATCCCATAACCGCCATAATCGTACCAGAGGTAAGTACTGTTGGGAAAGCCTTGTTTACCGCTACTGCAATCGCTTCTTCCGCTGAAAGATGCTCTTTCTCCTCATTGAAGTGACTGGAGATAACAATCGCATAGTCGATATTACATCCCATCTGGAGAGAACTTACAATCAAATAACCTAAGAAGTACAATGGTGTATCTGTAAGGGTTGGATACGAGAAGTTCATCCAAATTGCTCCCTGAATTACTATAATAAGAAGCACTGGTAATCCAACGGACTTAAAAGTAAATAACAATACCACCATAACAAATACTATAGAAAGTATGCTGATAATGGTATTATCTGTTGCAAAGGTACTACCTAAATCTCTACAACTTGTGGAATTACCAATTGCATAGACTGGTTTTTCATAATGCTTATCTGCAATTTCATGTATTTTTTCAAGGAATGCATAGGTCTCTTCTCCCTCATCTGGAAGATCTGCATATACTACCAAACGGCTATATTCTTCTGTCTGGAGCTGTTCCTTTGCCATATCAAGCATGTCTAACATTTCAGCCATCTCAGCCATTTCTCCCTCTAAAGTCATACCACTGCTTTCCAAGGTATCCTTCAAGAAACAGAACAAATCAAACATTGGAACTCGATAACTATCCATATCGATTAATTTTCCATACTGTTCATCTTCCATGGCATACATCATATAGAGCATTTCTGCCATATCATAATCTAAACCTAAAACTTCAGATAATTCTCTTGCATTTAAGGAATCTGTTAATACATAGCCATCCATCAACTCTGTATTAGCCAGACCCATGGTAGATTTTACGCCCTCACAAGCTTCTAATTCTTTCAAAATCTGTGCTTCAGCTTCATAATTTCCTGTTGGAATAAGAATTGCTATCATATTCGTGGTGCCAAAAACGTCATTTACCTTGAAATATGCCTGCTGACGCTCACTCATATTATTACGACGAAGTGTCATAGTGGAATATGTATATGGGCATGCATTCGATAAGAAAAATGCCCCTATTAAAACTAGCAAAAAGATAGGTGTAATAATCCATTTTGCTTTTGCACAAAATTTTCCGATAAAAGAAACATCTGGTAATAAATTTTTATGTCTAGTCTTATCAATAAGTGGTGAGAAAAGCATCAAAAGACCTGGCATAAGGGTAAATACAGAAATCAAAATCAGTACGACTCCCTTAATCAAGACGATAGACAAGTCTTTACCAATACCAAAGTCCATAAAGGAAAGGGCAAACAAACCACCAATTGTCGTAAGCGAAGAAGATGTGATTTCTGGAATTGCCTTAGACAATGCCTTGATACATGCTTCTCTTGCTGGTAAAATCTCACGTTCTGCACTAAATCGATGCACTAAAATAATACCATAGTCGATCCCCATGGCTAACTGTAAAAGCATACCAACAGAATCCGAAATGAAACTAATCTTTCCAAGTAAAAAGTTGGTACCCATACCTAAAAGAATCGCTGCACCAAAGGTCAATCCAAGTACAGGAAGTTCCGCATAGGCTGTAGAAGTTAATATCAATCCAGCAACAATAACCACAACGGCAAATCCCATAATTTCTGTCATCTGTACAGCGAGATCTGCCACCTGATCATAACCAACTGTCGTATCTACCACATAATCATAACCGGTCAAGATTTCCTTGATGTTGGCTACTGCATCAATCGTCTCTTGCTCCAAATCTTTCCCATCAAAGGTTACAGACATTAGTGCATACGCATCTTTATACGATTCTGGCTTGTTGCTAAAATCAACCATCGTAACGCCTTCCACATCTACGATTTGATCATAAAGTGCTTTCGCCTCATCATAAGTCACATTTGAAATCATCACACGTGCCGATGAAAACATAGCAAAATGCTCATTCATCGTGGCAAGCCCCTGTCTTGTCTCAGATTTCTCATTTAGGTAAACCGTTACATCCGTTTCTACCTGTTTCCAATTCATAGAGAAAATACTGAAAATTATAGCAGCTATGTAAATAAAGAAAAATAAATTTCGTTTATCTACAATAAACTGCGCAATGGTTTCCATAACATTTCCCTGTTTCTGTTTTGGTTCCATTTTAACATCCTCCTTTTGTTTCATAGTTCTCCAAAAAGATAATTGACAATTGTTACTTATCATGATAAATTATTGCAAACATTTTGTCACTAATGCAAATAACTTTTAATGAAAAATAAGTAACATTTTTTGCAATTTTGTATCATTATCTCAAGGAGATTTCATGGAAAAAAAACTAGATTTACGTATTCAAAAAACCTACATAGCATTGGAAGATGCTTTTACAAAATTATTAGAAAAAAAACCTTTTGAAACCATTACAACAAATGAACTTTGCGATACCGCTATGATTCGAAGAACCACTTTTTATAAGCATTTTGCCGATAAATATGACTATTTTTCTTTTTATATTTCTAATTTGATTGCCCGTTCTAGAAATAATACACCTATTGAAATCTTAAAAGAAGATCCTGTTAAATATACAGAATTACGACTAAAAGAACATCTCTGTTTTTTAAAGGAACACAAAAAAATAGTTAAAAATTTGAAGGATAGCAATATGATCACCTTCTTTTTACTCTGTGTACAAAAACAGCTCGATAATGAATTTCGCACAATTCTAATGGAAGCCGGAGAATATGAACCATCTCCTAAACTTGATTTTACGCTTTACCTTTATTCAGGTGCCCTTCTATCTTCCATTGGATGGTGGCTAGAACATCCAGATACCTTTTCTGAAAAAGAAATCGCTCAATTAATCATACAAAACATTGGTACACCATACCTATCAAATCTCACAACAACATCATAACACTACATAAAAATAGGCTGCCTCAAAACTTTTGTGGCAGCCATCGTCTTGCATAAATTTAATTAATTTTGAATTGCTTCCACGACCGCTTCTGCAATCGCTTTTGCTCCATCCGCATTTGGATGAATTCCATCTGCTTCAAACCATTCTGGATGTGCTTCTGTTAAAGAATGAATATCAATCATAGAAAATGGATATACACTTGAAGTTGGCATAAGCTCTAAATATTCTGCTATATCATCCACAATAGCTGGCTGAATGTCATAACCTGCAATTCCTGTCGCAGGATCGTTTTTCTCTGTATAGTAAGCTTCTGCACACACACCGATGTATACCTGTGGCTGTTTTCCACTTTCTAAGTAAGTACTTAAAAGTGTCATATAATCATCTGTAAATTCATCCATATTCGTCCAGTTTTCTGGCTTCGAATCATTTGTCCCTAGCATAAATATGATAATATCTGCATCATAAGCTAAACTTTCTGCATATACTGCTCTATCTCTATATGGCTGATCGCCATCTGGATTCACACAAGCTCCAGAAGACCCAAAATTTGCTACATGATATTCCTCACCTAACATACTTTGTAACTGTGCAGGGTAATTATTCTTTTCCCAATCATCTACACCATGTCCATATGTAATACTATCACCAATACATGCAACCTTTATTTGTCCCTCTTTTATCTCTGTATTGGCATATTTCCCAGATAAACCATGATCATACATATAGTTTTTTCCACAAAGAATCATAATTGCCAATATCATTACTGTACTAATGGTAACCTTTACAATTTTCTGCTTATCCATTTTTCCCCCTTATTTATCCTCTTGATATACCAATACAATCATATTTGATACACCCTGAATAATATCCTCAATGGTACAATCAATTTCTCCCTTTAACCACTGTGTATACACATCAATAAAACCACCCAGAAAAAAACGAACTGCAAACTCAAACTCAAAACTATCTATATAACGTTCTGGTATTTCTATCGTTGACATAATTCTTTCAACCAACATTTTTTTCATTTTTTCCATTTGTTTGATTGCTACATTGGAATTACTCAGTAAACGGTATAATTCCTCATTTTCTCCCGCCATCTTTATAATTAAACGTAAATACTTGGTTGGATTCTGTAACAAATCAGAAAAGCTTACTTTTCGAAGATATTGATCAAAAAAAGAAATAATTTCTTCCTGTAGTTCATCCAACAATCCCATAACATCTGGATAATGCGCATAAAACGTGGAACGATTGATATCTGCTCGGTTTACAATATCTGTTACGGTTATTTTTTCAAATGCTTTTTCTTTTAATAATTCCATGAACGCTTGTCGGATAAGTTTTCTGGAACGAATTGCACTACGATATTCTTTCTTCATTATTGTATTTTCAAACTTCCTTTATATTTTTATTAATGAAACTACTACAACATATATAATATCAGTCATGTGTTGGATTTTCAATCCGTACACTCCAACATTTTCAATCATTCTGTCGGATTTTCCACACTCTAGTGTAAATTGACGATTGTGTTTTTTTAATTCTATTACTATCATAACCTTGTAAGGTAACTAAACTCCGACCTTAGCAATAACAAACCCCTAGACGTTCCCTCATTTCGTCTAGGGGTTTATCCTTTTTATAGCAGAAAAGTTGTCGCCATATTTGTATTACGCAACAGCTTTCTCCTATTTTATTTCAAAGTACATAGCGGTAAATGGTGTTAATTCAATATTTACCATACCATTTTCAAGCTTGAACTTTTCATTATGCTTATAGCTTTCTGTTCCATTATAGATTTCATTATCACTTGCCATAAGCAGCTTCAAATATTTGGCGTTTTCCAATCGTAAATCATAGTTCTGCGCCTGTTCTGAGAAGTTAAAAATAGCAATAACTTTTTCTTTTTCGCCATTTCTCTGCATTACATACACGCGTTTTTCTTCCTGATGGCAGTCAACCCATTGGAAACCGTCTTCTGTATAATCCTTTTCCCAAAATGCAGGATGTGCTTCGTATACCAAATGCAAATCTCTCATAAAACGGGCAAACATATCATGGGCTGAATATTCTAAAATATCCCAATCCTGCTCACGTTTTTCATCCCACTCACGAAGCTGTCCAATTTCATTTCCCATAAAATTCAATTTCTTGCCTGGATGTGCATACATATACATGTACAAAGCTCTTGCCTGTGGAAACTTAACATCATACTGACCATTCATCTTTTGTAAAATAGTCGCTTTTCCATGTACTACTTCATCGTGGGACAATGGAAGCAAATATCGTTCGTTGTAATAATACATCATTGAAAAAGTCAGTTTATGATATGCTCCTTTTCTATCATATGGATGCAAACGGAAATAATCCAAGGTATCGTTCATCCATCCCATATCCCATTTATAATCAAAACCAAGTCCACCTTCCTGTACCGATTTTGTTACACCGCCATAGGAAGTAGAATCCTCTGCAATAAGCATTGCACTTGGAAAGTGCTCTTTCATGGATTTATTCATGTATTTAATAAAGTCTACTGCATTATTGTTTACACCACGAGCTTGGTTGCCCTGCCAATAAATAATATTACTAAGGGCATCAATACGAAGTCCATCAAAATGATATTCCTTTAACCAGTAATACGCACTAGAAGTTAAGAAACTCTGTACTTCCCCTCTGGAATGCATAAAATTCTTGCTACCCCATTCACTATATCCAACTGCTTCGTGTGGATATTCATAAAGTGCTGTTCCATCAAAATTTGCCAGCGCATAAGCATCTACAGCAAAATGCACTGGTACAAAGTCTAAAATCACACCAATATCATTCTGATGGAACATATCAATCATTTCTTTTAAGTCATTTGCTGTACCATATCTGGAAGTAGGACTATAGAAACCTGTGCACTGATACCCCCAGGAATTATCACTTGGATGCTCTGCCAAAGGCAACACTTCCAAATGTGTATAGCCCTTTGATTTCATGTATGGAATAAGCTGTCTTGCAACCTCCTGATAACTGTACCAACCATTGATGTTTCCAGCATTTGTTTTCCATGAACCAAGATGTACTTCATAAATATTCACTGGCTTATCTTTTCCGTCGGTTCTCTTTCTCATCCATTCTTCATCATGGAATGTGTAGTTATACATGTTTCGAACAATTGATGCATGGTTTGGACGAAGCTCCATACCAAAACCATATGGATCACAATGTTCTACCGCAACTCCATCCCTATGGTAAACACGGTATTTATACATTTGACCTTCTGTTACACCATCAATGTAACATTCCCAAAAATTTCCATCATATACTTTTTGCATTGGTATTTCATTCCATCCATTAAAATCACCAATGACAGAAATTCTTGCTGCCGCTGGCGCAAATACACGGAATAATGCACCTGTTTCCGTTAAATGGCATCCTAAATATTCATATGCATTTATTGCATTTCCTCTATAAAAATCCTGATTCATATTTCTCCTCCTCGTAATTGCACCTGTATTCTATCTATTCCAATCTCCAATTGCAAGATTTTTCTTTGTACTAAATTTTAGACAAGAATCATTTATTAAACCATTATCTTACTAATTGACACTCGTCGTTTTTCTGTTAAAATAACTATAGCAATTTGGTGACTAATCAACCACCAACAATTTAACCCAATGGTTAAATATACAACAGTTTTATAGAATTGACGAAAAGGAATTACTATGGATTTAAGAACGGAACGCACAAAACGAAGCATTTCTAACGCATTCTTAGAATTAAGAAAACAAAAACCGATTGAAAAGATTACCGTAAAGGAACTAGCAGAGCTCGCCTATATCAACAAGGCAACCTTTTATACCCATTATCATGATATTTATGATTTGACAGACCAAATGGAAAATGAATTCATGGAATCTGTTATCAAAGAATTACCACATCCAGAAAGTATCATCACCGATCCAGCCCTTGCAACACGTGAGTTAGCGGATGCATTAATTGCCAAAAGTGATATTACCAATATCCTCTTCTCTGGCAGCAGACAGGGCTATCTTTCAGAGAAAATATATATTGCGCTGATGAACTATATTACCTCTAAATATCCCGATCAAGCATTTGGACTTCGCAGAAATATCGTTCTTTCTATAATTATCCAGGGGTGCTTTCATGCATATCAAACCTTTGCTAATGACGGAAATCGTGATGAAGTCACAGAAATCCTCGGTGATGTAGGTACTTGCTTAAAAACAAACTTTTTATAAACACTAAAAAAGCTGTGCGTCTTATCCTAATCATGGATGCTGCACAGCTTTCATTTTCTCTTTAGTCTTCGCCTACTAAGGTTACAGTCTGATATTCATGATGGACTGCTTCTAAAAATGGCCCAAATACATCCATCACCTTTAAACGCATACTAGACGTATTGATACATGGATGACAGCCAAAATACTCAGCTTTTAACACATCTTCATCCACGAGAAGCATTACTTCATTTTCCACATCATTCATCAGTCCCATAACACTTGCAGAACCTGGTGTAATATCTAGATATTTCTCCATATATTCTGGTGGTGCAAAGGAAAGTCGAGAACTATTAATCTGCTTCGAAATTTCTTTTGTTTTAAACTTTTTATCATTCTTAATCATAAGCAGATAGAATTTTGTTTTCTGTGTATTGCATAAAAATAAATTCTTGCAGATGACTGCTGGAGACAGTACCTCATCTACTGCTGCACAAGCCTCCATGGTATTTGCTTCTTCATGATCTACTCGTTCATATTCAATTCCTAATGAATCTAATAAATCATAGGTACGAATTTCCTTTTCCAATCTGCCTGTTTCATCCTGTGGACGACCTTTTTCTAATTTTAATTCCATGTTATTACTTCTCTCTATCTATATATTTCTCAAAAATTTCAATATACGCACGCTCGATATCTTCAAATAGCTGTACCGAATAATCCAGTTCTATATACATCTTTGGTGCAGTTCCCTCTTGCGGTACATTTAAAAGCTCTATCATGTCAAAGTATAAGATATCATCGTCGATTTCTTTTACTTTTCCCTGTTCTTCTTCCGTCAAAACGCTGCCTAGAAAATGTTCATATATTAAATCAATCAACCTATCTTCTAACTGCTGATATTCAACTAACATCTCTTTAAATGGGCGAGGAACATCCGACATATAGGCCTCGCTGGCATCGTGAAGCAGACATCCTAAAATGATTCTTTTTGAATACCCTCTTGCTTCTGCTTCTTTTGCACAGTACACACAATGCTGTCCAACCGAAAAGAAATTCTTTACATGTCCATTTCCTCGGCAGGTCAAAGATAATGCATGTGCAATATCCTGAATATCAATTGTACTTTTATCTGGTTTTATCGGATCAAAATGTTTTCCCGTATATGTTGTGATGTGTGCCATATTTTTACTCCTCAATAACCGCCTTTACAAGCTGCCATGCAATACTGCCTTCACGAATATTTTCCAATGCTTCATCGTACTTAAACCATTTCGCAGTATCTACTTCCTGAGAAAATACGAAATCTGCTTTTTTCACTTTTGCTTTAAATCCAAGCATCAACATCTCTTTTTTCTCATATGGATAACTTTTTATGAACTTCAATTCTTCTACATCTAATCCAAGTTCTTCTTTTACTTCACGGACCACGGTTTCTTCTGCAGATTCTCCAATCTTCATATGACCTGCCACGCATACATACGTTGCTGTGGTTACATAACTTTGCTTCAATAGTGCTACTTCATTTTCTTCATTCACTACAGCTGTGATAATACAGGTTTCAAACATATCCCATAATGGAATGCTACAGTTCTCACAAAAAGGCACAAGCCCCTCGTCTCCAATTTCTTTTTTTATTAATTCCTTTCCACAATGTGGACAATATGTAAAACGCATAATTAATTCTCCTTAAATACAAATCATTTGTCCTACCGCAACATAAGAAAGCTTCTTCATCGTTTTCTTCATGAACTGATACTGCTCCATTCCAGTACAATGACAAGTATAATACATCGTATCAACTCCATCCAATATCTTCGCATAACTTTCTAATGTCTCATCCAATGAGAATTTCGAAAAATGGAAACCACCAATCAGTACATCTGGTTTGAACCATTCTACAATGTTTAGAATTCCCTTGTGTGAGCAACCACTCAGCAAAATTTTCTTTCCATTTTCCTCCATACATAAATACTGCTCATGAAGAAAATCATCAGGTACAAACACATCTCCTATTTTCTTATTCAGACCAAAACTGCCTAAATCATACGATTTCTCTTTGCTATTACAATGATACAATGTAAGGCCTTTGGCAATCCTTATCACATCATCTGTATACACAATTCGTTTTGATTCACACAAATTCACATCCAAACCGATATATTTTTCTGTTCCATTATAATGCGGCTCAAATGCATATTTGCTGATATATACAGGTGCTTTTTCGTTGATTTCCAAAAACTTTTTCAATCCACCTCCATGATCATAATGTCCATGAGAAAGAATCGCAATATCTACCTCTGTTAAATCAACACCTAGCCTTTTTGCATTTTTTACAAAAAGGTCCGTTTGTCCCATATCAAATAAGATTTTATGCTTTTCTGTCTCTATGTATAACGATAAACCATGTTCACCGGATAAATTTTCATTTATGCTTGTATTTTCAACTAAGACTACGATTTTCATAGATCATTCTACACCTTCATTTACTGCAAAAGGACAAACACCACCAATTGCATGTCCCACCAATTCTTCTGCTTCCTGTGGAGACAACATTTTTGCTTTTGTAGCAAATTGCTGTTTAAACTTTGGATTATCAATTTTTGCATCTCCTGCAGCTACAATTAAAACTGGCTTTTCATTTACCATAAAGGAAAGTGTTTTCGCGATACGACAAGCTTCACAACTCAATGCCTTAGCCGCCAATTCCACCGTAGCACTAGATACATCAAATTCTAACACACGATGTTCTATATTATATGTTTTTAAAAAAGCTTTTACTTTATCAATTGCCATATTTTTTCTCCTAATGACAAACTTAAATAATAGTATACCTTGCAATATCTGTCTTTTCAACTGTATCTCCCATAAAAAAAGACATCTATGCTTTCACATAAATGCCTCTCATCATTTTCTTATTTTTTAAACTTTGCAACAATCCATTTGATAAACAGGATTCCCACTGTAATAGCACCTACTTTAAACAAGGATACTGCAATCGTTGTCACAATAAGTGGAAGAGCCTGTTCTGCTGGCATCGCACTATAAATTGCCACAACATCTTTTTCTACCCACATATATATAATATAGATAATTGCAATAACTCCAACCACAATTCTCCATGGTTCTTTTTTCTGTCCTTTCATAAATCGACTCCTTTACTCTTGAAACCCTAATTTATACTTCGGTAATACAATTTTAAAAAATACTACCATGTTTACAATTAATAGAATTCCATACCCAATTCGAGCTACCATCTCTGATATAAGTAATGATATTCCATTCATATCTCCACCACCAAACATACCACAAAGCAAGCTCAAATATAATGGATCAATCAATAGCATTGCAATCGTAATATAATACATACATGCTTTGAAACACTTTGATGACATATCCTTTATTTTATCTGCTAAAACTACCAATACACACGCAGTTATTGTTGTGGCAATAGAACCCACAATACAAAACACACCCAACTGTTGTGACGTCATATGCTCTACGTATACATCAATCTGCATACCTAGTCCCATAAAATTAATCTGTCTAAACACGCCGATACACAACGCATATATCAAATGTGCGCCTTCATGAATCCCATAATATGCAATGATAGCAGAAAACAATCCGATATATTGTCTTGTTCTTTTACTCATCTCAAATTCACCTTAATACTTTCTTCGCAAAATCAAATGTGATATCCAGAATAAAACTAACATAAGACATACAGATCCTGAAGCAGCCATAGACAAAGTATCCTGCCCCAAAACTCTTAAAATGATACAAGCAACAGCCATAATCATTACAAACAAATATCCTGCCCATGCCCATGCTTTATTACGGAGAAAACGATTTCTCTCATCATTTGCTTCAATTTCTATCTTTTCACGATAGGCTTCGTTCTTATAAAAACGATATATTCGAACCAACTGAATCACACCTACTATTATAAGTGCAGAACCCATTCCATTCCAAAACTCATCTACGATTCCAGCAAAGCTTAAACCAAACAAAATAGCACCAATAAAAATATATAATACTGAAACTAAATATCTCTTATTCTTCATACTTTCATCCTCCTATTTCAAATCTTCCTCTTCAAAAATAAACACATCTTCAATGTTCATCCCAAAATACTTCGCAATTTTGTATGCCAATATAATCGAGGGATTGTATCGCCCGTTTTCCAATGAACTAATCGTCTGTCTGGATACACCCATACTCTTTGCAAATTCTTCCTGACGAATGCCACGTTCTTTTCTGATTTCTTCTATTCGATTCTTCACGATGACCTCCTATACTCGATCTCAAACGTAAAGTTAACTTTACCTTATTACACCTTTAATATAGCATTGAGATTACATTTTGTCAAGTTCACTTTACGTTTTCAATAATTTCTTATATAAATTATCTACACAAATCGCCCCAAATGGTGCGGTAAGCAATATCGCTACTACTGCTACCATCAGTACAATTTCCCCACACTCTAATCCCATCGTTAATGGTATTGTTCCAATTGCAGCCTGCACAGTCGCTTTAGGTGTATATGCGATTGCACAAAAAAATCTTTCTTTTTTATTTAAGTTCGTTTTTACCAAAGACAAAGCTACCCCTATCATGCGGAAGCCCAAAGCAAGTACCACGAGAAGAATCACAACTGCTCCTGCTGCCATTGCATAACGCAAATCCACAGCAATTCCAACTAATACAAATAAAAATATTTCTGCCCCTAGCCAAAGCTTATTGTATTTTACCGATAAACGTTTTGCTAAAACATTATATGTTTGATTCAATACAATCCCCACACTCATAATCGCAAGTAAACCGGATACTGGAATTATTCCCTCGAATCTATTTTGTACTTCTAATAATAAAAACGAAATACTAAGTATAATGATTACCTTTACAGAATCACGCATATGAATTTTTTTAAAAAACCATACCAGCAATATGCCCACCACGCATCCTAACAACACACCTAATAGGATTGCTATTGGAATTTGGCCAAAACTTGTTACAGACATTTCTCCTGTTGATGCCAACGTAGTAAGTGCAGTGAAAACAACAATCACAAAAACATCGTCTACTGATGCACCTGCCAAAATCATTTGTGGAATACTCTTCTTGCTTCCATATCCTTCCTCTATTAATCGAATCATTCTTGGAACAATTACAGCGGGTGACACTGCTGCAATCACACTTCCAATAATAGCAGCATCTAAAATGGATACACCTAATAACAGTGGAGCAAAAATGATGGTTCCAAGCATTTCCACACATGCAGGAACAAAACACATCAAAACAGCAGGTCTTCCAACCTTCTTTAAATCCGAAATATTCAGTGATAATCCTGCTCTAGTTAAAATAATTACCAACGCAATCTGTCTTAAATCTCCTGATATCGCAAGAATGGAGTCATCTACCAAATCCAAGCCATATGGACTTAGTACCATTCCCACAACAATCATCCCAATCAAACTTGGCAACTTACATTTTGAAAACATCCATCCTGCCATCAAACCTAATAATAAAATCAGTGCTATACTCGTTAACATAACATTCTCCTTTGATATAAATAAAAAAGCCGACAGTTTCTGCGTAAATTCACGCAGAAGCCATCAGCATAATCGCGGTTTAGGGTTATCCCATGGGAGAGCCTCATTCCCAATAAATGTATTATAATTTATATTCTCTTTAAAAGCAATATTCCTTTTAATACAAATAAAAGAAATACTACTGTAGTTGCATAAACCACTCTGGTCATTGCCAGAAAAATGGTTGTTACAATACTAATTGTCATGGAAGAAATTGTTACTATCTTTTGTCCCATTTCCACTTTGCATTGCGTAAGTAGAATTTTTATCATTCCAATCACAACAAGTACAACAAATAATATCCAGTAAATCATACGAACAAAGGGTGTACTTTGTGTGTAACCCAATAGATTTACCGAGTAAACATGACCATCTACTATATTCGGAAAAAGTGGCAAAACAATTAATAGAAACATACATACATCCACTACTCCCATCAATAAATCGCACATACTTCGAATGTTGGACTTATTTTCTTTTTCCGCAATGGAAAGCAATTTTTCGCCTGATAACAAATCGTCAATGGACACCGAAAAAAATTTGGATATTTCTTTTAAAGAATCTATACTTGGATATCCTCTTCCAGATTCCCATTTTGAAATAGCTGTTCTCGATACATACAAGTCTTCTGCTAATTCTTCCTGGGTAAGACCTCTTTCTTTTCTCAAGACTTGAAGTTTTTCATGAAATTCCATGGTACAACCTCCCACTTAGTTTTCTCCTTTGCTACCTAACAAAACCACTGCTTTGTAACAATAGAATAGACCTGCACTGAGTAGAATCCCTCCCACAATATCTGTAAACCAATGTACACCTGCAACAAGCCTTCCAATCACCATAAACACAGAAAAAATTATTGTAAAAAGACCAATCATGGTTTTCACAACTTCTTTCTTTATGCGTCGCTTTGCTTGAAACATAAGTGTTGGCATGACACTAAGTACTAATAGTGTCGTTGAAGATGGATAAGATGCCTCCATGACACCTTCAATCAATATGGGTCTATAGTTCACAGGAATCATTTCAAATACTAGATAATTTGCAATTACTACAATGTAATATATCCCTAAAACAATAATATCATAATCTACTTTCCAAAGACTTCTTTTTTTTATCAGTTGTACCAATCCAAGTCCAGCAAATGCCATACATACAAATACTGGAACCAAGCCGAGCCAGTCCGTAATGGTATAAATTTCCATATGCACGCCGGTCAATTTATGAAACCAACAATTCCATGTGGCAAATCCGATATTCGTCCCATTTACTCCTACTGCTTGTACATCTATGCATTGTATTAATACTGTCCAAACAATAAATGCTACGATACTACTTACGCCACAAAATAACACTCTTTTTCCATTCTGTTTCATTTCTCTTCATCCTTCCACTTTTAAATCTGTCTTTCAGACATCTTTAAAATAACAAGGATAATAGAAAAATCTCTAGAAACTTCCTGTCACATTGATGATACGATTCGTGTCATCCGAATCAGCCTTGCATGCTGTCTTCAATTATCTGACTTACTTCTGATTTTTGCACCCCTAATGAAAATGCCAATTCGCTATAAAGATGATTCTCAGCAAGTCTAAAATAACGCTCATCTATTGCTGTCGTTTTCTTTCCTTCATCCAATCGTTTTTGTCTGCGAATATACAATGTTTTCATAATACTAATCAAGCGTTTTGGATCTCGGCTACTAATAGCTTCTTTATAAATCTTTTCACGTTCTTTTTCATTTTCCACCAATGCTTCATCTACAGCTTTTATTTCTCGAATAAGTTTCCAAGCATCTTCTTTTTTCATAACAGAACGAATTCTTTTTTCTGCAATATCTACTGGCAAAAACACTTTTGCTGTCTTTTCTTCAATTGGAACCAGAACATAATATTCTTTTTCCTCACCAGTCATACTCATTGTTACAATATCACTTATTTCACAAATTCCATTGTTTGCATTTACAACAAAACTGCCTTTTTCAAACATTCTTTCACCTCAAAAAATATGTTTTTCAATACTCTACTTTATAATTTTAGCACTTGAAAAATTTTTTCGTAAGTGAAATTTTTATTTTACCTTATCATCAATTCCTTTTAAAACTTTCATTGAAAACAACCCATCTCGATTACAATAAAAATAAATCTTTTTTACTCCATTTATCTTTATTCTAGCCTCTGCATTTCCTTCTGGATAAAGCTTTATTATTTGTATTTTATCCGATGATACTCCCGCAATGAACGAAATATAATGTTGCTTTGTCATATCATGATCAATTCGAATATAATATTCATCTTCCACTCTTTCAATAAAAATCATATGATGTTCATCCGTTTCTTCTGCCTGACATGGTGAAAGTAGTATTCCATGACAATGAATGACTGCCTGTCCCATGGTATGAATCACATTTCCACAAACGGGACACACATAAAACAAAGAACGTAACATATTCGCAGACACATTGACATTGCTAACAGTATTCCCTGAAATAAGTTCTGTAATGGAAACACCAAAAATCTTTGCGATTGGCTCTAGTAATGAAATATCTGGATATCCTTTCGCAGTTTCCCATTTTGAAATCGTCTTATCGGATACACATAATTTTTCTGCAAGTTCAGCCTGTGTCATATGATTCTTTTCACGTAATTCTTTAATAATTGATCCTGTTACATATTGATTCATTCTCCGTACCTCCTATACATCTATCATACTTGTATAAAAAAATATAGCTACCTACGAAAAGTAGATAGCCATATTTTCTATTTTGTAATTACCCCACAAATCGTTCTGTCTCAGAACATAATTCATCTGCAATAACTTTATTTTCATTCATTTCATCCGCCACCGCTTTTACATCTTCTGCTAATGCAGCTGTGTTTGTAGCAGCATCTGCCACACATTCTGCACTACCTTCGATTGCTATGGCAATATCAGAAATAGTTCCGTTGATATTATCAACCAACTGTTTTAACTGTTCCGACATCCCATAAAATTCTGTTACGATATGATTTACATGCTCTGCATCCTGACTGTACTGTTTACCAGAATCCACAAAGCCATCGTAATCTGGCATAATCGTATTATTGATATATGACACAATAAAGCTAGAACTATTTACCAATTCATTTACTGCTAAAGTAACCATTTTATTCAATTCCTGAATGCTATCTGCAGTCTGTCGGCTAGAATCTGCCAACTGTCGAATTTCATCTGCAACAACTGCAAAACCTCTTCCTGCTTCTCCTGCTCTCGCTGCTTCAATAGATGCGTTTAAAGCAAGTAAGTTTGTCTGACTCGATATACTTAAAATATCATTGGTAAGTTCATTAATACGCTCTACCTGTTTGCTATCATCTGCTGCTTTTTTCCACTTCGCAATATTTTCTTTTACCACATCACTAGTAGTTTGCTTATTTTCGATAGCCCTGTCGCCTAAATCGGATGCACGTTGTTGCATCAGATCTGCGTAACCAACCAAACTCTTAGATGCATCCGCCAATACATCCACTTTATCATTTGCATCACTTGTAGCTTCACGAATAGTACTAATTGAAGCTGATATCTCTTCCATTGTAGCTGACAATTCCTGCATACTTGCAGAGATATCTGTAGAATTTGTATTTACATTTATCACTCGTTCCGATACATTATTTGTTACCTGATTCAACTTCTCTGAATTAAGTGTTACCTGATGCATAACCTCCTCAAGTGAAGCCATAAATGCATTGATTCCCTGGGCTACCTGACCAATTTCATCTTTTCCTCTTACTTCTACACGCTCAGATAAATCTCCATGACCATCTTCTATATCTTTAATAATCTGATTCAATTTTTCCTGCATGCCAAGCAATGGTTTCAATACGCCTATCATTGACACTACTAACAGTAAAATAGTTGCTAGTACTGCAATAACCATTTTCACAAGATTTGAACTCTTCATTCCCTGATAGAGGCTTTCTTGTTGCTTGATAATTTCCTCTACCTCCGGTGTTATTTCCGTAAAACTTTCTGATATCTGTGTTGAATACTGCATCATTCGTGCAGTTGCAATATTCGCCTGCAAACACGCAATCAGTAACAAAAATGCCAAAATAATTATTGGTAGCATTACTTTCCATTTAATACTCATATCTCTAATAATCTTCATACAATCTCTCCCTCTCTTAAACCATTAGCAATCCGTTCCATCTTTTATAAATTCATCTTATTCCTTTAGATGTTTTAAAAAGGCCTCACTTGCATCATGTACCATCTGCATAATTACCTCTTTGGAGGTAATCGAAATTTTAGTTACTGCAAATGAAGCAATCCCATGTACATATAACTGCATATTCAACAAGTATTTTTCTGCTGCCTCTGCTGAAATACCATACTCTTTCTCCAGCATCTGTATTACTTTGTCATGATTCTCTGCACGAAGCGATTTTGCAATTGTTGCCATTTTTTCTCCATCTTGTTCACTCATATATAAGTACTTATATAAGTTTGGATAATCGCATGCCAACTCAATATATCGAAAAGAAATTCCTTCTAAAACTCCTGATACATGTTCACCTTCAATGGTAAATCGGTCTTTGAGATATGTCAGACAATACTCAAGTAATTGTGCACGTAATCCCTCCATATTTCCAAAATGCCAAGCAATCGGCTGTGTTGAGCAACCAATCTCTTTTGCAAGACTAGTGATATTAATCGCCATATATCCTTCACAAAGTAACATTTTAAATGCGGCCTCTAAGATAACTTCCTTGCTAATCTGTGTTTTTCTTGCCATATACCCTCCAATAATATGAACGCTTTTATATAAACCGCTTTATATAAATCTATTTATATTATATTTATATAATTCCCATTTGTCAACAATTACAAAAACAGTCCTACCATCTCATAGGTAGGACTGTCTCTTAAATACAGCACATATCTCTTATTTTATTGCAATCCAAATTTTACTTTTCTTTTTCACCACATATTCCTGAATAATCACAATTCCTCTATCTTAGAAATCATATCTATACCTATTTCTCCACCAATTTTTAGAGAAATATTTTCATCAGTAAAAGAATTTATAATAACATCCCTATAATCATCATTGCGGAAATCAAAAAATCCCTGAATTACCCCTTCTTTTTTTGCCAATTCAAGAAGAACATGTTTCTTACAAAAATGGCTTCTACCTATAAATTCTGACCGCCCAGATTCTGCATTGCATTTTTCTTCCCTATTAATTGAAGTAATATATCTCTTTCCAAGTAATCCATACACAGAATTATCTTTCTTTTGATAAAAAATAAATTCTTTATCCTCTCCTACAATAAGAACATTAAAAACTCCGTCATTCCAACCTTTCAGTTCTATATTCCAATAGTAACCTGTATACTTTAAACAACCAATATCGGTCTTTTCCTCATCTGTAATAGAATCACTAAATTCGTATTCATCATTCAATAAATCATCAATACTGATTTCAAACATCTGAGATATCATTTTCAGATTAGCAATATCAGGAGTACCTTTATCTGTTTCCCACTTAGCAATTGCCGAACGCAACACGTTTAATTTCTCTGCAAGTTCCTCTTGTGTAATTGAATCTTTTGATCTTAGAAATCTAATCTTTTCTCCTAATGACATAAAACCGTCCTCTTTTCCTTATTTTTCACAAATCGTAATGTATAAAGAAATTTTTGTACATATCTTTGGCAAAACAATCATGTTACTTATCGTAACATTGATGCAAATTAACCACTAAAACAATTCACTATATCATTTCCAGCAAACGTTGTTTTTCTCTCAAAATAACATTCACGTTTTCCCCCTCTGTGAAATTCCATTCCTCTGCCAAATTCAGTATAATACGGTCATATGTTTTTACTGCTTCTACATATTTTCCTTGAATTTCATAAATGAGGGCGATTCCATGCAAAGGATCATAGTATCTTGGTTTTTCACTTAATTCATAACTCTTTTCATAATATTGAATTGCTTCCTCATAGTTACACTGACTTGCATAATAATCCCCTACTGTAAACAGTGCACCTTCATCTTCTGCGTAATCTTCCTTTAATTCCCCTATTTTTTGCTCAGCAAGTGCGACATCATGCTCGGCACTTGCAATCAAAGCTTCATAATAAGGGACTAAAAATTCTTTGTGACCTTCTAATGTGCGGTAAATTTGCAGATATTTCTTGGTTTCTTCTGTACGATTGTCTCCGAGCAGGTTATCCATTAAGTATAAATAATTTCTAGCAATTTCTGGGTGATTTTCCACCTGTTCCATAAAGAAACGAATTGTCTTTAAATGATTTGCAAAATTCCAATCTGCAACAACAGCTCCTTCTGCTTTATCAAGAAGCCACTGGCAGTCCTTCACTTCTGGTTTTTCTCTCATTGATTTTTTTGCATATTCTGCTACCTTATCACAATCACTTACCACTCGATGATGATATACATGTGCAATCATTCCATAGATTTTTCCTTTGTCTTCATGTACCTCTAACTGCTCTTTCAAAAAATCTATCGTCTCTACAAATGTATTGTATGGTAATTCACGCTCCATATCTAACATATTTTTAATACGACTCATCTTTTGAGCACTTGTCAAATCAAATAATTCATCTATTGTTACACCAAAAAATACGGATAGCTTTGGTAGCATAGCAATATCAGGTGCACATACATTATTCTCCCACTTTGAAATTGTCTGGAAACTCACATTTAATTCATCTGCAAGCTTCTCCTGTGTAAGTCCAGCTTTTAAACGAAGAGATTTAATTTTATTTCCTAATTCCATTTTTGTTACCTCTTTTATAATTCTATTTTGTAAGCTTACAAATAGATTATAAAAGGGATCTCTTTGAAATACAATGACGTGATAAGGGAAGTATTTCACCTAAAAGGCGAATCTTTATAACTTTTTTCATGTTAAATAAACTATAAATTCCATTACCTATTTGTTCCCATACAAACGCAAGCATTCCATACACGAAAAAAGGAACCTCGTTTTCACGAAGTTCCTTTGAATTTGCGTTTAGATTCAAAAATTAGTTAAATTTTCTCTTTCTAGCTGCTTCAGATTTCTTTTTACGCTTTACTGATGGTTTTTCGTAATGTTCACGTTTACGAATCTCCTGCTGGATACCTGCTTTTGCACAGTTTCTTTTAA